>NZ_JAMPLV010000004.1:0-326413 GCF_028477785.1 Providencia sp. PROV269 | reverse complement strand
TTCGCGAACAGTGAAAAACAGCAGGCAGACTTGCAGGGGAAACTTCGTCAACAAGAGCAAGATTACGCTGCAGCTCAGGCTCAACTGAAGCAAGCCAACGCAGACCTGTTGAAGTTACAAAAAGATGTTGAAAAACAAACAGCGCTAATAGGGCAAGCAAGTGACAAGCAAGTTAAAGAGCTAACAATAAACTTAAATAAACAGATTGCCCTATTGAAACAGAAAGAATCAGCTTTAGCTAAGTTAGAATCTGAGAAAAAATCAATTAATGATGCTCTTACTGCCCAAGAAAATGAGAAGAGAAAACTTGAGCAGCAAAATCAGCAATTTGTTAAGCAGACTAAGTCTCAAGAAGACAAAATTAACAAACTTGAAAGTGATATAGCGGCTAAAACAAAGAAACAGTCTGAGGTTGAGCAAAAACTGGCAGACACAAATAAGCTTTTTGGTGATTTAAAAACGACTTCTCAGAAAGAATTAGCATTAGCACAAGAGAAATTGAAAAAATTACAAACAGAGTTAGATTCGCGTAAATCCATTTCGAGTGATGAAACTTTAAAATTACAAATTGTGGACTTGAACCGATTGATAACTCAACTACAAGATGAAAATGATGCATTAAAAGCGAGAAGTGGATCAAAAACGAATACAGGTTTGGCTGGACGAGTTCCGCCTAGTAAAGATTTAAAAGCGATCGCTGCAGAAAATGCGAAGAAAAACCAAAAGATTATTGAACAAATTACTGCTCAAAAATACAGTAAGCTCGATAACAACACTTACTATAAGATCATGCAAGCAGGCTCACCGATAAAAGACGTCAAAAATAAAGATGTAACTTTTATTATGAGGGAACAATTGACGGATGGTAAGGTTACAGTATTGTACACCGATCAAAACCCTGTCACATTGCCTTATAGCCAGTTACCAGCTCCATTAAATTCCTTTGTAGAACGAGCAGGGGAAGGGGGCATGGTTAAGGTATATATTAAGCCTGAAGGAGGGTATGGTGTTGAAGGTATACCTGGTGAAGTACCACCAAACTCCATGTCAATTATTGATTTGAAAATAATTAAAGCAAAATAATATAATTTTTGTCTAAGTTTATCTTAAAGGTAATTTGTCACTGAAAAGGCAAATTACCTTTTTTGTGATGTATTAATTTAAAAGGGAGTATAAGAAGTATAAGAAGTTTAGGTGAATACTTAAAAGGGGGAGAGCTGCTTGCCGTTCTGCCAGATTATATTTCTATAACTGACAGGGCATGAGTTTGAATATTACTGAGCGGTTAAGCTGCTATTCTTGACCGACTCGGAGTGTATCCAAATCTTTTTCGATAAGTTTGAGTGAAGTAAGATTGACTTGAAAAACCAGCTTCCATTGAAACTTCAACAATACTCATTGTTGTGTTAATTAATAACTGGTGTGCATACATAATACGTTTTTCACTAATCCAAGAACGTGGTGATGTAGCATAAACGGTATTGAACAGCTCTTTAAAGGTTGTTAACCCCATGCCAAAAGTACGTGCAAACTCACTTAATTTCCACTCCTTAAGATAATTATTTTCCATAAATAATTGCAAACGCTCTACTTGGCGACTACTCAGCTGTCTAAAATTAGATAACAATAAAGCACCTTGTTCACTGTAGCTCAGTAATAATAATAACTCGCTTACTCTGAGTGAGAAGATAACATCAGGGTATTCATTATTGATAAATGCATTTAAGCTTGCTTTAATTTCGTTAATGAGAGGAGAAGAATTAAATTTAATTACATCACATGGTAAGCCTTCACCGCGGTCTATTCCACTTAACTCAGCACCATGATTGGAGATGAAGTTACGTAAAAACTTATCATCTAAAGAAATCCAAAGTAAATCACAATTTGTTGTTTCAGCGAGCTGCAATGAGTAAGCGCCTTGTTTGTGATATAAGATATCACCTTCATTTAAACGTTGAGAGTTAGATGGGGTTTCTAGTAATACCGAGCCTTGCTCTACGATTAAAAGCCCTTTGGTTTCTAAATCGATAATGTGATGAGCTGCGTTACTATTAACTTTTATTTGTTTAATTACGTATTGATTTGGTGAATTTACTACTTGCATGACGATACCTTCATTAATTGTATTTAAATATAACTTCAAAATTAAATGTTCAACAATTTCCACCTGGTGATATAAAGCATGGATGTTATTAGTATGTTTGAAATTATATAAATCGATTAATTTTGTGTCACATTGTAATTCCAAATATAAATAAATGTTTCCAAATATATATTTTCCGATCTTTTTCTGCAAATAGCTCGGTATTTATTGGTTTTAAAATGGTATTTTTTCTGTTTATTCCTATAATTTTAATTAGTTTAGATTAAAATTCTAAATTAATAAAATTAGTCGGTTGTTAATATATTATTGTTTATTACACATAAAATGTGTTTTTTTTCTACTTTCTGCTCACTTATCATTTTTAGTATAGTAATATGAATTTTAGCTATGCTAATGGTGATATTAGAATTCGTTAAAACTATTATTGATTAATTTCATTAATGTAATAATTGATTGCTAACTTAATTTATTTTTTTTTATAATCGTATCGATTGATATTATTTATTAATATGAGGGTAATTGCTGTTAAGATGTGACTTGAGTCTCATTTTTTAGTAGATAGGTTTGAATGATGGCTCTGATAGGTATTTTAAATATATGTTTTGATAAATAGTTTTTTCTTGTTATTACTTTTCTCGCTTATTATTGTTTAATATACCCGTATTTTATTACTTCTCCTTATACTGTATTTTGCTTAAGTAGAGGGTTAGTTTGAGTTATGGTTACGCTTATCGAGGTTCTTGCTTCCGAGCTGTGCGTTTATTTACTTTGGTAGGTAAATCAGGAACAGGTTTACGATCATCAATTAAATGGCGTATAGCGAGTATTGGGTGATGGATTAACATTTTAGGGCCAGCCCAGCGCATAACTAGCTTCATTTGTTCCCGCATTTTGGGTTGGTAACAATGGATTGGACATTGTTTACATGCTGGTTTTTCTTCCCCATACCGGCATTTTTCTAGCCTATTAACGGCATAGGAAAATAATTTTTGATAAAAATCAGGAGATTCTAGTGGCGCAGGGTAGGCTTTTTCATAGATTTTTATCATTTTTTCAATCGTTTTAATTTCACGATGAATGCGTTTGCCAACCATAGAAAGTCCTTAGAGAATTAAAACATATATTTAATATACAATTTTAAGAGGCGAATGGTTAGCTAATGATGATTTATTCGTGTTTTTATTGATAGAGCTCAATTAAATGGTGAATTTTCGACGCAATAAAAAGAGGGTAAAAAATTACCCTCTTATATTAGTGTGAAAAACCACTTAGCTAAGACTAAATGAATCAATATAATATCGTCATTTTTAGAATGTTAGCTAAGTTTGTGATTTTCGTTATGTGAGAAAAATACCAGATATTATTATCGTGATAAGCTATTGACTCGAGAGCATTATCTTTTGCATTTCATCTTTAAGATGTAATTTTTCTTTTTTTAGCTTAGCGACATGCTCATTGTAACCAGCTCCAGAAGGACCTTCTAATTTACTGATTTCTTTGTCGAGTTGATGGTGTTTTTCATAAAGAGTCTGAAAACGGGGATGTGTAGAGATTAATTTTGAAACTAAATCTTGATCTGCTGATAACATACTACCTCCTCAGAATGTATTAAGCCTCAGATTCAGTATAAACATTGCGTACATTTTGTACATCCAAATAGCTTGTAATTTACATAATTTTTATTAGTTTTATGATCTTTCTACTAGAATTAAGTCGTATTACATTGCTTTACCTGAGTTATCTCTATTTTTGTAATTAAGAATCATCTATAGTGATAATTACGACGTAAATGACTTAATATGTATAAAAGTCTGGTTTTAAAAATTAGTTTTATGTTCTTAAATAGGAATAAATAATGAAAAAAGCGATTTTATCTGTAATGGCAGCGGCACTAATTTCATCTTGTGCAGTAGCAACGGAAGATTTGGAAAAGATCGCGCCATATCCAAAAGCTGAATCGGGTATGACTCGTCATGTAATTGAATTAACCAAGCAACAAAATGAAAATGACTTTATGGTTGAGTTAGTTATTGGAAAAACGATCAAAGCAGATTGTAACCGCCAATGGTTTATGGGTGACCTAGACAAAAAGACATTAGAAGGTTGGGGTTATGATTATTATAAACTCGACGAAGTAAAAGGCCCTGCGTCTACCATGATGGGATGTTCTGAGCCGGCAAAAGACCGTTTTGTGACAACTCAGTTAGGTGATGATGCATTTGTGCGTTATAACAGCAAGCTACCAATTGTGGTTTACGCTCCAAAAGATATGCAAGTGAAATATCGCATCTGGTCTACAGACGATAAATTAATTGATTCAGTTAATAAATAAATATTCAAGAAAATGCCGCATTTAGCGGCATTTTTTATAGCAATTAATTTAGCGAATAACAAATACAGATGTTTTCGCATGGCGCACAATAGCGGATGCTGTGGAGCCTAATAGGTAGGTTGAAGTGCTTGGGTGATGAGAGCCAACAACTATTAGGTCGGCACCAATTTCTTGCGCATAATCCAAAATTTCGTCTTTGGCGGAACCAATACCAACTTTGCAGTTAATACGTTCATCAGCAACTTTGATATCTTTAATGACCTCTTCTAATGCACGCATTGCGAGAACTGAGCGTTCTGCAGAATCTTTATTGCTTTCTGGTAAGGCGGCAATTTCAATACCAAAAAATAATTCAAGACTTGGAATAACGGATAGAAAATGAATTTCGGCTGAGCTTAGTTGCGCTAGTGCCTCAACGTGTTTGATGATCTCTTGGTTCAACTCATCTTCTAACAAATCAATAGGAACTAGGATTTTTTTATACATAGCGACCTCATTTTCGTGTTATTTGAAATTAATTACAAAGGCTTATCTTCAATATATCATAAGTTAAATGGAAAGTAATAAATGCTATAACGTGCGCATTTATCGCTTAGAGTTAAGGTAAATATAATTAATTATTTGAAAATAAAGGATAATTATTGTTGAGTCACCCTTTGTTTACAATTATTAGTGAGACTTTTAACAGGAACTATGCGATTATTGATTTTAAATATCATTAACCAATTGATTTAAAAGGTTTATTTGAATGATAATTATTTTGTTTTTCATTAAAGAATACATCATATGAATATGAATAATGCCTCGCCCAAGAAAAAAAGTGAGCTCGAGCTACAGCAAATAAAATTTAATGCAGCGAAGA
Source organism: Providencia sp. PROV269 (assembly GCF_028477785.1). Classification (NCBI taxonomy): domain Bacteria; kingdom Pseudomonadati; phylum Pseudomonadota; class Gammaproteobacteria; order Enterobacterales; family Morganellaceae; genus Providencia; species Providencia sp. PROV269. The sequence continues at coordinate 321,115 of NZ_JAMPLV010000004.1, read as the reverse complement.
AAAGTACACTCATCAGTGTCGTTGTTAATACACTCTTATCCATTTGGCAGATAATTATTGGTGTTATTTCACATTCTTCAGGGCTAGTTGCTGATGGTATCCATACCTTGTCTGATTTAATTGCTGATTTTGTCGTATTAATCGCGAATAAAAAAAGCCATAAAAAACCTGATGAAGATCACCCCTATGGCCATTTTCGTTATGAAAATGGTGCCTCATTAATATTAGGAATAATTTTATTAATTGTTGGTGTGGGGATGGTTTGGTCTGCTATTGAAAAGTTACTCAACCCAGATTTAATTCCTGAAGTACATACCATAGCTTTGGTCGCTGCACTGATCGCTTTAGTGGCAAAAGAAGGTTTATTTAGATATATGCTTCATGTTGCTAACAAAGTGAATTCGAGTATGTTAGTTGCAAATGCTTGGCATGCACGCTCTGATGCCGCTTCTTCATTAGTTGTTGCCATCGGTATTATTGGGAGTTTATGCGGTTTACGTATTTTTGACCCGATTGCTGCCCTCATTGTCGGGACTTTTGTTTTTCGCATGGGGTTCAAATTTACGAATCAATCGATGCAAGACTTAATGGATAAAGGCGCGAATGAGGAAACTTTGCAGGAAATTCGTTCTGTTTTAGATAATATAAGTGAGTTATCGGGATATCATGATTTAAAAACACGTAAGTCGGGTGATTTTTTATTAGTAGATGTGCATCTAGAACTTGATGGAAATATGAGTATTACTGTTGGCCATGAGATTGCGGTAAATGTACGTAACAAGTTGATGGAAAACCCATTAATTTTAGATGTTATGACTCACCTTGACCCTTATGATAAAGATGTTAAGCATTAATCATACGTTTATTTTATTTTTCGATAAGAACCGAGCTTTAAAGTGGCTCGGTTTTTTATTGCAAGCTATTATATAAAAATGACTTATTAATTATTGCATCCAGTTGATAACAAGGCGAAAATTAATACGTTGTTTCATAATGGCACAATATAGTATTTGTTCAAAGTATAGGGAACATGTAGCAAACTCTACAAATTTGTACTCTATAGTGATTATTGAATGATTGAGGAAAAAATGCGGTTAACTCAAGAACAATGTCAGACATTTCGCGCTCCAAAAGTAATTGCCCTTACGAATCAAAATGGTATGAAGGTTATTCTCAGTAGCTTAGGAGCTAGTTGGCTTAGCTGTATACTTCCGTTAACAACAGGAAAGCGAGATGTTGTTTTGGGTTCACCCAATATGGCGAAACAGATGGAGCAAGGGGTATATCTTGGTTCGATAGTCGGGCGAGTAGCTAACCGTATAAATAACTCTCAATTTACGCTAAATAAGCAACATTATCAGGTAACGGGTAACCAAGGAGTACATTGCCTTCATGGTGGAAAACATAATTTTAGTCACCGTATATGGGGTATTTTTCAACCAACTCCACAGAAAGCTATTTTTTCTTTGGCGTCTCCTGCTGGCGAACAAGATTTTCCGAGCCAGTTAGACGTTGAAGTGAGTTATGAACTTACAGAAGATAATCAAGTGGTTATCCATCATAACTACCAAGCTACCGAGGCTTGCCCTGTTAACCTTGCGAATCACATCTATTTTAACTTAGCAGGAGAGGATTCGGTTAGAACGGCTTTAGAGCATGATTTATATATTGATGCAGACCAATATTTGCCAACAGATATGGACGGTATTCCAACGGGGGAATGGCATAATGTTGCAGAAACAAATTTTGATTTTCGCCAAAGTAAGCGAATTGGCCGGGATTTTTTACAAGATGATGTGCAGCGTCGTGTTGGGGGCTATGACCATACGTTTATATTAAACAACGCATTAACCGATGGTGAGCAGACAGTCGCAATCCTCAGCGCACCAAGTGGTGATGTGTGCCTCAATATCGCCACTACACAGCCTGCATTACATGTGTACAGTGGAAATAATCTGTTTGCAACGTCAGGGAAAACCCGAACGTATGTCCCTTATTCAGGGGTAGTGATGGCTACTCAGTTTCCAACAGACGCCATTAATCATTCGGAGTGGGGCACGCGATACAGCTCGATTGCTCTTTCTCAACAAGTGTATCGAAGCCAAACTCGTTACCAATTTATTTTCTAATCTAGCAGGTGAATATTCAGCGCCTCTATATTAAGGCGCTGAATTGAATTACTGGTTAATAATTATTTAGACTTAAATAACAAACAAATCCAGATATTCATTGACGGGCATTTTTTCTAGCATGGGTTTATCGAGAGAGGCTTTTAGAATTCGAATTTGTTGGGCTTCTGGGAATTGCCTTGCTAAATTAATTCTAAATTTATTCAATAACAATGGCATACCCTCTTTGCGGCGGCGTTTGTGACCAACTGGGTATTCGATAACAACTTCATCAAGCACTTGCCCATCTTTCAATGTGATGGTTAACCCGTTGCTAATCGAACGTTTTTCAGGATCATGATAATCTCGAGTAAACTGTGCATCTTCGGTGCAATACATTTTTGCACGTAATGCATCAATACGCGCATCTTTGGCAATATTGTCTTCATAATCAGCTGCGGTTAAACGACCAAAAATTAATGGGATAGCAACCATATATTGGATGCAATGATCTCTATCTGCCGGGTTATTTAATGGGCCTTTTTTATCAATAATACGAATACAAGCCTCATGGGTACGAATGGCAATAGACTCAATATCTTGTGCCGATTTCCCTAATTTCTCAAGGGTTTGATAGAGTTGTAAAGCTGCTTCTACCGCTGTTTGGGAATGAAACTCAGCAGGGAAAGAAATCTTAAACAACACATTTTCCATGACATATGAGCCATAAGGGCGTTGAAAACGCAGTGGTTTTCCATTAAATAAAACATCGTAGAAGCCCCATGTTTTCGCGGTTAGCGCCGTTGGGTAGCCCATTTCTCCTTTTTGAGCCATTAAAGCCAACCGAACTGCACGGGATGTGGCATCACCGGCTGCCCATGATTTACGGGACCCTGTATTGGGGCTATGGCGGTAGGTACGTAAGCTGTGCCCATCAATCCATGCTTGGGAAACGGCATTGAGAATTTGATCTCTTTCCAGCCCTAATAAATGTGCAACAACCGCAGTTGAGGCTACTTTAACTAAAATGACATGATCAAGGCCAACTTGGTTAAAGGCGTTTTCTAACGCAATACAACCTTGAATTTCATGCGCTTTAATTAATGCAGTCAAAACATCTCTAATGACTAGTGGCGCTTTGCCTTTAGCAATGTTTTCACGTGAAAGCCAGTCAGCCGTCGCCAAAATACCGCCAAGGTTATCTGATGGATGGCCCCATTCGGCAGCAAGCCAAGTGTCATTAAAATCGAGCCAGCGGCACATGGTACCAAGATTAAAAGCGCCTTGCACAGGATCTAATTGAAATTGTGTGCCTGGGATTTTTGCTCCATTTGGCACAATTGTTCCTGGCACAATAGGTCCTAATAATTTTTTACATGCGGGGTATTCAAGGGATTCCATACCGCAACCCAGCGTGTCGAGCAGGCAATGATAAGCTGTATCATAGGCGAGGTCAGAAATAATCGGGTAATCCATTACATAATCAACAATATCGCTGATCACTTTATCAAATTCAATTTGTTGCGAACGCACGGTTTGTGTTGTCATTAGGTTACCTTTTAACGCTGTTCTATAGGAGTAAATAATTGATTTTCAGGCCCAATGTAGTTGGCTGAAGGACGAATAATTTTATTATCTTGTCGTTGTTCAATAATATGGGCTGACCAGCCAGCGGTACGCGCCATAACAAATAACGGGGTAAACATAGCGGTGGGGATGCCCATCAGGTGATAAGCCACAGCCGAAAACCAATCTAGGTTGGGAAACATGTTTTTCTCACGTTTCATCACGGACTCAATGCGATCCGCAACGGTATAAAGATGCCGGTTTAAACTTTGCTCTGATAACTGTAAAGCAACAGATTTGATAATGGGATGGCGAGGGTCTGCGAGGGTATAAACTGGATGGCCAAAACCAATGATAACCTCACTATTTTTAATGCGTGCGGTAATATCGTGTTCCGCTTCGTCCATCGAGGCATAACGTTGCTGAATTTCTAAAGAAACTTCATTTGCGCCGCCATGTTTTGGACCACGCAGCGCGGCAATTGCCCCTGTCATCGCTGAGTAAAAATCCGTACCTGTCCCAGCAATAACCCTTGCTGCAAATGTGGATGCGTTAAATTCATGTTCCGCATATAAAATTGCCGTAATATGCATGAATTTTTCCCATTGAGCAGGAGGTTTTTTACCGTGTAATAGGTGTAAGAAATGCGCACCAATCGAATCATCATCTGTTTGGGTTTCAATACGCCGTCCATGGTGGCTAAAGTGGTACCAGTACAACAATATCGACCCTAATGACGCTAATAAGCGATCAGCGATATCTCTAGCACCAGAAAAAGGGTGCGATTCTTTTTCTGGTAAAACACAGCCCATCATTGATACGCCTGTGCGCATGACATCCATCGGGTGTGCGTTAGCGGGTATTGATTCTAACGTCTGTTTAACGCTTGCCGGTAACCCTCGAAGGGATTGCAGTTTTTCTTTGTATGCAACGAGTTCAGTTGCCGTAGGGAGCCTTTCATGGATGAGCAAATGTGCGATTTCTTCAAATTCACATTGTGTTGCCAAGTCGTGAATATCAAACCCGCGATAATGCAGGTCATTACCATTACGCCCAACGGTACAAAGGGCCGTGTTTCCGGCTGCTACACCAGAAAGTGCAACTGATTTTTTAGGTTTAAATTGAGGAGTTTCAGTGTGGTTAAGTTGTTCATTCATCATTTATTCCTTGTAGGGGACTGAGGTAATGCAACTTTCGGTAATAATAAGTAATTAAAAATTAATATTTTTTCTGTGAAAATAATGCATCCAGTTTTTGCTCATAATCGTAATAATGAATACTCTGATACAGCTCTTCTCGAGTTTGCATTAGCGGAATGACACTTTTTTGCGTGCCTTCTTTACGTAATGTTGTATAAACCTGTTCAGCCGCTTTGTTCATGGCGCGAAATGCAGAAAGTGGATATAGTGCGATGGCAATGCCAACACTGCGTAATTCATCAAGAGTAAACAGTGGGGTTTGGCCAAATTCAGTTAAATTGGCCAGTACGGGAGCAGAGGTGTTATTTGTAAATTTTTGATACATAGAGAGTTCTGTAATAGCTTCTGGGAAAAGCATGTCCGCGCCTGCGTCTAAGTAAGCTTGTGCACGTTCCAGTGCGGCATCAATGCCTTCTACCGCTAATGCATCAGTTCGAGCCATAATCACAAAACTGTCATCGGTTCGTGCATCAACAGCTGCTTTGATGCGGTCGACCATTTCTTGTGTCGAAACAATTTCTTTATTAGGGCGGTGGCCACAACGTTTGGCACCCACTTGGTCTTCAATATGTAACCCTGCTGCACCTGCTTTACAAAAGGATTTCACGGTACGGGCAACGTTAAAAGCGGAAGGGCCAAAGCCAATATCGGCGTCAACCATTAGTGGTAAGTCACAGACGTCGGTAATGCGTCGAATATCAATTAAAACATCATCTAACGTTGAAATACCTAAGTCAGGCATACCTAATGATCCTGCGGCTACGCCACCCCCAGATAAATAAATAGCTTTATAGCCAGCTTGTTTTGCAAGGAGTGCGTGGTTGGCATTGATCGTTCCAACAAGCTGCAATGGCGACTCTTGCTTGATAGCCTCGCGAAATTTGTGTCCTGCACTAAATGATGACATAGCGGCCTCATAAAATGTTAATCAGTTGTAATGAGATTAGGGTAACAATAGTCATATAGCAATTGGCGTGCCAACCTTGAATTAAGAGGTGTGGGAATATAAATGTATTAAAAATCAATTGGATATTGATTTTTCTGGTTTGTGATAGAAAAAACAAAGTTAAAATAATCAGTTGGAATGTTTCATTGAAACAATATATTGTTAAGTGAAACGGAAATGAAACACGATGAGAAGGTATGGCGATGATGGATAAACCGATTATTTGGACGGTTTCAGTGTCCCGGTTATTTACACTGTTTCGAGATATCAGCCCAGAATTTAGTGAACAAGCGGAAATCACACCACTTAATCTTGGTTTTGAACAGGCGGTAGAGGCCGTTCGTCAACGATTACAGGAAGGGCATTGTGACGCCATTATTAGTGCGGGTTCAAATGGTGCTTATTTAAAAAGTCATGTTTCAGTTCCCATTATTAACGTAAAAATCAGTGGGTTCGATGTTATGCAGGCATTAACCAAAGCCCGGGAGATTAGCGATAAAATTGGGATTATTAATTATAAAAAACCGCTTTCGTCATTAGATGAATTTCAGCAGCGTTTTGGTTTGCAAATTGAACAGCGTAGCTATGTTACCGCAGAGGATGCGAGAGCTCAGCTTAAAGCACTGAAAGCTTTGGGGCTCTCCGTTGTGGTGGGCGCTGGGTTAATCATGGACTTAGCAGATGAAATGGGGATGACAGGGGTTTTTGTTTATTCCACACAAACCATACGGCAAGCATTTTCAGATGCTATCGAATTAAGCCTGATGTCGAGGCGTGAAAACCATTCGCAAGACAAATATCTCCCCCCTAATCCTGCAAAAGTTCGTTATACCATTAATGACCTGATTGGTTTGTCATTACAGATGGAGCGTGTTAGGCAAACCATTATGTTATATGCACGCTCTGATGCAACGGTATTGGTTCAAGGTGCGAGTGGAACAGGGAAAGAGATGGTGGCACAAGCCATTCATCACGAATATACCTTATTTAATCAACATAAGCGAAGTAAACAACAAATGCCTTTTGTGGCCGTAAACTGCGGAGCAATACCTGAAACATTATTAGAAGCCGAATTATTTGGCTATGAAGAAGGTGCCTTTACGGGGTCTCGCCGCGGTGGCCGAGCAGGCTTATTTGAACTGGCGAATGGGGGAACACTGTTTTTAGATGAAATTGGTGAAATGCCTATTGCATTACAAACAAAGTTATTACGAGTGCTCGAAGAGCGTTCGGTAGTGCGAGTTGGTGGGTATAAACCGTTACAAGTCAATGTTCGGGTCATTTGTGCAACCCACTGTGATTTAGACGGTTGGGTAAAAGAAGGGCGCTTTCGAGCTGATCTATTTTATCGGCTCGGGGTACTAAGAATGCGAGTACCAGCGCTCAATGAACGTGGCGATGATATTTTTGTATTAGCGGAGCGGCTGCTTAAATTAGCCTTTGCAGGATTAAGATTGCCTTTACCTTCCTTTCGTGTACAGCAACTAATTGTATGTAAAGAATTTTTTCTTGAGTATTCATGGCCCGGCAATGTTCGAGAACTCAGAAACTTAATGGAGCGAGTCGCGCTGTATTGCAGTGCTTACCCAGAAAAAGCGATCACAACACAAATGTTAATAAGTTTATCTCCAGAAAGGCAGGGTAGCGAACACAAGGACGTCGTAATAAAAGATAAATCACATGAACCATTAGAAGACGTAATGGCAAGATTTAATGGGGATCGTAAAGCGGTGGCCGAGTATTTAGGAATTAGTAGGACTACGTTATGGCGCCGACTTTCCTCCCATTCCTCCAGACCGAATTCTCGTATTGCACTAAGGAAGAGTAAGAATTAGTATTTTTATGCATTCCTCTAATTCGATTTATAGTGTTTTCACTAAATTTTAATGAACCTCTATTAATTTTTAAATAAAAAGAAAAAATAAGGGAATAACAAACAAAAAAGTGAAATAAATTGTTTTAGTAAATTGAGCAAGGCAAATTTGCTTTATCAATCAGCTTATGCAGCAGGAGAAAACAATAAATAATTTTTTTTGTGATTAAGCACTTTTTAGGTTCCTTATATTTAGTTTAAGTTGTATCTAAAAGTAACAGAGGTGGTTTTGCATGTTGTTTTTATAACTAACTGTTATTTAGGTAATTAGTTTCTTTTTCTTGCCATTTTTGAACAGGGTTTACCTACAAAAAAAACGTGATTTTTCTCACATAAATTATTTTGTTAGTCACCATTAGATTTTCTCATTTTAACTTCGTGATTGAACGTTCTATATTGCGCTCAAATTAGTCTTATCTTTGTTTTTTTACTACTGCACTAATCGCCGAAATGTGTTCTTTCTTGGGAACACAATGTTGTCGTATTCTACGATGTAGTTGCAGCGCATATTATTTATTTTGTTAGTTGGAGAGTGGGGCGTGAATCAGTCCACTACTATCATGCGCAAACGCGACAATGCATTCGTTCCTGTTGCAGGGTTAACGATTTTTGCTATTGCATCGGGTTATTTAATGAGCTTAATCCCATTATCGATGGGAAGCTTTGGTATTGATACGCAATATGCCGGCTGGTTAGCGAGCGCGTATTATATTGGTTTATTAATTGGCTCAATGTTAATTGAACCTATTATTGCCAAAATAGGCCATCGTCTTGCGTTTATTGGTTTTTTATTGATGCTTGCCGCGACAGTTATCGTACTGCCATGGACGCCAACCATTGAAGCTTGGTTGCCGAACCGCTTAATTGCAGGGGTTGCGGTGGCGGGTATTTTTGTGGTTGTCGAGTCTTGGTTATTGATTGGCGATAATCCGAAAGAGCGTGCTAAACGTTTAAGTTTTTATATGACGTCATTGTATGGCGGAACAACACTTGGCCAGCTTGCTATTGGTGTTATTGGAACCCATGGTGCTTATCCATTTATGGTGGTATTAGGGTTATTATTATTAGCGGTAATGCCACCGTTATTAGTGCGCCAAGGTCAGCCAGAAAGTGGTTCTCATCAGAAACTCTCATTGAAAAAAATTGCTCGTTTAAGTAAACCTGCAATTATTGGCTGTATGGTTTCTGGTATTACTATGGGAACTATTTATGGGCTAATGCCGTTATCATTGAAAAAAGACCAATTCACCACTGACCAAGTCGGTGTGTTGATGGCCTCAATTATTCTTGGTGGGATGTTAATACAGCCAGTTGTTAGTAAATTATCTATCTTAATGAGTAAAACCTTGTTGCTTGCAATGGTTTCATTATTAGGTGTTTTTGCGATGGGTGTTATTTATATTTCGAGTGATTATTTGGTGATGATCGTTGCTTTAGCGTTACTCGGTATGTCAACTTTTGCCTTATACCCGGTAGCGATAACATTGGCGTGTGATAGCCTAGATTCCTCCTACATTGTGGCAGCAACTCAGGTGATGTTGTTTAGTTACAGTATCGGTTCAGCAATGGGGCCTATCGCCGCCGGAACATTTTTAGGCCAACATAATGGTTTAGTGAATTTTTTCTTTATTGTGCTGTTAGTAACTGCAATTTATATGTTAATTGCCAGCTTACGTCGCAAGGCTAGTGTGTTAGCAAATTAATTTTATCAACAAATAAAACCAATAAATAAAAAGCTCTGTGAATTATTGCAGAGCTTTTTTGTATTCTAATTATTTCTTTTTATTCACGGTTGATGGTGCCAGTTGTGCTTCAATGGGGGAATGCCTAGTGTTACGTACAATACGTTGTTCCCAAAGCTCCCCTAATTTGAAATCCCATGACAGCGGTGATATTTTTGTTCTACCTGCATTTGGAGCGAAAGTGAGTTCGCTGAAATACAACGTATTTTCATCAGACATCAAAAAATCAGCTCGGCAATAATCAAAAGGAGTGACGAGTATTTCTGCTAACCGTAACATCTCTTTGAATAATGGCGGTTCAGATACGGGTTCTAGCATGTTTGGATAACCAAAAGTCACGGGTTGTAACTGCCAGTTGATATCATAAATATTAATAAATTCATTACCAAATTCGTCGGTATAGTCAATTTCTGCATAGACAGGCTTACCGGAAAAACAATGAACCCGGCATGTTTCTGGTACTAACTTCCGGTTTTTATTAGCGAATAAATCAATATATTCTTCACACATAATTTGTGCGGGAATAGTTTTATAATGACGCTCTCGAGTAATATAGTAAAGATTTTTAGTTAAATGAAAATCCAATTTGTTTTTAGCTTTTAGCCAATTAAATTGTGCTTTGTTTCGACAAATAATACTACTGCCACTGTCGTGATTACATTTTAAAACAAAACGCTCTGGTAGTTTGCTTATATCAATTTCATCGACATTTTTATAAGTATCAATGATAGGAACTAAATATTCATTTCCTATTGTACGTGAGATATATTCCCTTACCGTAAGTTTATCTGCAAATTGTGAATATAATGGGTTTTTATCTCGCAACATTCTAAAATTCACTTTCTCATTAAAGCTTTTTGGGGCTTTAAAGTCAGGGCGGTAATTGAGTTTTTTAGTAAATTTATTAGTGAGATATGTTTTGTCACTCATAATGAGTGTACGTAATTTTTTTATAAAATACTCTGCTTTTTTCATGCGAGCACCAACCATTCTAAAATTGTAGTGTGTAAATGAAATCTAATTTTTATTTGATTATATTTTTTATAACTTAAATAAAACATCAATAAATGTAACGGTCAATTTAATAATTTCTTAATAAATAAATAGTAAACAAAAGATAAATAAAGGTCATTTTGTTAATAATAGCCGGGTATCTGTATGCTTTTATATCAATGATTAAATCAATCGTTTTAATTATTCGTCATTAATAATAAGGGTATTGCCTATTTAAAGTGTAACATAGGCAAGAAAGATAGACCTTAAGGGTTTATTTAGATAATGACCTCTAAACAAATGGATTTAGAGATGGCATTTTAGAAAGTTGTTATTTTTTAAATTACTAAAATTGTTATTGCAGTGGCGGTTGTCCCATTTGTTTTAAAAATCGTATTTGAGCTGCAACGAGTTGTTTGTAATCAATACAACGGTATGGCATATCGTACTGTTGGGCCAATTTGGCTAAGATGTGTGCTAGAGCAGGGTAATGGCGATGGTGCCAATGAGGGAAAAGATGATGTGTAAGGTGATAATTTAGTCCCCCAGTTAAGCGCCATAAAAAATGGGGAGTTGGTAGCCAGTCACAAGCCGTGACAAAATTATGGTGGTACCAACCATGCGTGATTTGTTTATCCTCAGGTGCAGTAAAAAACTGTGTCTCTGCCCAATGTGTTCCTAATAATAAATAAATTACAAAAATGGAAGCAACCATCTGGCTCAACAAGTACGTGATAAATATTGCAGTTAAGCTGATCCCATGATGGTGAGCCACTATTACTGGGATACCAAGCATCAATATTAAGTGTCCTATCTTGCTACCTAAAAATAACCCCCAACCTAGTTTACCTTCTAAAACTTTCTGTGTTTTTAAGCGTGTTTTCCCCGTTCGATCAGACCAATCAAACACCAGAGCTATCCATGTGAGTGACAATGATGCGACGAAAGGCCAATAAATATGTTGATATTTCATAAAAGGTCGCCAACGCTGAAAGGGTGTTTGGCGGAATATGCCATTTTCTTCAGTGTCTAAATCATAATGTTCGATATTGGCATAATGGTGGTGATAATGAACGTGGCGTGTGCGCCAAAATTCCGGTTCTAATCCTAAGGGTAATGTAACTAAACGCCCAAATAACCGATTTTTCCAGCCGGATTTAAATAAGGTATTATGGCAGGCGTCATGTTGGCCAATCACATTTAATAGCATGATGAGTAAGACAAATACAAAATAGGACAATATGTAAACTGTGGTAGATGTTGTAATGAGAATTGGAAGATAACTCAGAACAGCAACAATAAACAAGACGCCAATTGCAGCAAGGTCAGCTAGGCTGGCATACACGTGATCGTGCTTAGTTTGCAGATATTCCTGACTTGCTTGTTTTAATGCGGTATGAAATTGTTGTTCGTTAGCATTGGCGAACTTGAGTTCGAATTCGGTGTGATGCATGTGATTCTCATTTGAGGTTATCTTCTTTATATTCAAAGAGTATATCTTTACTCAGTAAACCGTCGTAAACAAATATGAAAGGAGGTGGGAGTTTAGGCTTATTCTGAATCAGATATCATCGAAAAAATTAAATCTCGAAAATTTAAATGCGTTTTTTTGATGAAAATAGTAGAAATTAATATTAATGCGGATAAGAGATTAAATACGAGATATGGATTAATTAGATTGATATGTTGTTTTATGAAGCATTTGGTAATAATACGTATTGCTTACCTACTGAGGTACGGAAACTAGCTACATCCTTGTAGAATAATCCTTTAATATTAAAGTATCAGGGAAAAATGTGTCTGTCTGTAATAAATCATGTAAAAAAAACATTTTAACTTAATACTCATCATTAATAATAAATGATTGTTATCATTTTAGGTGGGTTTATTTTAATTACTCGTTATATTTGTTTAGCCTAAGCTAAATTAGGAGCTTACCTATATTAATAATGTGCCAAAATGATGAAATAGCCACAGGTAAATTATTTTTTGAATTAGGAATGTGACATGAAAAAAATACTGTTAATAATTTTATCAACACTGATTATTCCAGTATCCGCTCAAGCCGGTTATAAATATTATGGTTGTGATAAAAAAATCTATCAATTAGAAAAACAGCTAAAATATGCCAAAATGCACGGTAATCGAAATAGAGTCATGGGGTTAGAGCGTGCTATTTCAAATGTACAAAATAACTGCTACGACCATTATTCCGGAGCCACAGGCCCAACTAAATTAAATCATCGATATAGTTTTACTGAAACGGATCATTTAGAGCAGCAGATAGAAGCGTTACAAGATGAAATTGAGCGTTTAAAAGCCGCAAAAAACTAGCTTAATAAGTAATATTAAAATCAAATATTACTTATAAACGAAAACCGTGTTGGATGAATTTAGCGCTATTGCTGCTTGTCATAATTATTGTGATATTCACTTTAATTGTTGTTTGGCTATAGCGCATTGAATTAATCAATGAAATAATAAGTTAATGTCGTTTTCTTAATTCAATATGTCTTCTTATGGTTATTCGTCCTCATCAGCACTGGTTTTTTCGGTTATTCGACTGGCATGGTTCTGTACTGTCAAAAATAACATTTCGGCTTTCTCTAAATATAATGATATCTATCGTAGCAGTACTCAGTTTTCAATGGTACGAACGATTAGGTATACACTTAACGATTGCTCCTTTTAGCTTACTGGGGATTGCCATCGCAATCTTCCTCGGTTTTCGTAATAATGCCTGTTACAGCCGTTTGATTGAGGCGCGAACGCTTTGGGCTTCGTTATTAATTAATCAAAGAAATATTTTAAGGAATATTAAAGGGTTATTACCTAATGACCAATTAGCTCAAAAGGAGTTTGCGAATCTGTTGATTGCTTTTGGTTGGAGCCTTAAACACGAACTAAGAAAAACCAGTCCAATCATTGACTTGTACCGGTTATTACCTCGAAATATTTTTGATGAGGTTATCCGAAGTCCGTTTCCCACTAGCCGAATATTGTTGCAGATTGGCCTAAAGGTGGGGGAATTACGTGATAAAAAAGTCATCAGCGATGTACTCTTTCAAGCCATTAATAAAGATATTAATGCATTATCGGACGTACTTGGCGGCTGTGAACGTATTTCGAATACGCCGATCCCGTTTGCGTATACGTTAATTTTACAGCGAACAGTCTATCTATTTTGTTCGTTACTTCCTTTTGCATTAGTCGTAGACCTACATTTTATGACGCCATTTGTTTCTGTTTTTATTTCTTATACCTTCCTAGCGTGGGATGCATTAGCAGAAGAACTCGAAGATCCTTTTGGGATTGCTGCAAATGATTTACCGCTTAATGCTATTTGTAATAGTATTGAACGTAATGCATTGGATATGTTAGATATTCAACCACTTCCCCCTCAGTATCAGCCAGATAAATACTTTAACTTGTTGTAGCGTTAATCTATTTCTTATTGAAGACAGTAGAACGTGATATTCACGTTTTACTGTTTAACCTTTATACCTAATATTATTTTGTATTTTGGGGTCATAAAAATAAGCAATTCTGTACAGATAATCCTATAGATACTATACTCCCCCTATGTATATTAAAGAGGCTTAAATATGCCACATTCCCCAAAGGAAAAAAAAGCAGTCCTTACTCGGGTTAGAAAGCTGAAAGGGCAATTGTTTGCCTTGGAGTCGGCCTTGGAGGATGAAGTTGAATGTGCTGCCATTTTACAACAAATTGCTGCTATTCGCGGTGCAGTTAATGGTTTGATGGCAGGGGTATTAGAAAGTCATTTACGAGAAGGGCTTCAAGAGTCTGCGACAACACAGTTGCAAAAAGACTCAGTAGACGATGCTATCTCATTAATTCGTACCTATTTGCGGTAAATAAAGAAGGAATAACGATGAAATCACGTGCAGCAGTCGCATTTGGCCCAGGTGAGCCATTAAAAATTGTCGAAATTGATGTCATGCCACCAAAAGCTGGGGAAGTGTTAGTTAAAATTAGCCATACAGGTGTTTGTCATACTGACGCTTTTACATTGTCAGGAGATGACCCAGAAGGTTTGTTTCCTGTGGTATTAGGGCATGAAGGCGCAGGTGTTGTTGTCGAAGTCGGTGAAGGTGTTACCAGTGTTAGTGTGGGTGACCATGTCATTCCACTTTATACGGCAGAATGTGGGAAATGTGTTTTTTGCGAATCAGGTAAAACAAACTTATGCGTCTCTGTCAGAGAAACACAAGGTAAAGGTGTGATGCCAGATGGAACAACACGTTTTTCTTATAATGGCCAGCCAGTTTATCATTACATGGGCTGTTCAACATTCAGTGAATATACCGTTGTTGCCGAAGTCTCTTTGGCAAAAATTAACCCTCAAGCTAACCATGAAGAAGTTTGTTTATTAGGTTGTGGTGTGACAACCGGTATTGGCGCGGTACATAATACAGCTAAAGTGCAAGAAGGTGACTCAGTTGCTGTTTTTGGGCTCGGTGGTATTGGTCTGGCAGTTATTCAAGGGGCAAGGCAAGCAAAGGCTGGTCGTATTATTGCTATCGATACTAACCCCTCTAAGTTTGAATTAGCACGTCAATTTGGTGCGACAGAGTGTTTGAACCCTAATGATTTTGATAAGCCGATTCAACAGGTTCTGATTGAGAAAACCCAGTGGGGTGTTGACCATACCTTTGAATGTATTGGTAATGTGAATGTCATGCGTGCCGCACTTGAAAGTGCACATCGCGGATGGGGCCAATCGATTATCATTGGTGTCGCAGGAGCAGGGCAAGAGATTTCAACTCGTCCATTCCAATTAGTGACAGGGCGTTCATGGCGCGGTACGGCATTTGGTGGTGTGAAAGGCCGTAGCCAATTGCCAAAAATGGTTGAAGATGCCATGAAGGGGGATATTGAACTGTCTCCCTTTGTGACGCACACATTGCCATTAGACAGTATTAATGACGCATTCGATTTAATGCATGAAGGTAAATCAATCCGTACCGTTATTCACTATGATTAAGGAGTCTTTGATGGAGAGAATTGAACGCCATGCGTGTTTTGGGGGCTGGCAGGATGTTTATCAACATCAATCCACTGTGCTCGGCTGTGAAATGAAGTTCGCAGCCTATCTACCACCACAAGCGAAAACAGTCGCCTGCCCGGTGATTTATTGGTTATCAGGGTTAACCTGTAATGAGCAAAATTTTATCACTAAGGCGGGAGCCCAACAATTTGCGGCAAAATATGGCGTAATTCTTATTGCACCGGATACCAGCCCTCGCGGTACTGAAGTCGCTGATGACGAGGCCTATGATTTAGGGCAAGGTGCAGGTTTTTATGTGAATGCGCAGCAAGCTCCGTGGCGTAATCATTACAAAATGTATGATTATATTGTGTCTGAGCTACCTGATTTAGTCGAAACACATTTACCTGTATCTGAAAAACGCGCTATTTTTGGCCATTCTATGGGTGGGCACGGTGCTTTAATGATTGGCCTACGTAATACAGGTCGATATTGTAGTTTATCTGCATTTTCTCCGATTGTTGCTCCAACTCAGGTTCCTTGGGGGCAAAAAGCGTTTATGGCTTATTTGGGGGAAGATACGGTTAGTTGGTCTCAATATGACACCGTTGAATTGCTCGAAAAGGCTGAGGCTATTCCACCTATTTTAGTGGATGTCGGTACTGCGGATCCTTTTTACCAAGAGCAACTGAAACCAGAGTTATTTGCGGATATTTGTGATAAAAAACAATTTGAATATTGTTTGAATCTGCGTGATGGGTATGATCACAGTTACTACTTTATTAGTAGTTTCATTGGTGAACATATTGCATTTCATGCACGATATTTAAGCGATAATAACTAAAATATCATAAAGTGAGACCACTAATTGGTTTCACTTTACTATTTCCATTATTTTATCGTAATAATGCTCAAGTCACTATTCGACACCTCATTGGAGAGCTTGCTAATTGCTTTAATTGCGCTGATTGCGACATCTTTATTTGGGTCATTACATAATTCAAGTAGGCGGTTAATCGTAATATGTTGTTTCAGCTGTATTTTACAATCGCCTAAAGCGGATATAGCGGCTATTTTTACATCATCATTTTTTCTTTTTGTTAAATCAAGTAATGTATTTATGACTTTGTTATCCATTCATTATCCTGCTAATAGGTATTAATAAATGAATTAAAACTCATTTATTTTTTAAGAGGGTAATTTCAATGTTTAAAATGCTACTAGAAGGAGGTATTTATTGATATCAAAAAACACAACTAATTTGAGTGTAGTGTGGCTGAGCTAGCGTATGAATAGGTAGTAGACATTATTACCTATTCATATTTAGTGACTAGAGAGATCGAGAAAGTTAAATAAGTTTAATTAATAAGTTTTAATTTCAAGAAGAGTATTGATAAAAAGATATTGTTTGTATATTAAAAATGGTCGGAGAGTTTACTTAGCGCTTTTATTGCAGACACTGCGACATCTTTATTTGGGTCTTTACAGAGTTCAAGTAAGCGGTTGATTGCATTTTGTTGTTCAACGGTTACTTTATAATCTCCTAAGGCAGAAATAGCTGCAATTTTAACATCATCATTTCCACGATGCGTTAACTCAATTAATGTTTCAATAATATTGTTTTCCATGTAAACCCTTTGAAATACCTGCGCGATGCTTAGGTATTCTAAGTGAAATTACTTGAGATTTATTTTTGAAATTTACGGGTTTATTAACGGATTATATAGATTTTACACTTTTTTGGGCTAATAACTATTTTATTAACTGAAGTGCATCAAGAGAGTAAATACTATTGATGTAAAAACTAACACCATTAAAAGTTATTGATAACATATTAAAATCGGTATGGTTTAATAATTCTTTATTAAGATAAGAATATTAAAGTACTTTACCCTTAAAGTGAGTTGAATAAAGTACTTTTTAGATATTAGTTAATGGCGCAAATAAACATGAGGCGTGTTATTTTCTGGGTGTTGAGTAACACCTAGGTCAGCTTGATACCATTGAGTTAAATTTTCAGTTGTTAAAACTTCAATAGGGGAACCTTGAGCAACAAGCTTTCCATCATGAATTAATAACACTTTATCTGCATACAGAGCGGTTAAGTTAAGGTCATGCAATACACAGCAAACACCTAATGGTCGTTGACGCGTCAGTTGATGCAGTAACCGTAAGCTATGCTGTTGGTGATATAAATCAAGTGCTGAAGTGGGTTCATCAAGAAATAAGCAAGCGGGTTGAGCTGTCGGTTGCCATAATTGTGCTAATACTCGTGCTAATTGAACGCGTTGTTGCTCCCCCCCTGAAAGTTGGCGGTAATCCCGCTGCCGTAGTGATTGGCAACTGGTTTGTGTTAACGCCTCATCAATAGCGGTATTTTTATATTCAGAACCGTAGGGGGTTCTTCCCATAGCAACAACATCTTCAACAGTAAAAGCAAATTGTAAGTGGCTATGTTGCTTCATGACGGCACGTTTTTGCGCTAATTCGTTATGATCCCAGTCACTCATCGCTCGGCCTTCAATAAAACACGTGCCATGGGTTGGGGTGTTATAACCTGTTAGTAATTTTAATAGGCTGGATTTCCCTGCGCCATTTGGCCCAATGATCGCGACAAATTCCCCTTGCTCAATAGATAAACTCACATTATCTATCAGTGTCTTTTCACTGATTTTATAAGATAAATTTTGTGCTTCTAATAAGAACGGTTTGGTTTGCATATTTAGATTCTCCCTGCAGGCTGTCGCAAAATGAGCCATAAGAAGTAGGGGCCACCAATCAAGCCTGTCAGCAAGCCAACAGGAATTTCAGCAGGCGCAACCGCAGTTCTCGCTACCGTATCAGCAATCAATAATAATCCTGCACCTACGATAGCTGAACCAGGAATGAGCCAGCGATGGTCAGGGCCGAGTGTCATACGAATAAGGTGCGGAACAACGAGACCCACAAAACCAATAACCCCACTCATTGCAACAGCACAACCGACTAACATGGCGCTGAGGAATAATAAAATAAATTTGGTGCGTTCAACATTAAGCCCAAGGTAATGTGCATCTTCATCCCCTAATTGCAGAATGTTGAGCTTATTTCCCTGCATTAGGCAGATAACACAAATAGGAAGAATAACTGAAGCGGCAATGGTCAGTGATGTCCAGTCAACATTACCGAGTGTGCCCATCATCCATAAACTAAATGTCCTTAGCTGTTGATCATTACTGATATAACTAAGAACACCGATGAATGACATGCACAGTGCATTGATTGCGATGCCCGCGAGAAGTAATTTTGCGAGGTTGCCATTTGATGAACGATTTAAGCTAAAAATAATAAAAGAAACGGTTAGGCTACCAATAAAAGCGGCAGCAACATGGCCATAACCTTGTATCACAGTCGGTAATGAAACAGAGAAAACGATAAATGCGGCAACGGATAAAGCCGCACCACTACTGATACCGAGTAAGCTAGGGTCGGCAAGTGGATTACGAAATAACCCTTGCATAATGGCACCAGACACCGCCAAGGCAAGACCAACTAAGATGGCAATTAACACACGAGGAAGGCGAATATTCAGCCATATCTGCCAATCCGAGTCTGTGGCAGAAGCCTGCCACAGTGCTTTTAATGAAAAGTTCATGGCGCCTGCATTCGACGCGATGAGAACTAAACCACCAAGTGCTAACAATAAAATGATAATCACCAAAAATGGGTTTTTAAAGCGACTCATTGGGATTTTTCTAATGCCTCACGTAGTTGTTGCATGACTTTAGGCGTACCTAAACTGAAGGTGAGCATACCGACATCATCAACAACCAAAAGCGCTTTATTTTTTCCTGCGGGGGTCATTGACATTCCTTGTAAGTTCCACACTTTTTCTATTCCGCCTAATGATTTAACCCCTTCCTGAGTAAAAATGATTAAATCAGGCTGGCTTGATAGCAAACCCTCTTGGGATAAAGGACGGTAACTATCGAAGCTGCTCATGGCATTTTTTGCACCGACTGCGTTAATCACGCTATCTGCTGCAGTGTGCTTTCCTGCTGCCAATGGTAGAACGCCGCCATGGCTCATAATGAACAGGACTTTTTTATCTATAGGTGCCGTATTTACTTGGCTAAGTTGTTGGTTAAATTGATTAACCAATTGTTTTCCTTGCTCTGTTTTACCGACCACATTAGCGATAGTGGTAATTTTTTCTGGAATGGCTTCTAAACTGGGTTTCCCTGTTACCTTAATAATTTTTACGCCACTTTTTTCGATTTGCGAGAGAGCCATTGAGGGTTTAGCTAACTCACTCGCAAGTACTAAAGTCGGACGCATTGACAACACGCCTTCCGCATTAAGCATACGCATATAGCCCACGTCAGGGAGCTTGGTCGCTTGCTCTGGATGAAGACTGGTGCTGTCACGGGCAACGAGCTGTTCTTGTGCTCCGAGTGCATACACAATTTCAGTCACATCACCACCTAAGGTGACGATACGTTCTGCTGCATAAGAACTAACAGAGATAAACAGCGTTGATAAGATTAGAAGCCATTGTTTCATAATAAGTTACCTAGGTTTAAATGCGGGGTAATGCGGTGACTTGTTGGCGCCATTGCTCTTGCTCTGGAGTCCCTTCCGTACGCTGCCCATACATTTGTGCGATTTGATTTCCTTGGTTATCGAAGACTTCAAGGCTTGTCACATGGCCATCTTGCGTTGGCTTACGTGTAACCCAGCATTCGGCGATACCATTTTCAATCATGTGCAAGGTGAAATCAGGATTGAAAATATTTAGCCACTTTAAGTCTGAACCTTCACTTTGGTATGGCATGATTTTTTTGATTTCACCAGTGAAAATTTGCACACATCCGCGGTTGCCCACAAAAATCATAATTTCGTTTTGATCTTTGAATGCAGTGTTAATCAGCTGATTGAAGGAATCATTAGGCACTTTCCAAGCCAAATCATCACTGACTGCGGCGAAAACTTGCTGGCGGCTGAGGTTATTTTTCTTCAGGAGAACAAAAAATTGGTGAACATCTGTCATGTTGCGCCATTCTTGTTCTAGCTGTTGTTTTAGCTCTTCACTAACGGGCTGGCTGGTAAATGGCGCTGCTGCTTCATGGATGAGTTCCGGGTTATCTTGGGTAGCATATTTTTCAATCAGTGCTTGCCATGCCGCCATATCCGTTTCATCGGTGGTGTAAACTTTATGTAGCGCATCACCTTGTTTATCAAAGAATTGGATACTATGGCGCTCACCGTGTTTGCTATCTTCTGTCAAAGCAAAGATAGCGTCCCAATGGCTGAAAAACATTCGTAAATCAAGGGCTCGAGGGTTTAAAATTAAGCCGCCATGTGGGCTAAATGTCGCATTGTCATAGCGACCAACTTGCTCATGAACCACATATTCGTTGCGTGTAATCGCTTTCACTTTTCCAACAGTGGCTAATTCTGTCAACAAAGTGGGGGCATCGACGTTTAAACGAACAGCTTTGTCGTGACCAACACGACTATGCAGGAGCTGAGCTTCAGATACATTTAAATAGGCGGCGAGATCGCGAGCGTATTTGGCTTTGTTCTCTGTTTTTGCTTGTTGGTAACGCTCGTAAAGTGCTGAATTCACGTTTATCTCCTTAATATTGTGTGAATTACCATTGGAAGCTGACAAGCAGCTTGGCATTACGTCCATCTTGAGGAATGCCTTGTGATGAGTAGTATTCTTTATCAAAAGCATTGCCTAACACGACACTGGTTTCTAACCCTTTGAGTTGTCCTTCACCTTGGTAGCTGACGTAGAAGTCATGCACGGCATAGCCGGCTTGTTGTTCAGCTTTAGAGGCTTTATTGAAGTCGGTATGGCGCGTAAACTCGCCTAACCAGCCCACTGAAAAACCGCTGTCTGCGATAGGCACAGCCAAATTACTGGTGACAGAATCAGGTTTAATTGATGTTATTGATTTTCCATTAGATTCATCTTTTCCTTCAGTATGGTTATAAGCCAAACTCCAATTGAAATAGTCGGTTTTATAATCCATCGAGGCATCCCATCCCCAAATTTTTGCACGTTTAGTATTGATTGATGTGGTGTAGTTATTTTGCAGAACATATCTATCAACATTCACATATGTGTTGATGTAATCTTTCGCTTTGGTATCAAAATAGCTGGCTTTAAATTGCAGGTTATCCCTTTCCATCAATAAGTCATCGAAACGCAGACCAAAACCATATTCTGCCGTACGGGTTGATTCAGGTTTCAGATTAGGGTTTGGTTTCCATCGATTAACGATTGGCCCCATTTGGAAGTGGACCTCGTCGTTATACATTTCCATCATAGAAGGGGCTCGGAAGGCTTCTGAATATGACGCAAATAGCATCGACCACTCTGTTGGTGTGATGCTAACGGCCCCTTTAGATGACCATTTGCCTTTTTTCACATCTTCATTGCCATCGGATGTGGCTTTATAGTGGTCATAGCGCGTACCGACAATAAAGGAAACAGGCAAATCTTTTAGGCTAATTTCATCTTGTAAAAATCCAGATGCAAAGGTGATGTCCGCATCGGGGAATTGGGTGGTATTTGCATAAGGGGTTTGTTTTTGCTTATAAGCTTCACTGCCGTAAGTCAGGTTATGTGACGCTAATGGCAAGTTATAAAAGTTAGAGCGGTTATCTGCTTTTATGCCATAAGTTTTTTGTGTACGGCCTTCATAGGGGGTTCCTTGGCCTTTTGCTGTGATATTAACATCGGAGTAATAAGGCGTGACTTTAAAATTTAACCATTCCTGTGAGCCCGGTTTGATTTGATAAGTCATCTGCGCATCACGTTGGCGGGTGGTGCGGTTAACTTTTAGATTGTCACTCCCCGCATTAATTTCTTGCGGATTTTTCGGCTCATTGGCATCGTTATTATAATAACGCACTTGGCCAGAAAGCTTTTGTGCATCATCAATTTGCCATGTACCTTTCGCGAGCAGGTTACCGATGGTTTCTTTGTTTTTCATGTCATCGCCATTACTCATGCGGACATTACCGGTTTCTTTAGTCACAAAACTGAATAGCCCATCAAGGTTATCACTACGGCCAAATGTGGTACCACCGAAACCGAAGCTATGATCGCCTGTAGCGGCTTCGGTAAAGACACGGAAACCGTGGTCTTGGCCTTCACGCAACAAATCTTTGGCATCAACTGTTTCCCAAGCAATCACACCGCCCATAGCACCACTGCCATAAAGCAAGGCTGAAGGGCCACGGATGATTTCAACTTGCTTAATCAAGGCAGGGTCGATAAACGTGCCATTGACATGGCCTGTATCTGTCCCTTGGCGAATACCATCAACTAAAGTCAAAATGCCGCGTCGATCAAACCCGCGCATATAAATATCTTGCCCATTCACTCGGCTGGTGCCGGTGACGCCAATCCCTGGTACTTTGCGTAAAATATCATTGACCGTGCTGGCCGTTTTTGTTTCAGGTGAATCGTTTTTAATCACGGTAACCATCATCGGGGTTTCGAAGCTGTCACGCTCGCTCCCTGTGGCATAGACGGTCATCACATCATGATGATTTTTTTTTGGTGTTGGCTCTGTTGTTTGTGCTTGAGCACTTGCTATTACGCCTAAAATGGCGCTGGTCAGGACTGACATTCGCAAAACAGGGGACATAATTGTGATACTCCATATAGTTTTTATCTGTATTAAGCAGAATGAATTCGTATTAGTTGATGATGATGCGTTGGTCTGGAGGACCTGAATTCGGTATGACACAGGAAAAATTGGATGTAAGCAGTGTCTGAACATAGCAAGAGGAGTAAACACATAATGAAAGTATAAAGCTGAGGTAATAGCAGACTACTGGTTTGTGTTCAGCAGGACTATTTAGGGTTTTGCACATGAAAGCGACCGCTGTGCGATAGTAAAGTATCGAGTGGCTATCCTTGCTAATTCGATATTTAGCGGTACAAATGTGGAATACAGACGTCAGTTTAAACTCCATAAGAAACCTTTTCCTATGTTTAGATTAAGCTGGCTGCCTGGATAATTGACCTAGGTGGCTTGCGAATTAAGTTTTGATGCGACTTACTTTGGGTACGGTTTTACTTAGTTAAGATCAACTTACCTGTACGCGTTTGTCTCAATTGATAAAGTTCGCCATTATGTTGAATTGAGACCTTACCGGCAGGGCCCAATAATTGTTGGCTTTCTATCACGTCAGTTTTAACGGTTTGTTTTGCCGTTTCGACGGTATTTTCTGCAACTGGGGCTGTCATATTATTTACCATACTAAGTTTGTTGATAATCGAAATGATATTGATAATGATTATCTTTAGAATGATTGCTAATATCAAGCAATTTTCACAATCAAACAACAAAAGAGCCACAAACAACTAAGTTAGTACGAAAAAACAGCATGAATCTAGTGGAAGCCCACTGACAAGGCTATAATTGAATTTCTCCATTCATTGCATGGGTGAATAAAATGAAAATATTACTGTTAGGCGCGACAGGGCTTGTGGGAAGTCATGTTTTATCCTTGGCTCTTGCAGACTCTCGTGTGACTCAGGTGATAGCACCAACACGACATGCATTAGCAGAACATGAGAAATTACAAGCACCTATTGTAGATTTTAATCATCTGCCTGATGAGGCTGCATTATGGGAAGTCGATGCGGTGATTTGTGCACTGGGTTCAACTCTCAAAGCAGCAGGGTCGAAAGCGGCATTTCGTCAAGTAGACTACACTTATCCTTTAACTTGTGCAGAGCTGGCCAAAAAATGGCACTGCCCGACATTTGTGTTGACTTCTGCTTTGGGGGCAAATGCGAAGTCACCTTTTTTTTATAGCCGAGTAAAAGGGCAGCTCGAACAAGATTTAATGTCACTGGGTTTTGATTCTTTAACTTTGGTTCGGCCGAATGTGATTAGTGGTGACCGCCAAACAGCGCGTTTGGGTGAAGTCGTTGTGATCCGTATTATTTCTTTTCTATCACCTATACTGCCAGCTAGTTGCCAAGTTAGCCCCGCAACAAATATTGCGAAAGCATTATTTGAGGCCGCTGTGGCTCCCTCTAAAGGGGTTCATGTTATTTCATCTAAACAGCTGATATAACACTGAGTCGTTCATTTTTATTAGTTATGCTGATTTTTATTTCACATAAAAATGCCGCTGGGGCTTTAACAGGGTTTGTCAGTCTATTCGCTTATATTGGGGCATCAATCGCAGGATATTCATTATCAATCGTTATTGAAAAATACCAATGGAATGGTTTCTATTCCTTACTATTAGGCCTATCCATTTTCTTAATTTTACTGCTAATTATTGTAATGGTAATGACGAAGAAAGAGGTCAGCGTGGAAGGTTGATTCTTCTATAGCGTTATACTAAACCAAGTCTACAATAGTCGGCTTGATTGCTTGCAAACCTACCTCTGAATTTGTGTTAATAAACTCGATTACTTGCATCGCCGTCCATCTAAGGGGCGGCTTTTTACTTAACTTGCAGCCAAATATTATTATTTTACTCAAAATGGACAGCTTTATATTTTTGTGTAAACGTTTACACTAATCGAGATGGATCACAGAATCCTATTGAAACTCGTTGCTATAATTCGTGGTAACGACAGGTTTGAAGGTGAAGTTATGCTTAAGCAGTATTGAGGGAGAAGATAAATGCAACAGGATCAACGATTGATGATAGGGCTGTGGATGGCTGCGGATAGCAATCAAATATCCCCAATGGTGATGAAATTGAGGAGACAGATAAGATGAATACAATGCCATTTAACCCTTCGGATTGCCCCCATCGTCGCTATAACCCATTAACGGGCCAATGGGTGTTAGTGTCTCCCCATCGAGCAAAACGCCCGTGGAGCGGTAAAGATGAAAAGTCATCAATAGAAGATTTACCTCAGTATGATGCACACTGCTTTCTTTGCCCAGGTAATACAAGGGTTTCAGGGGAGGTCAATCCTAACTACCAAGGGACTTATGTATTCCAAAATGACCATGGTGCATTATTAGCACAACCCTGTGCCCAACCTGATAATCAATCTGAGTTGTTTCAATCACAATCGGTGAGTGGTGTTAGCCGAGTGATCTGTTTCTCTCCTGATCACAGTAAAACACTGCCAGAGCTGTCTGTGCCTGAACTTGAAGGCGTTATCGAAACATGGCAGCAACAAATCGCCGAATTAAGTGAACACTATACTTGGGTTCAAGTTTTTGAAAATAAAGGGGAAATAATGGGGTGCTCTCAACCTCATCCTCATGGACAAATTTGGGCTAGTGATTTTTTACCCAATGAAATTGCACGTAAGGACCACTTTCTCGCGCAATATTATCAACGTCATGACCGTAATTTATTAATTGATTATATTAAAGCAGAACAACAAGATGGCTCACGGATTGTTGTTGAAACTCAAGAGTGGATTGCACTTGTCCCTTATTGGGCGGCTTGGCCATTTGAGACGCTGTTACTACCAAAACAACATATTCGCCGCATGGATGAAATGAATGAAGTCATTCGCGCAGACCTTGCTATAGCGCTAAAAAAACTCACAAGTCGCTACGATAACCTATTTCATTGCTCTTTCCCTTATTCAATGGGATGGCACTTTGCGCCTTTTATGAATGAAAGCCAAAGTATCGAACATTGGCAATTACATGCTTTATTTTATCCACCATTACTGCGTTCAGCGACAGTGAAAAAGTTCATGGTGGGGTATGAAATGTTAGCGGAAACCCAGAGAGACATCACGCCAGAACAAGCCGCGCAACGTTTACGTGAGGTGAGTGACTGCCATTATAAACAAAATTAAACCGCTAAATAATTTATCAAATTGTAATTAACTTGGCTGTGTGCTGGGTTAAGCAAATGACGTATTAAGGATAATAAAAAATGGAAACGTTAAAGCAAACTGTTGCCACATCGTTTGAAAAAACCTTTGGTTATCAACCTGAAATATATGTTCAAGCGCCAGGGCGAGTGAATCTTATCGGTGAACATACAGACTATAATGATGGTTTTGTTTTGCCTTGTGCGATTGACTACCAAACGATGACTGCAGCAGCAAAACGTGATGATCGCATCATTCGAGTCGTTGCGGCTGATTACCATAATGAGTGTGATGAATTCAGTTTGGATGGCGATATTACATTTTTGCCTGAAAAAATGTGGGCGAACTATATACGCGGCGTAGTGAAGTTTCTCTTACAAAGAGGGTTTTCGTTTAATGGTTGCGATATTGCAGTCAGTGGAAACGTTCCGCAAGGAGCGGGCTTAAGCTCTTCAGCTTCACTAGAAGTTGTGATTGGACAAACACTTAAAGCCTTGTATCAATTAGATATTAGTCAACAAGATATCGCGCTGAATGGCCAACAAGCTGAAAACCAATTTGTTGGTTGTAACTGCGGTATTATGGACCAACTGATTTCAGCTTGTGGTGATGCAGGCCATGCTTTACTTATTGATTGCCGTAGCTTGGCGCTATTTCCTATTTCCATACCTGATGATTTGGTTGTGATGATAATCAATTCAAATAAGCAACGAGGCTTAGTTGGGAGTGAATACAATACACGCCGCCAACAATGTGAAGAAGCCGCCAATTTGTTTGGAGTGAAAGCGTTGCGCGATGTCACATTTGATGATTTTTTGCAGCAGCAACACCAATTATCTCCTGTCGTTGCTAAGCGAGCCAAACATGTGATCAGTGAGAACGAGCGTACTTTGGCGGCAGCAAAAGCATTAACGCAAAATGATTTATTGCAACTAAGCGAATTAATGGCGCAGTCACATATTTCCATGCGTGATGATTTTGAAATCACAGTTAAAGAAATTGATACTTTAGTGGATATCGTTAAGTCCGTTTTAGGTGTTCAAGGCGGGGTACGTATGACTGGAGGGGGCTTTGGTGGCTGTGTGGTTGCAGTGATGCAGCAGCAATGTGTTCAACCAGTGATTGACGCGGTAGAAGCGCAATACCAGAAAGCGACAGGTTTACAAGCCGATATTTATGTATGCCAACCTAGCTCAGGTGCGAGTGTGGTGCGTTAAAAGCAAATCAACACATTGAGAAGTTGAAATAACATGATGTTTACTCAAGAAAAAAATCAGACATTAGGTTCACCCAAAGTCGTCGTGTTAACCAACAAAAATGATATGGAAATTACCCTGACAAGTTTAGGGGCAAGTTGGTTAAGTTGTATTTTACCACTAGCGAGTGGGAAACGAGACGTTGTCCTAGGTTCGCCAAATATGGATAAACAGAAGGAACAAGACGTGTATTTGGGGGCGACAGTGGGGCGCGTGGCTAACCGAATCACGAATGCACGCTTTTCTATTCATGGTGAAAATTATTTAGTATCAGCCAACCAAGGGGTGAATTGCTTACATGGTGGGAAAGATAATTTTAGCTATCGAGTTTGGGCAGTTTCACAGCCTAGTGCTCAAC
Organism: Providencia sp. PROV269; assembly: GCF_028477785.1. NCBI lineage: Bacteria > Pseudomonadati > Pseudomonadota > Gammaproteobacteria > Enterobacterales > Morganellaceae > Providencia > Providencia sp. PROV269. Next base: position 293,247 of record NZ_JAMPLV010000004.1, on the reverse strand, counting down.
AGGTTATTTTTTCACTTATTTCGCCAGATGGTGACCAAGGTTTTCCTGGGGAATTGAACGTTGAGGTGAGTTATGAATTAACGGATGAAAACCAAGTGATTATCCGCTATAAACACCAAACTACAAAGAGCTGCCCTGTGAACCTAACCAATCATGCTTATTTTAATTTGGCAGGTGAAGGTAGTGATAAAACAGCTCTAGATCACGCTCTTACGATTTACAGTGATTGTTATTTACCGACAGATAAAGCAGGGATCCCCAGTGGGGAGTGGCGTAATGTGACTGGTGGTAATTTTGATTTTCGCCAAAGCAAGCTCATTGGCCGCGATTTTCTCCAAGATAACGACCAAGTTTCTGCCGGGGGATATGACCACACATTTATTCTCGATACAGCTCGTATTGATGGACGGCAAACGGTGGCATCGCTGTGTGCTCCCGAGAGGGACGTAAAAATGAATATTTCTACAACGATGCCCACCATGCAGCTTTATACAGGGAATTATTTGATTTCAGTTGCGGGTAAAACAAAATCGTATACGCCTTTTTCTGGTGTTGCATTTGAAACGCAATTTCCACCTGATGCAGTTAACCACCCTGAATGGGGGGAGCGATACAGCCCGATTTCACAGCCTAATCAAATATATTGTAGTGAAACGTGTTATCAATTTATTTTTTAGGCCTACTGTTGATTAACACCGCTGAAATGCGGTGTTTTATTTTTCTATATTATGCATAGATGAGTCTTAGCTAAATAATTTTAATATGCGCTATGCCATTGTTTTTAATTCTAGCTCATTGTTTAATAAGCCATCCTAATTGTAGAGGTGCACGATGGCGACAATCAAAGATGTGGCAAAAGAAGCGGGTGTTTCTGTTGCAACTGTTTCACGGGTGATTAATCAATCACCTAAGGCAAGCCAAGCTTCTATTGCATCAGTAAAAAAGGCAATGAATAAGCTAGGGTACCGCCCAAATGCGGCGGCTCGCGCGTTAGTGAACCAAAGCTCAAATACAATTGGGGTGCTCGTTAACGATGTGTCAGACCCATTTTTCGGTGTTATGGTTAAAGCTGTTGATGCGGTAGCTCATAAAAATGGTAAACATATCTTGATTTGTAACGGTTATCATAATGCAAAGGAAGAGCGCCAATCTATTGAGCTGTTGATTAACAACCGCTGTGATGCTTTGGTCATTCACTCTAAAGCCCTTGATGATGCAGAACTACTCCAATATGCGAACGAAGTCCCGAGTATGGTACTGATCAACCGCCATATTGATGAGATTGCAACCCGCTGTATTTCATTAAATAACTACAAAGGTGCCTACTTAGCGACGGAACACCTCATTCGTCATGGACACACTAAAATTGCGTACATCTCTTCAAATCACCAAATTGAGGATGCGATACAACGTTTGCAGGGCTATCGAGACGCATTGAAAAATAATGGTATTCAACTGCCTGATAGCTATGTTGAATATGGTGCTCCTTATGGGGAAGGTGGCGAGCAAGCGATGACTAACTTGCTGATAAAATCACTTGAGATCACTGCGGTCGTGGGCTACAACGATTTTATGGCTGCGGGGGCCATCGCGGTATTAGATGAAAATGAAATTCACTCGCCAGAACAAGTTTCGGTTATTGGTTTTGATGATGTATTGATTGCCCGCTATATCCATCCACGCTTAACAACGATTCGTTATCCCATTCAAATGATGGCAGAAAAAGCCACTCAGTTAGCACTTTCCTTAGCAAGAGGGGAAAAAACGACAGTTGAAAGTTTGATTTACTCACCGACACTGGTTCAACGTAATTCAGTTAGGCCTTTGCACGCCTAGTGATTTTATAGGCATAAAATTACCGCATTTCGTGTAAACGTTCTCATTAATATTTGATGAGCTTCACGGAATCATCAAAAAATAGATTACTTTCGAGTAATTCGTCTTCGTTCTTTTCTAAAAACTTGCATTAAAATCTGTTATTTAACTCACTAAGTTAACGTTGTTGAGGATATTGTGAAAATATGTGATTCATTTAACGGTGATATTTTGTGGTAACGTTTACACTGGCTTCGTTATCATTTGGCGAAGGAATTTGATTATGCAAACTGAAGGGGTTGGGTTAAGCACATTAGATTACGGAATATTCATTCTGTATGTGCTTATCATTATTAGTGTGGGTCTTTGGGTTTCTCGAGATAAAAAAGGACAAAAAAAAGGTACAAAAGACTATTTTCTGGCAGGAAAAACATTACCTTGGTGGGCGATAGGTTCTTCACTGATTGCGGCAAATATCTCTGCAGAGCAGTTTATTGGTATGTCCGGCTCTGGCTTTTCAATTGGTTTGGCCATCGCATCCTATGAATGGATGGCAGCACTAACTCTGATTATTGTCGCAAAATACTTTATGCCCGTATTTATTGATAAAGGTATTTTTACTATTCCAGAATTTGTTGAAAAACGCTTTAATAAAACGTTAAAAACGATCTTAGCCGTATTCTGGTTAGCATTATTTATCTTTGTTAATTTAACTTCAGTTCTCTATTTAGGGTCGTTAGCATTACAGACAATCCTAGGCATTCCAATGCATTATGCTATTTTTGGTTTAGCATTATTTGCAGTGATTTACTCTCTTTATGGCGGGCTATCTGCGGTTGCGTGGACGGATGTCGTACAAGTTTTCTTTTTAATTTTAGGCGGTTTTTTAACCACAATAATGGCGGTGAGCTATATTGGTGGTGATGCGGGTTTATTCGCGGGTATGAGCCGTATGGCAAGTGAAGCGCCTGCACATTTTGAAATGATTTTAAGCCAAGACAACCCGCAATTTAGCAATTTACCCGGTATTGCCGTATTAATTGGCGGACTATGGGTTGCCAATTTATATTACTGGGGCTTCAACCAATATATTATTCAACGTGCATTAGCGGCCAAATCAATTAATGAAGCGCAAAAAGGCTTGGTTTTTGCGGCATTTCTCAAACTGATTGTCCCAATCCTTGTTGTTGTACCGGGTATTGCTGCATTTGTGATTGTTTCTGACCCTGCATTACTGGCGGGATTAGGAACAATGGCACAAGAGCATATGCCAACACTGGCCCAAGCGGACAAAGCCTACCCATGGTTAACTCAATTCTTACCTGTCGGCGCTAAAGGGGTCGTATTTGCGGCATTAGCTGCAGCTATCGTTTCTTCTTTAGCTTCCATGTTGAACTCAGTGGCAACTATTTTCACCATGGATATCTACAAAGAATACATTGCTCCATCAACCGCGGATCATAAGCTAGTGAATGTCGGCCGGATTAGTGCAGTTGTTGCGTTAATTGTGGCATGTTTTATCGCACCATTATTAGGTAACATTGGGCAAGCTTTTCAATATATTCAAGAGTATACGGGGTTAGTTAGCCCTGGTATTTTAGCGGTATTCTTACTAGGCTTATTTTGGAAGAAAACCAATGCAAAAGGTGCGATTATCGGTGTGCTGCTCTCAATTCCGTTTGCGCTATTCTTAAAACTGATGCCGTTAGGTATGCCATTCCTTGACCAAATGATGTACACCTTCTTCTTTACTGCAGTCGTGATTGGTTTAATTAGCCTGACAACGGCAAAAGAAGATGACTGTGAGGGGGCGATTATTTTAACGTCCGAGACCTTTAAAACGTCGACAGGTTTCAATATCGCATCCTACGCAATTATGGTTATCTTGTGTGTGTTATATGCGTTGTTCTGGTAGTGCAATATTTCTAACAACCTGATAAGTAAATGATAGCACTAGGCGGGAAGGAACACTCCCGCCTTATTTTTTGCATTTATTAACTTAAATAATGGCCTAACATTAGTATCGAAATCATTTTCGTTATTCTCGCTGAATAATCTCCCTTCTTTATGTATGGTTAATTGTGTCTAAATTGATTTTTTTAATAACTATTTGTTATAAGTAAATATGCCAAATTGATTTTAATTTGACTTATTTTTAGGAATAATACTGAGACTTATTATTATTATCATTGGAACTATTTTGTGAAAAATTTAGGTTTATTTCGTTTACATCAGGTTGCCATTTTCACCTTGTTAGCGCTGGCTGTTCAAAACCAATCCATGGCAAATGAACAAAATAGCGACAAACAAGACTCTTTCGTTGTCAGTGCACAAGCACTCAAAGTGAATACTGCGCTGCAAGAAACGCCAAAATCTGTTTCGATTATTACGGAACAAGATTTGACTATACATGCTCCGCAAAAAATTGATGAAGCACTTCGTTATACTTCGGGGGTTGTTGCACAGCCTTACGGGGCTGATAATGATACTGATTGGTTCAAAGTTCGTGGTTTTGATGCCGCAACCTATTTAGATAATAGCCGGTTATATCGAGATGGCTACTATACTTGGTTGCTTGAGCCTTATGGGTTGGAAAGTATTGAAGTCGTGAAGGGGTCATCAGCCGTTCTCTTTGGCGAATCCACTCCTGGAGGCGCTGTTAACTTAGTAACGAAAAAGCCATCTATTAATGCTAAAAATGAAATATTTTTAGAAGCGGGTAATAACGATCATCAAGCGCTAGGCTTTGATCTTTCTACAGCATCAGCCGATGCAGGTGCCCGCTACCGTTTAGTGGGAACGATGAAAAAATCGGATGGGGAACTCAAAGGCGCGGATAATAAACGTATTTATCTGGCGCCAAGTGCGGCATTTGACTTGTCTGATCAGACTGTACTTACGTTAATGGGAACGTATCTGCACGATGATGGTACGCCCACGAATCCTTTTTTCCCAGCGGCGGGAACATTAATTCACTCTAATTACGGTAAAATTAAGCCATCAACCAATTTAGGTGAGCCTGATTACGATAAATACAAGCGGACTCAGTTCTCAGTGGGTTATTTATTAGAACATCAATTTAATGATGAGTGGCGTTTTGCGCAGCGTGTAAATTATGGTTACAACGACCTAACACTCAGAAGTGTTTATGCTTTCTTTAATGCAGACCCTACCGTGCAGGAATTGGGGCAAGGTATTGTTTTTCGCGATGGTAAAAACCAAAGTTTTAGTTTTGATAACAATATCGTCGGTGAATGGGATAGTGAGCGGTTTGAAAATACTTTACTTGCGGGTATTGAATTCCAATATCATCAAACCAAAGGCGATGAACAGGATAATTATGCTTTTGGTAAAATTAACCCGTGGAAGCCAGTTTATGGGCACTATACCCCACTTGACCCATCAAATAACATTCATCGCACTATTGATAAAACACAAGCTAGTATTTATTCACAATACCAAACAAAGCTTGATAGCAAATGGATTGGGGTCGTTGGTGCACGTTATGATTGGGTAAAAACTGAAAATAAAGCACATAAAAAAGCAGAAGATGAGTCTAGAAATGATGGGCAGATGAGTTTAAATGCGGGTTTAATGTATATTGCTGACAATGGCATTTCACCTTATTTAAATTACTCTCAATCTTTTGAAGTTCAATCGACAATCGACCCAACAACCCAAAAACTGTATAAACCACTTAAAGGTGAGCAATTTGAAGCAGGTATCAAATATACACCTTATTTTATGGATGGTTATTGGAATATTGCTTGGTTCGATATCGAACAAAAAAATGCGTTAGTCACAACTCCTGAACACCCTGTTGCAACACAAACAGGTAAAGTCACTTCACAAGGTATAGAAACAGAACTATTTGCAAGTGTTACTGATAATTGGGATATTAAAGCGACATACACTTATACCAATGCGAAAACAGATCAAACAGGTGGTAAGGGACGTAAACAGGCTGGTATGATCCCAAAACATATGGCGACTGTCTGGACTGACTACGAAATTCCAATCGTGAGTAACCAGTCGTTAAAACTCGGAACTGGTATTCGCTATTATGGTCAATCAAAGGATAACCCAGCAAGCAGCAACCTTTCTGTTCCTAGTGCGACGCTCTGGGATATGGCCGCGATATATCAATTATCGAACAATTGGCAGTTCCAGTTCAATATGAATAACATCCTCAATAAAGAGTATGTTTCATCCTGTGATACCTGGTGCTATTACGGCCAATCGCGCTCATTTGTGTTACAAACAAAGTACACTTGGTAATTTTAAAAAAGGCATGCTAATAATGTTGGCATGCCTTGAGTCCTTTCTATGTTTCGATTAGCAAATATTAATATCGTTCGCGATCATCGTTCTATTTTATCTATAGATTCGTTAAATATACCCACAACAGAACTCACAGTGGTTCTTGGTCATAATGGTTCAGGAAAATCTACACTGGTTAATCTCCTTTCTGGGCAGATGGCACCGGATAGCGGGCAAATTGATTTAAATGGCACGAGTCTTTCTCAATATAAAACGAAAGAATTAGCGCAAAAAATCGCATATTTACCACAAAAACTGCCAGCCTCAGCGGGGCTGTCTGTGAAAGAACTTGTGCGGTTAGGGCGTTTTCCGTGGCGAGGTGCACTTGGTCGCTGGCAAGCTGACGATGAAATTATTATCCAACAAGCGATGGAGAAAGCTGGGGTTGAGGGGTTTTCCGCGAACTTAGCAGACAACTTGTCTGGTGGAGAGCGCCAGCGCGCATGGGTTGCCATGTTACTTGCTCAACAATCACCAGTTTTAATACTGGATGAACCGACTTCTGCATTAGATATTCACCATCAATACCAGTTAATGAATTTATTGAGTGAGCTTAATAAAGTTCATGGGATTGGTGTGATTGTGATCCTTCATGACCTCAACCTTTCTTTACGGTATGCAACACACATCGTGGCATTAAAAAAAGGGAAAATAGAATTTGAGGGAAAAAGTGTTCTTCTTCATGATGAAGCAAGGCTATCGTCACTTTACGATACCCCGATTAAGTTAATACCACACCCTAATTTTCCAGAGTCAGAACATCATAGGGTTGCTATCGTATGCGCTTAAAAGTCAATTTGCTTGGCCTTATTTTATTAACAAGTACATTATTATGCTCATTTTATACACGGGCTTATTCTGTTACGGACAGTCGTGGCATTATCGAGTTCAATTCGCCGCCTCAGCGTGTTGTGGTTTTAGATTGGGATTTACTGGAGCAGCTATTAACCCTTGAAGTCACACCTGTTGGCGCCACGGAATTAGAGAGTTACCAGCAATGGGTTGTTGACCCTGTTGTTCCTTCTTCAGTCAAAGAGGTAGGAACCCGGGCTGAACCTAATTTAGAGCAAATTGCCGCATTGAAACCTGATGTTATTATTGCAAGTAGCGCGCAAGAAGATTTACTGCCTTTATTGGAAAAAATAGCGCCAGTCGTTTATTTATCAAATTTTGCACGCCAAGATGACTCAGGGCTTGTAGCCATTGCGCATTTTAAAACGTTGGCTCGCTTATTTGACAAGACCTCTTTTGCTGATGAATATCTAATGAAAATGGATAAACGTTTTGCTGAATTAAGATCACAGCTTGAACGAGCTTTTTCCACGAAACCAGATATTGCTGTTATCCGGTTTTCAAGTTTAAGCACTATTTTTCTTTATACTGAGAACTCAACGCTAAATTATGTTCTTGAACAGCTTGCATTAAAGCCCGCAATTTTAGTTCCCGCACGTGCTTGGGGAATAGAACAGAGACGAATAAATTCATTACAATTTATTAATGACGGGTACGTGTTATATATCAAACCATTTGTAGAAGAAAAAAAACTAAATGATTCTATTTTATGGCAGTCGATGCCCTTTGTTAAGCAAGGGCGGGTAAATAGTGTTCGTCCCGTTTGGAATTATGGTGGTGTATTCTCCTTGCAATTAATGGCGGAAGCATTAACAGAAAGCTTATTACAGGTTGCTCCTCATAATGACAACTAAACAGTACTCAATACTATTTTTTGTATTAATGGTATTTGCGCTGATTAATCTTCAGCTCGAACCTGGGGTTATACTCAGTCAACAATTATTTTTAATTATTCATCCTGCTTCAGCCGATACGTTTGCTGATTATTTTTATTTATATGGCCAATTACCACGCCTTGCTATGGCATTATTAGTGGGCGCGACTTTTGGTTTATTGGGCAGTTTGATGCAGCAATTAACACAAAATAATCTTACTTCACCACTGACCTTAGGTTCATCATCCGGTGCTTGGTTAGCATTAGTGGTAGTTAATATTTGGTTTAGTAATGAGATTGGGTTATATCAAACGCTAGCTGCGATGGTGGGAGCATTACTTGCATTTGGGTTGGTAATATTAATTGCAGGTATTCGCAATATGACAGGCATTCCGTTGGTTGTTTCGGGAATGGTCATCAATATTTTGTTTGGTGCTATAGCGACTGCATTAATTACATTAAATTCTCAATTTGCACAAAACATTTTTATGTGGGGAGCAGGAAATCTAGCGCAAGATGGCTGGCAAAAAGTGGTTGGTTTATTACCTTTATTGTTCCCTATCATTATTATTATCTGTTTTGCACCTCGTATTTTGACATTATTGAAATTAGGTCATGAGGGGGCTAAAGCTCGTGGCTTATCCGTTTTACCTACTTTCTTACTTTTTATTGTTTTAGCATCTTGGTTAGTGGCGGCGACTATTTCAACTGTAGGGGTTATTAGTTTTATTGGTTTATTAGCCCCAAATATAGTACGGCGAATGGCGAATATGAGTGCAAGGCAAGAGCTATTAAACAGTGCAGTTGTAGGCGCGATTTTATTGCTTCTTGCAGACAGCGGGGCTATCGCACTAACAAACTACCTTAATATTGTGGTTCCTACGGGGGTAATGACTGCTGCTATTGGCGCTCCTTTATTGATCTGGTTTAGCCGCCGAGCAATGACAGCCCAAGATCAATTATCGATAGGGTTATTACCAACAAAAATAATACTTTCCAAAACCACGGTATGTATTCTTATTTTATTGTTAGCAAGTGGAGTTGTATTTTCACTTTGCTTACAAACGAATGGTGAACAATATTATTGGCAACTGCCATCAAGTTTTCAATGGGATATTAAATGGCCTCGTTTATTAGCGGCTATATTCTCTGGCTTAGCATTGAGTATTGCAGGCGTTTTATTACAAAGAATTATTTATAACCCGTTGGCCAGCCCAGATATTTTAGGGGTTTCTTCAGGTGCTACAGCGGCACTTGTTCTATTTAGTTTACTATTAGGCACTGCTATTCAAACCTCATTTTGGGGTATTGCTTTAATCGGGAGCCTGATTGTATTAGGGCTATTGTTGTACCTAGGTAAACGACATCAATACGCACCAGCAAGCTTAATTTTGACAGGGATCTGCCTAACGGCAACGTTAGAAGCTTTTGTTCAGTTCTTTTTAGCTCAAGGTACATTGAGTAGCTATCGGATATTATTATGGCTTTCAGGGTCAACTTATCGTGTGGAAGGGCAACAGGCCATTATTTTTTCAATCAGTATTGTTGTGTTAGCTATATTAGCGATCACGTTAAATCGTTGGCTAGTTTTATTATCAATTAGTCGGTCATTTGCACAGGGAAGAGGACTAAATTCACAATTAGCGACTATATTGCTATTAATCTTAGTTGCATTATTGTGTGCTTTTGTCACTTCTACTGTTGGCCCTATTGCATTTCTTGGTTTAGTTGCACCCCATATGGCTTTTTTAGTTGGCGCTAAAAAGGCGAAACAACAACTTATTATTAGTGGGTTGATCGGCAGTATATTAATGGTTTGGGCAGATTGGCTAGGACAAATTATTATTTATCCAACACAGATAGCTGCTGGAATATTTGTCGCTATTTTAGGTGGTGGGTATTTTTTATTGCTGATGGCGATGAATAAAATCAAGTCATAATTTATGGTATAAATATGGCTAGCCAAATCGCTATTCAAGGAGACCTAACTAATATTGATAAGTCAGGTCATATCGCTATGGCCATAAAAAAATATAAATACGAAAAGAAAATAGTAGTATTTATCTTATCCGTATTATTTCAATATCACAGCTCCAGAATGGAAATAAAAAGGTGAGTTAAGTTGAGCCACGCTCAATTAATTGCCATTCGAGGATTTCATGGCTGTCATCGAGTTTCGGGTGCTTAATTTTATTGAGAAGCAGTTGAACGCTACGGATGCCAAATTGATGCATCGGCTGTACAATAGTACTTAATGGCGGCGTAGTTACTTGACCGAAGGGCACACCATCAAACCCTAACACGGCAATATCATTCGGAATATGCCAACCTTGCTGATGCAAAACACTCATTGCACCGCCTGCAATGACATCAGAAATCGCGAATACGGCATCGGGTTTGGGCGCATTTTGCAGTAACTTTTCCATGGCCTTCGCCCCCGCGGTGTAATCTAATTCTTCTACATATTCGATTTTACAATACTCAAAGCCAAGTTCAGCGAGGGCCTTTCGATACCCTTGTTCCCGTTGCTGCGAATAGAGGTAACGCATATCACTGTTAATTAATGCAATGCGTTGGCGATTTTTCGCTGCTAAATGATAAACGCCAGCGCTAGCGGCTTGTAAATTATCAATAGTAACCGAAGACGCACGAAATTCAGGATCCCCCTCACCACACTGCACCCACGGAAAATCCCCAATCATATCAGTAAGTCCCGGCAAACAACTCACTGCATCCATAGTGATGACGCCATCAACAACCTTACCTCTGAGTAAACTCAGATAAGCGGATTCACGCGTTGGATTGGATTCAGAATTACATAACAAAATATGATAGCCGTGGCGTTCCGCTTCTTCTTCAATACCTCGTACAACCAGTGAACAAAAGGGGTTAGTTATATTAGACACTAACACTAATAGCATGCGACTACGCGAGGTGCGTAGTTGGCGCGCTAATAAATTAGGCTGATAATTACACTGAGCGATGGCGGCGAGAACTTTATCGCGAGTTGCCGGTTTGACAATATGTTGATCATTCAATACCCGTGAAACCGTTGCGGCAGAGACTCCTGCGATTTTCGCCACTTTTTCTATCGACATTGTTCACTTTTCCTTTTGTCTATTGCCATGCACAGTATGCAACATCGTGATGAAAAGTACGATTGATACAAGCAACTTGTGATGCAGATTGCAAATTTATCTTTTAGGTCATTATTGAACCATTCAGCTAGTTGCTGAAAGAAACAATTTGGCTATATTTTATAAATGAAATCGATTTCAGTAAAAATGAAATCGATTTCATTTTGGAGTTTAGCTGCCATTTAGTGAAAAGCCTCATTTTATAAACAATAAAACATGAGAGGTAATGAATGGATATACAACTACAACTTGCGAAATACACTGATCGGAGTGAAGTCGCGCATTTGATTTATCACTCAACGAATGTCTGGTATCAGCAACATGGTTTAGGCGAAATATTTCAGTCTGCGCCTGAAGAGTGCCATTTATTTGTTGATGTATACCAACAACTTGATCCCGACTACCACTGGGTAGCCCGTGATTCACAACTTAATATTCTTGGCTCGTGTTTTTTTCACCCACGAGAAACCCATTTGGGTCTTGGGATTATGAATGTCCATCCCAATGCATTTGGACAGGGTATTGCAAAGAAATTATTGTCCAAAGCAGATGAATTAGCAGGAAATTTACCCATTCGCTTAATTTCAAGTGCCCTGAATTTAGACTCTTATTCTCTTTATCGCCGCGGCGGTTTTACACCTTATGCAATTTACCAAGATATGGCGATTTCAGTACCAGAGCAAGGCGTAAATCTCCCTCGTTTGACCGAAGGAATTGTGCGAGATGCTCGAACCGAAGACTTACCGGCTATTTTACAATTGGAAGCGGATTTATTGGGTATTAGTCGTCAGCGGGATATTGAATATTTTTTGAATGACACCAGCGGGTTATGGCGAATTGCAGTCTGGGAGCATAACCAGCGCATCGAAGGTTATCTTGCCTCTATCGCACACCCCGCATCGAGGATGCTAGGACCCGGCTGCAGCTATCGTGATGAGGTAGCGCTGGATTTACTCGGTTGGATGTTAGACAAACATCATCGTGGTGCGACGCCAGTAGTTTTAGTTCCCACAGAGCGAAGCGCACTATGCCAAGCGCTATTGCGATGGGGCGGTCGAATTTGTGAACTGCATCTTGCGCAAGCCAAAGGTTATGCGCAGAAACCAAGCGGCGTGGTTATGCCGTCCTTTTTACCTGAAAGTGGCTAATAAAAAATAGAAATTATTGGGGGTCTTATGGGTACAAATAGTCTTGCTCAAGGCGGTAAAAATACTGCCCATGTATGGGTAGTACCGCGATTGGCGTTAATGATGTTCCTTCAATTTTTTGTGTGGGGGGCATGGTATGTCACGCTAGGGGTTGTCATGGGGAAATATGGCTTATCAGCAATTATTGGTGATGCTTATTCGACAGGACCCATCGCCTCTATTTTATCTCCTTTTGTACTAGGGATGGTGGTTGACCGTTTCTTTGCATCACAAAAAGTGCTTGGCGTGCTGCATCTCATCGGTGCTGCTTTATTATGGATGATCCCAAGTTACTTTACGGGGGGTCATAGCGGTCTATTATGGATAATCTTTGGTTATATGCTTTGCTATATGCCAACTATTGCTCTTAGTAACAACGTTGCCTTTTATAGTTTACCGAACAGTGAGAAAGCGTTCCCAGTTGTGCGTGCATTCGGTACATTTGGTTGGATTGTCGCGGGGTTGATTGTCGGTTCAACAGGGTTATCAGATAGTACAGAAATTTTTACCTTGGCGGCAGCGGCTTCGTTGGTATTAGCGATTTACAGCTTTACATTACCACACACGCCAGCACCAGAACGGGGTAAGCCTGTAGCAATGCGCGACTTGTTATGTGCGGATGCGTTTGCCATGCTTAAGCAACGTCATTTCTTAGTTTTCATCATTTGTGCAATGCTGATCTCCATCCCATTGGCGGCTTACTATGCCTATGCGGCGCCATTTGTTGCAGCGACAGGGTTTACTAACGTTGGTGGCGTGATGTCTTTAGGGCAGATGTCAGAACTGTTCTTTATGTTATTGATACCCTTCTTCTTTGCGCGTCTTGGCATTAAAGTGATGTTACTCATTGGGATGCTGTCTTGGTGCTTACGTTATGTCATGTTTGCCTTAGGGATCGCTGAAGAACTGCGCTGGATGATTTATATCGGCATTTTCTTACATGGTATGTGCTATGACTTCTTCTTTGTTATTGGTTTTATCTATACAGACAAAGTTGCTGGCGAGAAAGTAAAAGGGCAGGCGCAGAGCTTGTTGGTTTTGTTTACCTATGGCGTGGGGATGTTAATTGGTTCACAAATCAGTGGCATGCTGTTCAATAGCATTGTTACAACGGAAGGCGCAGCGGCTCTGCCACAATGGCAAAGTTTCTGGTGGTACCCAGCGATAGGTGCGTTACTGATTGCCGCATTGTTCTTCTTCGCGTTCAACTATAAAGAAAAGCCAGTGGAGGGGAAATAAGATGGCTAATTTACGCGTCTTAGTCGTTGGTTGCGGCAATATGGGAGCCTCTCATGCAGAGGCTTACCACCGAATGGAAGGGGTTGATATCTGCGGGCTGGTGGCTCGTGGTCATTCAAAAGACATTCTCAATGAACATTTAGGTGGTGAATATGCCACGTTTGATAATTACGAACAGGCATTAAAAGCAACGCAACCAGATGCGGTTTGCTTAACGACATACCCTGATACTCATGAAGCTTATGCATTGCTAGCACTCAAGGCAGGCTGTCATGTGTTTATTGAAAAGCCATTAGCCACTACGGTTGAAGGGGCTAAGCGTGTCATTGCTGCGGCTAAACAAGCCCATCGACAAGTGGTGGTCGGTTATATTTTGCGTCATCACCCATCGTGGCAACAATTCATTCATCTAGCTCATGAGCTGGGTAAGCCATTAGTGATGAGAATGAATTTGAATCAACAAAGCCATGGTCAGATGTGGAATGTACACCGTAACTTGATGCAATCACTATCACCGATAGTTGACTGCGGCGTTCATTATTTAGATGTGATGTGCCAAATGACACAAGCTCAACCAGTGAGTGTCAGCGCTATTGGCGCAAGATTGACCGATGAATTACCAGACAACATGTATAACTATGGTCAATTACAGGTTCGTTTTGATGATGGCTCAGTGGGTTGGTATGAGGCGGCTTGGGGGCCAATGATCAGCGAAACGGCGTATTTTATCAAAGATGTCATAGGCCCTCGAGGTGCGGTTTCGATAATGGCTCGCCATGGAGAGGGAAATAGTGATAATGTCGATGGGCACACGCGCACTGACTCTTTACGTATTCACTATGCAGAGCTTGATAAAAACAATGCCTTTAAGCATCCCGACCGTTGGGTTGACTGCCAAGACGAGCCAGGCCATTTGGCGCTATGCCTAAGTGAACAACGTTATTTTGTTCAAGCGATTACGGAACAATTTTCATTAGAACAGCATTTACAAGACGCACTCAATAGCTTGCGAATTGTTCTTGCTGCGGATGAAGCTGTGCGTACACAGCGCACCGTGATTTTAGGGAGTGAGTCATGAAAACAATCCAAGGCCCCGGTATCTTTTTGGCACAATTTATTGGCGAAAAAGCCCCTTTTAACTCATTAGAAGGCCTCGCTGAATGGGCATCAAGCCTAGGTTTTACCCATATCCAAGTGCCAACGATCGACCCACATATCTTTGATTTAGATTTGGCCGCCACAAGCCAAACTTATTGCGATGAGCTGGTTGCCATGTTACAGCAATATGGTATTCAGATCAGTGAGTTATCGACCCATATACAAGGCCAATTAATTGCGGTACATCCAGCGTATGACACGGTTTTTGATGGTTTTGCCCCAGCGAGTGTTAGAGGTAATCCTCAAAAGCGCCAGCAGTGGGCGGTAGAGCAACTCATCAAAGCGGCAAAAGCCTCGCAGCACCTAAAGCTAACTACGCACGTGACTTTCTCAGGCGCGCTGGCGTGGCCTTATTTTTACCCTTGGCCCCCTCACAATGCACAACTGTTTGATGAAGCATTTGCTGAACTTGCGCTGCGTTGGTTGCCTATTCTGAATGTGTTTGACGAGTGTGGCGTTGATGTGTGTTACGAGTTGCATCCAGGGGAAGACTTACACGATGGCGTGACATTTGAGCGTTTTCTCGGCCTTGTCGATAACCACCCGCGTTGCCATATTCTCTACGACCCAAGCCATTTATTGCTCCAGCAAATGGATTATCTCGCGTTTATTGATTGCTATCACCAACGCATTCGCGCATTTCATGTCAAAGATGCGGAATATTCACCAAATGGCCGTAGCGGTGTCTATGGTGGCTATCAATCATGGGTTGAGCGCGCAGGGCGTTTTCGTTCGTTAGGGGATGGCCAGATTGATTTTGTCTCTATTTTCAGCAAATTAACCCAGTACGGTTTTTCCGGTATCGCCACAATGGAATGGGAGTGTTGCCTTAAATCTCCAGATGTCGGGGCGAAAGAGGGAGCTGATTTTATCGCCAATCATATTATTCCAGCGGTTGATCATGCCTTTGATGATTTTGCAGCGGTAGATACTAATCTTCAACAAATCAGAGCGTTACTTGGGATCGTGAGTGATAAATAAAGGATAAGGCGATGAGACTAAAGCTGGGAATGGTTGGAGGTGGGGAAGGTGCATTTATTGGTGCAGTGCATCGATTAGCGGCTCGTATGGATGATGAGTTTGAGTTAGTCGCAGGCGCATTTTCTTCGAACGAGCAAAATTGTCAACGTACAGGGCAACGGCTGCACCTTGCGCCTGAACGATGCTACGCTAGCTATCAGCAAATGGCGCAAAGCGAGGCGGCACGTGGTAATGGCATTGATGTGGTTGCGATTGTCACGCCTAATCACTTGCATGCCCCTATTGCCGTTGAATTTTTGCGCTCAGGTATCGACGTGATCTGTGATAAGCCATTGTGTACATCATACTCAGAAGCTTTGCAGCTTGCCGATGTTGTGAGAGAAACGGGTAGGCAACTGATTCTCACGCATAATTACAGTGCTTATCCGCTAATTCGCGAAGCGCGCAGCCGGATATTAGCAGGGGAACTAGGCGAAATTCGTTATATTGAAGTGGAGTATTTGCAGCAATGGCTAGCAACACGATTAGAGGAAACTGAAAACAAGCAAGCGAGTTGGCGTACCGATCCACAAAAAGCGGGAGCGGGCTGTATCGGCGATATCGGTACTCATGCGTGGCAGTTAGCTTCATTTGTCACAGGGATGTTGCCAGAGGCCATTTGTGCGGAACTCACATCAATGATCCCTGAAAGAGTGCTAGATGATGATGTGCGTGTGCAAATGCGTTATCACAACGGAGCAAAAGGGCGTCTATGGGCGAGCCAAGTGGCCTGTGGTGAAGAAAACGGGCTGCGACTACGCATATATGGCAGCCAAGGGAGTCTTTCATTTTCCCAAGAAAATCCTAACCAGTTATGGTTAAAACCGTTTGATTCGCCAATGTATTGTGTGACACGGGGATCAATGTCTCAATGGGAGGAAAACCGTGCGATGTCAAGGGTTCCAGCCGGGCATCCCGAAGGATATTTAGAGGGTTTTGCTCAGGTTTATCGTGAGGCGGCAACTCGTTTACGCGAGGGAAGCGGTGCATCACCGTTATTACCAGGTATTGAAACTGGCCTACAGGGGATGGCATTTATTGATGCCGCAAAACGTAGCCATGATAGCTGCGGTCAATGGATTGATTTTACGCAATATCGTTGCTCATCATAATCTCTGCGATGGATGGTCTGAGATTAATGAGTTGGTATAATCCATAACCTTTATGAAATATATTTCGGCACAGAGGCTGTAATAATGATTTTTTCTTTGTAATACGGATAAGCAAAAGCGACGAGGGGGAGTGAACCGGAAAGCTATACTGCTTGATAGAATCAGTTAAAAGGAGAGGATACCTCTCCTAGTGATGTTACACCACCAGCGTGGTGTAACAAAAAATGTTTCAATGTCGGTATGTATCTTGTTACGTGTGCAACTTAATGTCGTTATTTAATCCATTCTTGTTGAATAATTTCGACACTCAATGAGTAATTGATTTAGAGAACAGCTGGATAATAACAATTCCCAGCGCAATGCATGCTAGACCAATTAATGCTGGAAAATCAAGTTTCTGTTTATAAACAAAAAATGATAATGCTGAAACAAGAAATATTCCCGCTCCAGCCCATATCGCATAGGCGATACCAATATTCATACTTTTTACAACTTGGGATAATCCATAAAAAGAAATGGCATAACCAATAACGACAATAATACTGGGTACCAACTTAGTAAACCCATCAGACGCCTTCATCATGGTTGTCGCGGTTGTTTCAGCTATGATAGACACCATTAAGATTGCGTACACTTTCAGCATAAAAACCTCTTTAACTTATTTAGCAAACATTCCAAAATGACAATTTTAAACTATGTTTGAGATAAAAATGTCTAATGGCTATGAAACTCAACGCCTAAGTAAGCGTTTATACCAAGGGACTGGAACTGGGTGTACAATAGCCCGCAAAGCACGTGCATAATCCATAATTAATCCAGGGGTCCATGCCATCATCAGTGCACGCCGACGAATTTGAGCCGCAATCCATAACTCTGGCATGCAAAGTACATTTAAAATCCCGATAAAATCACTTCTCTTTTGCATAGACAAAACACCATCTAATGCAGCCTCCAAACCATATGCAACACTGCTGGAGCAGTTTTGGTATGTTAGGTTATAAATAGGGTATTGGCGATATTTTTCCCAAAAACTCAATAAAGAAGCATAGTTATAAACATTGAAAACAATCTGTCTGTCAGATTCACACCATTCGGATGCTTCAGTTTGATAATTAGGCAAGAAACGCCCCGGAACATTATTATCAGCGGTTGCTTTTAGTAGCCTGAAAAACTCTGATGGAGAACGATCAATATCTTCTTCAGGGTATAAGCTGATATAGAGGTGCGGGTAGAGTTCTAGAGATGCATGCCCCGTCGAGATTACTCCTTCAGAATCAACAGCCGCAATATAACGATTAATAATTGGCCGTGGTACAGGGCGTTGGTTTGCGGAGCCTTCGGGGGTCCAGATATGAACAGTCAAAATAGTATCTTGTTCAGTTTCTCTACTTATAGTGGAAGATTGTGGGGTCTCTGTTATGGGTCGCATTGCCCCTTTTTTCTTAAACGACACAGGTAAAGGACGCATCAGTTCAAATATGGATGTTCCTCGTTGGATATGACGGGCTCGAAATGCTAACTTCAGGCATCCAAATCCACTTCCTATCATCAAAAAACCGATAAAAAAAGAAATTGTTGCTTGGTGATGGGTAAACAGAAAAAAGGCAAACAGCATTTCAATTACGCCCCATAATAGGATTAATTGCCATCCAGGAAAACGTACGATCCAAGCTGATGCAACAACAAATAATCCGGTAATAAAAAAAACAAAACCGAACATTGCTGACAATAATACATTGCTATATGTTTGATTAATCAAGATAACCAATGCACAGAACAAAAATAGACCACCTTTAAAGAAAAGTATCGTTTTTTGTGTTCCAATTCCGCTTGAAGCGACACTTAATGTGATCAGACTTTCAAGTAACAATAGAATACCAAACAAATGTATTGGAAAAAAAAGAATACCATCAACACCATCAATGAAAATAAATATACCAATAAAACACCAAAGGAGCCCAATCCCCCAGAGGTAATGTGCTTTTCCTCTGATAAATTCGGCACCGAAAAGTAATAATGCAATTTGTAGCATCACTTATCCTTTGTTATTACATCAATTTTAGGATACTTCACCCAAAATAAACCAATTCCCAACAATCATTACTGGCTTGTTATGACTAAAAATAACACTTCCACGATCTTCTATATTCCACCAACGACCTTCTTTATCTTTCAGACAAAAGGTTATTATTGGAAGAGTGGTATGAGCTTGCTCTTGCTCCCAATGTCGAGCGAGTTTTTCTCGGTCGTCAGGATGAATAGATTCCATAATTTGCCTTAGATCGGAAAGGGTTGTTAAATCAGCCTTCGGATATGAACAATCTGTATTTCCCCATTCTATAGCACCATTATCTAGATTAAGTTGATATACTAGGTGCTGCGGTTTATAAGCTCCTTGTGTGTCATCAATTCTATGAGTACTTCGAGCGACAACTCGTAAAAAAACCATTAATAATGATATGACGGTCAAATATCCCTGTATTAACCACAGTGACTCATGGCGAAATAGGCCATGAAGATAAAAAGGCCCATGCTGATTACGAGTGTAATAGATTGTAATAGTGGCAAGTATTAATAGTGCTATTGATCCCCCTCTGTTTCCCCACAGCATAGACAGGGTAACAGCAAGCAAAATAGGGATACAGAGTAGCGATAATTTAGCAGTATTACGATGATGATGAAAATAGGAATGGTATATCTGTATCGCAGTATCATTGAATATTAATATAGTGCTAATAATAAGAAGAATAAAAACAATACTTCCCCAAACTATATTAATTTTGAAAGAAGGCACCACCCTTTTGAAATGGGTATTAATTAGCCCCATAATCACTGTTGTGGCAAAGATGTTGCCAGTAATATCAGCAATAAAACCATCCCAAAAAATATCATTAAGTGATGTATTATCAAGCCAATACAAACTGATAGAAAATAGAACTGCATCTGCAAAACTGACAATTATTGTTGCCGATAGCCATAACAATATTAGTTGCAGATCATCTCCTCGTTGAGCATACCTACGGACAATCCAAGCAATAGCAATACAAGAAAGTACTGCCAGAGCGGCGTATATAAGTGAAAGGGTGATTTGCTCACTATCAAAGCCATTCAGAATTAAGTTTAATACAATGAAGCCAATCAGTAATGGTAGCCATTGGCGTTTGTGCATACATAAAAAAGCGGTTGTTGCGACCCCCGCAGGAAACCAAACAACAGAAATATCTGAGTTCTCTGGTGTCAGTATTTCGGAGATTTCACCTGTTACGTAATAAAGTAATAGCCATCCTATTATTACGATTAACGTGGTCTTATTTGATAGTAAAGATGTTTTCATAGTTTATTTCAGGTTATGCATCATAAAGTTATGTTTGGCCTTATCTTAATGCGAAAAGGTCTACATCATTTCTCTTTTCAAAAAATATCAAAATGATATCTTGAGGTATAGCTATTATTATATTTTTTCCTATATTTTTAGACACTTTTTATTTTATTCTGAGTTCGGCGCTGTAGGTACTTCAATGAACATTACGCGTCTAGAAAAAGCCAATAGCGCACCTAATCTGAATTTCTTAAAAAGAAAAACACGGCTTGTTGTTTTCATAGACAGCTATTCGTGAAAGATACCTACGTTATATAAAGCAGTAGCCGAGCAATAATGGCAAAAATTGAGCGTGTCCACCACAATTAAAAATAGCTAACAAGAGTTAGCTATTTTTGAGACAATACCAATGAGATAACACTATAAAAATACTAAAATAAGTATCTGACACCAAATACAACTTCTTGAGATTTAAGGTGTGCTTTCATTTGCTCGTCTTGTAAGCCTCGAGCATTAGCAAATCGGTTCATGCCACTTTCGATTTTACCTAGATCCACATAACGGTAGCCTAAGTCAAAATTGAGTTTATTAATAGGTTCATAGCTGACGCCGCCACCGAGAGAATATACCAAGTTTGTATCAGTGTTACTTGCGTATTGACGTGAAACATTTCCTTGCCATCCAGACGATTTTACTTTTGCGATACCAACACCAACGGTTCCATAAATAGAAACTCCCTGATAAATTTCATAATCACGGTAAGCATTTAGCATTAATCGTTGGGACTCTGTTTTATGGTGATTCAAGCTGGTCGGAAAAGTGGTTGATCCACTTGTATATTCTGCCTTTTTATTGAAAGTATATTCTGCTTCTGTACGCCAACCATTACCAAATTGATAGCCAGCAGCTAAAGAGCCATTATAAAAATCATCTTTATCATCACCCGAGACAAATTGACCAATACCAGGTCTACTACTGGTATCCATATTATCTGCTTTTTGCCATACCTTCGAGAGCCTTGCAGCACCATAATAGCCCTCATCATTCGTAGAGGCTAAGGCATTTCCAGCTGCACTTCCAAATACAGCAATTACTAATAATAAGTGTAATTTAGTCATGTTATAGTTTCCTTTGTGTATTATATCGAGATGGGATTATTGCAGGTAGTGGTTATTAGTAAAGGGGAGTTATTTGATTGATATGTTCAATTTATTTCAACAAAATGATATAGATGTTACTTGGATTACCGCATTCTTCATGAAATGAGTATTTCATCTTCTAATAACAGAGGTTGTATCCCTCGCTACTTTAAAACAAGTTTATGTCAGGTAAATATTTACCTAATGGACTTCCCCAGAATTCTGCTTTATGGCCAGAAGAATATCGCGAACTGGAGCAGCTTGATTTATTCGCTAACAGTCTAATTAGGCAACTGAAAAATCGAAAAATCTACAGAGAGCGAGTACAGGTTGAAATTGAAAAAGTACCTGAAGCACATCGGGAATTTTTTAGAGATAAATTAAATCATTGGTGTGAGGTGATGAAAGTATGAAACGTACACACTTGGAAAAAATAAAATCGTTCCCATCATATAACTACATATTTTATAGCGGAGATAAGGCCGTTTATTCATAAGGTTATTAGATGTAGTTAGTTGGGGTGAAAATGAAAAAATCGGTTTATAAAGCAAGTGGTTTATGGAACCAAACATCTTTCATAACTCTTTTTGTCGCAACAAGCGAAAAAGATGTACTTTCAACAATAGCATTTTGGGCAAATCTAGGTGGCGCTAGAGTAGATGAGTTATCTATTGAGCGTTATTGCTCATGAAGCCGGTAGAGTCGATTGAAGGGTTTTAAAGTGAGAGATCTGATGCATGTTACTCCTTGAAATAAAAGAAAATGATAGCTATTCAAGGGGATAATATATATCTGAGATTTTTTTTACTGTGGTGATAATGATTTATGTTAGCAGGTTCTAGTAGAATGCTAGAACCAATATGGTGACGAGGTGGAACAGCATAGTTAATTATGTCGAAAATAGAATTATACCTTTAAAGCTTATTGTAGATCTTGACAGCAAATTCATGGACTGCTTGTGATAAATCTGAGGGGGTGCCTAATAGAGTCGGTGCATCATCGACATAAAAATGAATCGCTTCTTTTATTTCTAGTAAAGTCGGAGGCGGTGATATTTTTTTTTAGGTTCCTGATAGCTTGTCTAAGCTCTTTGACATCCATGGGATGGGAACTAAACCATGTTGGGCGGCTAGCCCAGCACTCAATAGCATGACGAATTGTATCATTCATAGCAATCACCTCTTATTGGTTTATGACAGTATTATTTGTTGTAACAATAAGTTATCGTGTTCTTGGCTGACTATTAGTTGGTTTTCGGGATTATCGCTGACCAAGGACAAGATGGTACTATGCCGAGCAACCCCACCCTTACCGAAAAAGTTATCGACATCATAAAACTGGTTTAAGAGACAATGAATATCTTGCTGTACATAGCTTTCAATACATTGGCTTTTGTTTTTATCTGCGATCCCGCTATGCCACACTGAATTTAATTGGTGACCCGGTAATTGAAATTCACATTGTGTTTTCAATGCATCAGGGAAAGATCCTTTATCCGTAGATATTGGACGCAGGAGCTTCGCTTTGATTGGCACTCTTAAACGCTCGTAGAACCCTTGAGGGGCAAGTAATAGACTCGCGGCTTCTTCACTTGCCATTGAGTCTAACTGAAAAGCTAAAATAGCGTATAACTTAGGTTCAAAGGGATTTTCATACAGTGCTAACAGCCATTCGCTGAGTGATTTGTATGGCAATGTTTCAACAGATTCAAGCTCTAATGATAAGCGCGTGGCTTCCTGCTGAATGAGAGCCTGCCAATTAGCCTCATTATCTTCAGCTTGCCAATATAGGGTAATTGGCTGAGTAAGAGCATGTTGATGGTAATATTCAGCAATGGGGGCAAGTAACTTTTGCACCGCCATTTCCTGTTTCTCCCATAAAGAAAGTGATTTGAAGGCGCTTAATTGCAATATATTGTCTTTATTCGGCGGCAGTGAAGACAAAACAACATTTGATTGTTTTTCTTCATCAAATTGTGTCAATCGTGTATGCGCTAAAATGCCTAAATACCTTCCTGCCCAATAGCGCCATTCTTGGCGTGCATCATCGAGCATATCAGTAAACTGCCGATGGTCATATGACACTATCGAATAAGCCAATAGACGAATAAACAAAATAGCAATCACGGGAAGAACAACAAATAAAGCAATTATTTGATTATTACTGATTTCGCTAGACAATACGCCAATTGAAGATAAATACACGCCAATACCAAATCCAGCAATACCAATGAGAACAACCAAAAACAACCAAAGCATCAAGCGAGGTAATTTAGGCTTAGGTGGGTGACCTAAAGACGGAGTTTTCCAGCTTATCATGATTGTTCACCCGACGATGATAAGCTCGTAATCAATGTACAACCACATTCGGTCTGAAAACCATTGAGTGCCGCCTGACGACCGGATATTAAAATACGCGTTGAACCGGGTAAAATGGCATTAACGCCATGACCTTTTTTAGGGCAACTGACTTTATCTCCCACTAAAGCTATCGGTTTGCCGTACATCACCGAACCAGAAGCGGAGATCACTTCGCCGCCATGAGTAGTTTTGTCACCTAATCGAACAAGTGCGCGCATGTTAAGATCCTTTTATTGGTTATCCTGTTGTTTTTTATATTCAAACGTGCCATCCCATTCAGGGAGTTCAGCAGGTGGTAGCGGAACGATTTTATCAATATCGGGAAAGCGTGCCTCGGGATTATTTCTAATCTCATTAGCAATAGCTTCATAACGGAGAGAACGTTCAGAATCAGGTTTTACAGGTAAATAATAATAGGAATTTTCTTTTACATTTGGCTTGAATGCACCTTCAAATGTTGATGCTGCGGCTCTATACCCATTTTTTGTAGATAATTGATAGTATTTTAATGTTCCACCAGTATTTTCTTCAACATTCCATAAGTAATTTGCCAGACGATATGCGGCTTTCCCATTACCTTGATTTGCAGAGCAATCCAACATTTTTTTCCCAATATCAGGGCGATAAGCAGGGTTATCTTTGTCGGATAAACGTTGAGAAACAAAAATATCGCCAATCACATATTGGGCTTCGGGACTGCCTAAATCTGCGGCTTGACGAAAATATGCTAAAGCTTTAGTACGATCAGCGACGACTCCATAGCCTGTATCGAGGTAGTGTCCCATTTGGTAATAACCATAGCTGATGTCTAATTTGGCCATTTTTTGAATAATATCCCAAACCTCTTGAGCTGCTCCTTTACCTTTAATCGGGGGGACTTTGCCGTAACTGATTAAATTGCTTAAGTTAAGCATGGCTTTGGGGTGATTACGCTCGGCCGCTTTGCGGTAAAGTTCGCCAATTTTGGCATAATCACGTTGATATTTATTAATTTTCTCAAGCTCACGGGCTTGTTTAAACCAAACATCCGCTTCAGGGTCAACGGGAGGCAATGTGTCTTTTTCATATACACAGGTGAAGGCTAAATCGGGTTCTGTTTTTTGAGTCATCGCTTTCTCTTTTTTTTCAACAGGTTTGCAGCTAACAAGCAGCACTAAAGCACACAGTAATAAATAAGATTTAATTAGTGACATAATTTAATCCGAATTTTCTAATCCAATCGTTTTATCCTCAAACGGAAGTAAAGAAGCTATAGGCATTTTTTTATCTTTTTTCAATCCTTTGTTTCTATTTGAAATATCAATCCATTCATCAAATTCTTTTGTTAAATCATTTGATATGCCCCCAGTGCCCTTATGCATCCCCCACAAATGTTCCCTCAGTGGCTTAACAATCGGGAAAATATCTGTATCTTGCAGTACGACGGCAATTTCAGTATCAAATGCCATACTGCGTAAATTGATATTGGCAGAGCCTTGGATTAAAAAGGTGTCATCCACTAAGGTTAGCTTGCTGTGGACATACACCGATTGCCAGCGGTCAGAATCGGGCGAAACCAAGGTACAAATGACGCTCTTAAACCCGTCAATCTCTTCTTCTTGAATATCATCGGGTTCTACAACCTGAATGGGTTTGAGTAAGCTCTCTTGTGTGGAAACCATGATATTTTTAAAGGTGCCATCAAATGCGGCATACTCACGCATAAGGTCACGGCGGCCTAACGTCTCTAGCATTTTATAGGTTTGATAACCGCCCACGTGGTTGGAGTCACCAATCTCTGCTTTCGTGGTGGAGTTCGTCACCACAAACAAATAGAATGGTGGCAGTTTTTCTCCTTGCAGTTTAGGGTCGGTTGCAGCAGCTTCTGCAAAGCATTTATTTCGCTCCTCGACCATATTGCGTACATCCCGCCCAATTGACGATAACCGGAAATATTGATTTTCAAAATAGAGATAATTACGCGCATGTTTAACACCATGATCGTAAGATTTTAAAATATCGTATTCGTCATATTCCGGTTGAGTGCGGCAAATTTTACCCGACGTTGGAATTAATGGGTTTCGGGCTAAAAAGGTATAGCGCTCATTGAGTGCATCAATGAACTCAATGGTGGGCGTATATTGGCTGCGCATAAGAGACTTTCTTTGCTCTAACAGCTGAGCACCTTCATTATCCGTTGTAAAAAAGCCTTCAGTTTCATTCCATGCCGTGACAAAATTATCATTTAAATCACACAATACTTCGCCATACACACAGTTCGACGTATCTTGCCATGCGGTCGGGCCATCACGCCCTAACCATGACATATCTTTATGTTGAACAATCGAGTGTTTATCATCATCCCAATACTGCGAATGCATGTTATGACCCATCACAAAGCCAATCGCTAATTCAGGATCTTCATAATCAATCAAAACCGCTTTTTGATGGTGAGTGGGCACTACAGCAAGTGCGGCTAAACGTAAACTGAATTCAACATCATCGCTACCAAATTGGTGCTTGGTTAATTCAGCCACCTTACTTAAGCGAGATGAAGGGCTGTTGATCGCCATCGAACGTGTACGAACTGATAAGTTTTTAATTTGATTGTTTTTAGCTCGAATAAGCCATTCTTTATCAAAGGTATATTGTTTATCAGACTCATAATCTAATTTAGCCCCAATGGTCTGCATCATATCTGAAGGTAGTTCAACCTTTTGCCTTGGCGTAAAATACGTTTGCTTAGGCCAGCCGGGTAAACTGGTTTCACCCAGCTTAGCTATCTCATCAAACCACACCAGAATGCGTACCTTTACACCTTCTTTGGCTTTTTGCTCAAGAAGCTCCGCAATATTAGGAAATTGTCCATCCCTAATTCCACTTGAGCGTTCAAAATACATGGAGGGCTGAAATCCCCATGTAATAATCTCAATACTCTTTTTCGCTTTACGAATGGCCTCCGCAACCGCTGCAAAGGTCTGTTTTCCATTAATAAGTGGCGCATACACAAATAAACTCATAGGGTATTTGGTGCGCTCAGGGATCCAACTTGGCGTCATTTGCAGTACCATGCAGGTCGAGACGGGTAAGCGTATTTTCTGCTCGGTTGCCGGAATGGGTAATTGCACGGAAGCGGGGAATCCCCCAGATTGATTTCCTGACATATTATTTTCTCTTATTCCATTCAGTGATAAATTGGGAAAGCCCTTCCCCCCATGCTTGACCTATTCGCGAGCTTTCTCGCTCTTGGCTCGGCGCACTGGTTCGAAAACCGACATTAACGGGCTCGACGTGTTCTTCCTCTTGCGACTCCGCAGAAGGAACATCGATATCGTAACGGTCCCCATTCAATAAACGCAGTTGGTAGCTGTCCGTAGGAATATCATGGTCAATTTGCACATTACCTTGTGCATCACTCATGCCTTTTAAAATCAGTGCCCCATTGGCATACAGCTCATACGGCTCAAACGCGCGCGCCTTCATTGGGCTTTGCGGCGACGAACTCAGTTGAAAACGCAAGGTTTGTTTTGGCATTGACTGTGGAAATTGTGGATGAGTGACATCCATCGAGGCAGGGCCTTCAACCACCCAGTTAGTCGCTTTGACCGTTTGGTTGCTGGGGCTGCCGTACTCAATCTGCCCGCCTTTTAAACGAATATAGGCACCACCGCAGGTCAATAGCAGTTCATCTTTAGCGGCGACGACAGTTTTACCGCCCGTACTGGTGACGGTCATGTCTTTGAGTGAGGTGAGATGCATTTCATCACTTTGAGCTTGAATTTCCACTTTACCTTTTGCTGCAAAGGCTTTGATTCCTAGGGTATGAGCAAATAAGCTGATGGCTTGACCTGCGGCTAAGGTGATTTTTTTACCGACTGAGATATCTGCCTGTTTATTGGCCGTCAGGGTAATGTTTTCACCGCTGTGAGCCTGTACGGTTTTGGGGGAGGTTAATGCGATACCCGCGGGCGCACTGAGTAATAACGCTGCCTGCTGCAATTCGTTGATGGACTCAGTTAATAAGCGTTGTTGAGCCTTCATGTCTGCCAGCTCTGCTTTCGCGACTTCGGCGGCTTCCCGTAGGGAGCTCACAAGGTTCAACGCATCATCCAATTGCTGCTTGGCTTCGCGCATATCCAGTTGTTCAGACGAGGCTTTTGTGCGTAAATCGGTGCTGATAAACAGCCCTTTTCCTGCTCGAATAGCGCCCCAACTGTCGGTGCGCAGTTCAAAGCCGTCACCGCGTTTTTCACGTCCTTGATTAACCAGATGCCCTAAATTGAGTTGCGATTTCCCCCCGTATTCGGTGCTGAATTTGATGTGTTCTTCCCCGCGTTTGTCTTCCATGCGTAGCTTATTATTTGCCGGAGTACGAATGACATTGCGGGTATTATTTTTGTCGGTGATGTGGTCGGGGCGATGCGAGTCATGCAAGGCATGGGCAATGTACGGTCGGTCTGGGTCACCCTCATGGAAGGCAATGGCAACTTCTGTCCCTTGGATTAACGGAAAGTGCATCCCGTAGGTATCGCCCGCGTACGGTTTCGCTAGCCGCACAGGCATACTTTCATACCCCGTCGATTTTTCATCACGATCCGCATCGAATTTAACCCAATAAAAACCATGCTCATTCTGGTGGGCGTAGATATCGTGAGGTTTAGCACTGGTGACGCGTGCCATCAATGTCCCTGCAATCACAGGGCGAGGCTTCAAGGTCGGACGCCAGCACAGAGCTTCGGTGTACGACGTTGCTTCAAATTGCACGACTAAGGCACTGCTGCGGCTACCTGAAAATCGCAATCGAGTAATCAGTATTTCAGATTGAAAGTCAGACGGTAATGTTGAAGGCAGTTGGTTATCGGTAATTTTGAGCACCAATAATGGCGTTAGCATCGGTGAATTACTTTTACCGTGCAGCTGAGTTTGACGAGCCAGAAAACGCTCATGGTCAAGGCGTGACCAAAAGTGAGCGGTTTCCGTTTCTGGTTGGTACTTCTCACCGCGCTCAAGATGACGAGGTTTATAATGATAGACATCACCGTAGTGGATGTCCTCTCCCTCACCTCGAGTCATATCCGTTTCAATGGATTGCAAGGTTTGCATCGCTTGGCGGTGATTATAATCTTTGGTGGTGACACTGCGCTCAACCACTTGATGACGTAGTGATAACCCCCAGACACTTTCTACACTCTCGTCATTCATCCCTGATGGGCTATTGAGAGGTAGCTTGAGGTCATACACATAGGCTCGTTGGCTATCCCCAAAATGAATAACTTCGGTTTTGGTATCCGGTTGCAAACTGAATGAATAGAAAATCCCCACTTCACTTAGCAGGCGTTCAATAAACTGCCAATCACTCTCATTGATTTGGTTAATTTGCTCTCGCTTGGGGTATTGGTGCTGCAAATGAAATTCAAACTCCCAGCCTTTCATGTCATGCTCACGTAAAATGAGGTCAATGACATCCGGCACCGATTTATTGAGGAAAAAGCGGTGAGAGCGCATTTGATGGCGTAACAAGGAGACAAACGGTTCTATGACAATTTGGTATTGTGCTTCATCCGCTGAGCCAGACAGCCGCTTGAAGTGGGTAATTATCCCATGAACCCGCTTTTGTGGTTCATTTAACGTGTTCAGCATAGCCAATGGCAGGGTAGGCGATGAAAAGGTAAAATCAGCACTGCGGCGTAGAAATTGTGGCGCTTGCAGGTTTTTCTCTGTGGAAGTAAAAGTAATCTGATAACGGTACGTTTCGCTAATGGCTTCACGTCCCGTGAAGTGCTCAACATCTAAGTGGGTCTGGCAACCTTGTACAGCAAGCTGGTAGCGATTATGGGATAAAAAAGGTCGTAGTGCATTATCCATTAAGCTCATCTTATTTCCTTTGTGTCCACCGTGGTAACCGAAGGTACAATAAGCCGCGAGTGAGGTTACCCACTTCAATGTTAAGTAATTTGCGTTAAGATAACGAATTATCACAAACAAAAGCAAATTGAATGTGAAATAATCTTGAAGTGTTTAGCATAAAAGAGATTTATCTGAATTCATCTACACTTACGTTGAGTTTCATTCCTTGCATTTCATTCAGATGTTGCTGACAGGATAGTTGAGTATGACAAATTAACTAAAGTTGTATGTATGATTAAATTTAGGGGTACTGGATAGTGTGGAGATTTAGCAAACAATCATTATGAAAAAAATCATTTATCTGTTTTCTTTCGCTGTTATTTTATTACTTGTTACTAAGGCTGTTACCTATATTGACTTTGCGGAAAAAGATCTGGTTAAGTCAATTATTCCTGCTTGGATTCAAGCGATTGGCAGTATTTTGGCAATCATTATCGCAGGCATGATTTCAGCTAGGCAAATTAAACATGAAAAGCAGCTTGAAAAGATAAAGTCGGCTCAGTCAGACTTATCGAAAATGCGTATTGTAAGAGCATTGCTCGTCCGTTCGGTAACGCTTATGAATGAAGTTCTTAACGCCATTGAGCGAGGTGATGATAGGGATTTTCATCAGGTGTCCCAATGGACGATGCGCAACACAAAACGTGCAATGGAAAATAATTGCTAAGGCGAGGCATTGAGCATACTTGTTTTTGGTCTTTTGGCTGTGTCCTTTTTGTTGGCTTTCTTCTTGATAGTCGCTAATCAGTTTAGATAAGGGGTAACGTGGCTTATCATCAATGATTGATTCAGCCTCAAAGGTTACGGGGGTGGTTAGCCAGTCAGGTGTTGGGTTTGATAAATACGTATTGAGTCGTTGATAGTGCTGCAAAGACGCTTGGTCAACCATAAGAGCCAGTTGCTGATAGTCTTGTTTTGGTTAAGTTAGAGGTGACATCCGATTGTTGCTCTTGGATTTCATCTAATAACGTGGTAGCTATTCTCTGGTTTTTGGCATTATCTCTATACTCTTTTTTAATAATACGTTTGTGATGAAACTCAATAAGCCCCGTTGCGACGTGCTGTAAATCATTGAGCTCATCAATTCCCTTATCAAGGTTGCCATGAAAATCATCCATTTCACGCTGCCACCATCTGTTGACTAATAATTTGAGTTGCTGCTGAAAAAAGGCAATGTGTTCCTTGGTCATTTTCGGGCTTCCTGAATATTGGACTTGCCAGTGATTATATTGACTATTGAGGATTAAGGCTAATGATCGAGCTGTATGCAGTTGCTTAGTTTGAGGCTTAAACGCATGTCATAGCGAGTGTTTGTGGTCGGGATGGTTTTACGAAACCACCACGTATTAGCACGTTGGTAAAGGTAATGGGAGAGTTTTAATGTCGTCATGCGGTACATTCCTGCGCTGGCGGAGTCTGAATTAAGCTTTTATGATATTGATTTTAAATCAATAAAATCCAATTCAACTTTTGATTTGGGCCTATTGTTGGGCCTAAAGTTTATTTTGCTGTTTTTTTGATGGCAGGCTTGAAATCTAGCTTGCCATTTTAACATATAGTAAGAGATTAAAGAGAATTTTGTTGGTTCAGTGTTTATAGAACTACCCTATTTCTCTTTGCAGCATTAGCTATAAATTTCCTTGACTAAAGGCAATAATCCTAATGCTGTTAGTTGAATCTCTATCTCATTGGCTTTTTTGATATCCTCTTTATCTGAACCATCAAACACATGGTCGGTACTGATGATCAAAGTACCGTTATTTTTTTCATTTTCAATATCAATAAGTTCAGCCGCCATAGGTAATTGTTGTTGCGTGATTTTTTTATTGAGATAAAGCATCCAACCAACGGGGAGTCTGTCAGGGAAAACATTTTTTTTATTATACCTATATCCATTAGTATCAATCCGCATACAAACGATTTTATAGGCACTAAAATAATAATTTATGGCCTCTATTACAGCATTTTTTTTGATGTAGTTAATATCATCAATAGTAAACTCAAGATTATAGATTAATCCAGAACTGGTATACTTTATATTCAATGCCTTGTTTTCATTAGCCCATATTGATTCCATACAATCAAAGTAAGGAATATCCTTTAATAAATTGGTTGGTGTGTTTTGATTAAAGGCTTTCTTTTTTAATGCATCTTCAAGAGTATCGCCTGTTAAATACCATGCGTCTTCATTTTCATGAGTGATCGACTCACAGGTTAAAATCATATGACTAAAAATATCAATTAATAAGGGGATTGACATTTCTTCATGTAGCTCGATATCTAATTTAATTGATAAATTCATCTCTTCCCTTTTTACGCTTAACTGTAAATTTCAGTAAAAAGAGGAAGTAACCCTAATCCAGTTAACTGAATTTCAATTTCATTAGCTTTTTTAATGTCATCTTTATTTGAGCCATCAAATACATGGTCGGTACTGATAATCAACGTACCGCTATTTTTTTCATTTTCAATATCAATAAGTTCAGCTGCCATAGGCAATTTTTCTGGCGTGATTTTTTTATTGAGATAAAGCATCCAACCGACAGGCAATCTGTCAGGGAATACATTTTTATCATTATACCAATAACCATTAATGTCTATTTGCACACACACTATTCTATAATTACCAATATAGTAATTTAATGCTTCAACTATTGCTATTTTATTGGATAAACTAATATCACGAATTGTAAAATCTAGGCTGTATATCAGCCCTGAACCAGTATATTTAATGCTCAACGATTTATTTTCATTTGCCCATATTGTCTCCATACAATCAAAATACGGAATTGCTTTCAATAAATTAGTGGGTGTGCTTTGATTAAAGGCTTTCTTTTTTAATGCGTCTTCAAGAGTATCGCCCGTTAAATACCATGAGTCCTCCTTCTTCTGAGTGATCGACTCACATGTTAAAATCATATGACCAAAAATATCAATTAAAGATGGAATTGATATTTCTTCATGTAGCTCTATATCTAAACTAATTGATAAATTCATAACTACCTCAAAATTATGGTGAATAATGTGTTCGTATCTGTGATAATTTCTTTAAAAATTTATTACAAAAGCCATACATTTTTTTATGCGAAAAATGCCAGTCAATAAATGATCTTTTTTGAAACTGACTAGTACATAACCAATTTTGGTCTGTAGCTTGTTTAAGTATTTTTTTATCCT
The DNA here is from genome assembly GCF_028477785.1 of Providencia sp. PROV269. Taxonomy (NCBI): domain Bacteria; kingdom Pseudomonadati; phylum Pseudomonadota; class Gammaproteobacteria; order Enterobacterales; family Morganellaceae; genus Providencia; species Providencia sp. PROV269. Next base: position 260,652 of record NZ_JAMPLV010000004.1, on the reverse strand, counting down.
CCCCCATAAATATATTTGGCTCGCCTTGGCTATTAAAGAAAAAATCATAATTATCTTTCGTTTCAATAAAGTTACATTCACTGGGTACCCAACCATCAAAAATAACATTATTTTTTGTTCTTGTTGGTACAGGAATTGTGCATTCCCATTCATCAATATATTTAATCTGACCTGCTGGGGTATCAACGGTTCTTATTTGTGTGTTACATATTCTAGCCTGATACTCATAAGCACTTGGTGAGCGTGTATTCGTTATATTACTTTCATGAGGAATAATGTACGGAATAGCAGGGCAATCCTTACACCCTTTACTCGCTTCAATTGCAGCAACACCAATCGATGAGCCAGCAACAGCTCCTGTAGCCGAACCTTGTCCACGATTTCGACGACCATTTACATCTTCGTCATCAATTCCACCAATGGCTATACTTTCATACTCACGAATTTTATCACCGTAACTTGTGTTATCTCCCCATTCATCATCTCCACTACCTGAAGAAGAGGGAAAACCGATTTTTGAGGCTTCCTGTGTCACTGCTGCTAGGCCGCCCAGAGTCATTAACCCTGCGCCTGCAACTATTAATGGAATTGGCATGCTAAGTTCTCCATTCAATCAATTTCATGGCTATCCGTAAAAAATCTTGATACTGCTGCTCTGGCACACGATTTTCCTCCTCAAGCATATTTCTGATTTCTGGCTTTAAATAAAAGCCGGGGCAGCAAGCCTCGTAAAATAAAAACGACCGAATTAACGGTTCTTGAGTAAAACCGAGGGAGAGAACATACTGAAATGCGTCTTCTAAACGTTTATTCAATGTTTCGAGGTTCTGGAGTTTATTCAAATGGTGTTTATAAAAATCAGCACTCACTTGAGTCACATAATCACTCTGTTCAATATTTTGAATTTTCTTTAATTGTTCTTCGCTAAACTGCATTTAACCCGCCTCCTTGTAATGCATAAAATCGACCTTCAAAACGGTAATACCATGCAATGAGCGGCGTGGTTATTTCATGGAATTGTTCAGTTGTTAGAACTTGAGGCATATTGTGGGTTACACGAGGATCATAAAAGCGAAATAAAGTGGTTTTACCATCAGGTAAACTCACATTAAGCCGTTCAGAAAAGTGAGTCGACAATTTCTCAATTGATGAGTTACTGGCTAGCCATGACAGCGCTGGCGATTCGGCTTCCAATTGCATTAAATCTGCAAGTAAATCATATCGTTTTGTCACATCAATCAGCCAAGGGCCAGCCCATGCTATTTCCGAGTCTGGACGTTGTTTAAAGAGTGGACTTGCGGTCCCATAATGACTCTGAAGTTCTTTATCAAAGTAACGTTCATATTGAAGACCACAGATTAAACAATAATGCTTTGCATCAGGATAGCGTTCAAAATAGTTAAAAATAGGATGAGAATTATGCATTGATATCATCCTTCTCTTACTATTAACATTTGGCCGGATTCAGCGGCTTTCATTAGGCAACTGATACAGATTTTATTGGTTATCGCTGGAGGGGTAATCGAAGCTATTTCTGGGGGGGCTGACCCTCTCTCATCACTATAGCAATCATGAATGGAATTAATAAATCGCGCATGACAGGGACATGAGCTCATACTTTCAAGCGTACCCGCCACTTTTCGCCCTTCGTCCCAAACACTGTTACAGCCACCGACGATATAAAAACGACCAGAATGCTTGCCGCAGCTAACCATATCACCTTCACGAGCACCAGCAACACCATACCATTGCATGGTATTGTCTCCCGTTAATATTTGTCCTCCGCAGGTTGTCCTATCGCCAACCCGCAAAAAATATCCTATAGCCATAATTTGTCCCTACGATAAAATTCATCTCAGTATTATTTTATACTTAAGCTAAATTTACAATATAAAAATAAAACCTAACAAAATTAATTGGTTTTTATTTCGTTATTATCATAAATAATTAGGGGTAGAATAATGGTAGATATATGGTAAATAAAAATGACAGATCATTTAATCTGCCACACATTTCTTTGGTGGATGGATAGCTAAAAACTATTTTTTCCCTGCCACCGACATTTTCGCCAACTCTGGATTATTAGCCTGAAAAATCGATAACGGTAACTCAACCTTACGACCATTCTGATCCTCCACCGCTTTAACCACTTCAAATTCAGCAACATCCTCACACGGTATTTCCAATCCTGCAAAAGTGGCACGCGTTGCGCTAGAATCGCCAAAAGGTTCCACTTCCAGTACCGTATCCCCTAAAACTTTTCCTTTTCCATCTTTCATTCGCAGCGTGAGTTCAAGTGCACCAAACTCCGCGTGGTCTAAAACCATATGGTTACCGCCATTATCGAGGGTAAATGAATAACCACAGTAGCCTTGGTTAATAAAGTTTGAGCTGGTATGTGTGATGCTCGCATAACGCTGTTGTTCTTCAGCCAAGCTAAATGTACTGACTGCCAATAAACTCATCGCAAAAATGCTATTTATCTTATTCATTACGTTACCTTTAGTTATCTTGTATCGTCCTCGCTACCGCCATTGACGGCAGCGAGAATATAGATTTATTGTTGGTAGGTTTGCAATCCACCTTTAGTACGGTCTTTTTCTTTCCAGCGCGGTCGGTTCTTGCCTGAGAACTCTTTTTGCATACTCCAATACCCAATGGGGTAACGAGCTACAATCGTCCCGCCAACACCAATATCGACTGAAGAGTACTGACCATTATTAATGGTTCCTTTTTGGACATAGGCGTTAGGGCTACAAGTGCCCGTATCGCGTTGTTGCCAGTTTCCGTCAGTTCTTGCCACGATATAAAAATCACCAAATGCACAACCTGATGCGGATTTATGATTCAGTACAGCAACATAATGCTTGGTTGAGCCCACAATCCTACAGGTACTGTTTTGGCTCCCACATGCTTGCCATAAGGTTTTACCGCCATCGCCTTTATATTCCCAAATGGTATTTTCAGGGGGCTGGCTGGTTGCAGAGGCGGGTGATGTCATCAACCACAGTGAGGCTAATGCAGCCACAACTACATATTTTTTCATTATAAATTCCTATCAATATAAATAGAAACGTCAGATTGACGCTTGATGAACACCGTCTAATGGGTGCTTGGTTTTCCCTGATATGGCGTATTCGATGGTTATCTGGTGAATGGTGAATAAGGCATTCACAACAAAAATTGCTGATCATGGTTAATGTGATGACTGACGGTTTAGTTGCACTGAAACCCAGTGACGAATTCGTCGATGAAGATAAAAGGCAATACCAGTGGCGATAAGCAAATCAACCAGCAATATCGTGGTGGCGATACCTTCAGTAAAACCGTATAGCCAACCGGATGACATGATAATCAGTAGGCTAGAGAAGGCTAATCCGATAATGATGGACGAGATAATGGCAATTAATTTGGGGTTGAAATGGATTCTATAATCAATCCCCTTAAAGGCACTTAAAATCCACAAGCCTAATTGCGCCAAGAGTTGTGGGATAACCAAAGCCAAGAGATATAAAGCGAAGTACATCAATGTGATCCCATATGGGTTCATGATGAGGGCGATAAGCTGGAAATGTGTTAGCAATACCCCTGTGATCCAAAAATATAACAAGATACTGATAACGATAGCTATTCTCTCTAAACCCAGTTGTAAGTGAGAAACGGTGTTCATATTTTTAAGCTTCCTTATGTGATGATGAATTCACGGTATGGTGGTTATTTTGAATAGGCATGGCCCATTCGTGGCCGCAATCGCGGCACATCCAGCCCGTACCCCATGCAATGATGTCTTGCTCAGAAGAACAGTGGGGGCAATGTGTGGGATGTGATGCTGGTGGGGTTAATAACGTCATGGTCGGCTCCTTTCTTTGTGTGATGGAAGAGAGGTAAGTACTTGTGATATCAATCGAAAATGCGGTAAGGCTGCGATAAAACTGTTTTGTTGTGGCAATTGCATCACTGTATGTTTCGGTGTGAAGGAGGTATTGAGCGGCTGAATTTGTTGGATATCCTCCAACAGCAAAACATGCACTTTCTGATGATATTCAGCCAGTAAATACCACTGGCCTTCACGGTAAATGAGTTGATAAGGTTGTAGTGGATTAAAACGACGCTCAGGTGTAAGTAAGCTAATAGATTGCTTACTGGTAATGGCATATACCAATTGATAGAAATGGTCGGCATGTAAAGCCGAAATCTTATGGGCGTGGTGCCAAATCAAACAGGGTGCATGGGGTTGTTGGGTTAACAGTAATCCCAGTAAGCGGCTGTCTAGCCCCGGAAACAATCGAGTCATTCCAATCTGTTTCACAAAGGTAAGAATATCTTTGTCTCGGTATGCTTTTAGCGTATTGATGGGCAAGCGATAGCAACCTTGCCGACCTTCTACACCTAGATAAGCCAAGCGTTCACGTAAATCCCGTTGTAACGTGCGTTCAGAAACATTGAACTCTTGGGCTAAACATGAGAGCACAAGGCTTTCTCCTGCCATTAAGCGGGCAATCAATGCAGAGAGTCGCACAGCCATGCGGTCATATTTTCGGTTGGTCTGAAACATAACGTATTACTCTCAATAACAGACAGTTAGAAATTACAGGAGTGAGGGAGTTTAACTTAGGGGATTGACAGGTTATGTCTGTTGGGAAAAATTCTCATTAGGCATTTTAATGAAAAATCACTATAAGTAATTCATTGATAAATAACGTTATGCTTTTTATTTGAACGATAAGAAAGTAAGGCGTAACGACACAACCTGTCAGGGCGGGAAAATTAGTTGGGCTGGCGGGGAGCGAGTTGGTTAAATAAGGTATCCGCCATCACCCACAGGGCTTTATTGAGTTTGATATCCCCATCAATCCCATTCACCGAACGAGTACGAGCGCGTTTACCTTTTGCCAGTGCGGCCAGATAATCCTCCTTTAATCAGGTTTTCTTGTAGACGTTGGTACACTGTCCAGAGGTCTTCTTTTTTATCTTCAAAGCGTCGAGGCTGTAGAATTTGCTCTCGTGTGACGGGCTGGAACTCTTCACCAAAGCGGTAGGTCAACGCCGCTTCCGCAAAGGCTTGCTGGGCTGGTGGCGGTAACAATAACGACTGCATACTTTCGCGTTTTTCTGCCACTTGCTCAAACGTATCGAGTACCTCATACGCCCCTTCAATCACTTTCCCCACCACATCCCCTTTATGGGGTACACGCACTTCACCAAAGGTATCTCCACACACTAAACCATTTTGACATACAGCTCTGAATAGACCCGGCAGCATTTGATAACTACTCGAACCATCATGACTATTAAGTAGGATAATTTCAGGCACTTGAATACCTGTGATTTGATCGTGTCGTCTGAGCCGTAACATATGCTTGGTGTGCTCTCGACGGCTAACATCACGCACTCGAGTCTGGCAAGCAAAGAACGGATAAAAGCCTTCTTTTTGAAGGCTATCCAATAAGGTGATGGTGGGAATGTAAGTGTACCGTTCACTACGTGAATCGTGTTTTTCTTCTGAGAAAACACTCGGTACGGTACGAAATAATTCTTCTGTGGTTAACGGGCGGTCGCGACGAATACTGTTAGCAGAACCAAAACGCGAAGCTAATAAACTCATGATAGACTCCGGATTAATCAATTAAGTGGAAAATGGCAGCGGATTCGGGATGTTGTAACGCGTAGTCACGCAACTGATAGAAGCGGTCGCACATCACTTCGCTTTCAGTTTGGAATGACCAGATGCTGTATAGGATAAGGCATACGGCAATGCCTGCCGCCTCTTGGCTCACGGTGGCTTCATTGCCGTTGTGCATGTTGAATAAGGTTAAGGTGTCTGCGTTGAGGTCGGGGTAAATAAAAGCACCGCCATTGCTGAGCGTGCCATACTCCCAGTAACCGCCATGATACTCATTGCAGAATTGACCCATCGTGGTGAAGATCACCACTTCAAAGGTAGCCCAGCCTTTTACTGCACCAAAATGGTTGAGCCAAAAATCAAGGCGTTGTTCATCAGGTACTAATTCCATTGTGATAGCGGATTCGGTTGAATGATTCATAAGTTGATACTCCAATAAAAAGAAATAAAAAAGCACCAATCCCGTTAAGGACTGGCGCTGAGGGTGATGAATAATGAGTTAACGTAGGAGGTTAAAAGAATAGGCTCCATAGGGATTTAGCAACGGAGACGATGCTATTTTTGACTGTACCAATCGTGCTTTTTATCAAGACAGGCAGGGGAAGGATGTCTATCAGCGTATCGACGATATCACTGACACATTGCCCAAAATCGTTACGTGCGGAGTTCTCTACGGATTGCGTCCGGTAAGTGTTGTTCAGTTGCCTAGCGACACAGCTACTAGCCTCGGCTGGTAACGCCTGTATTAATTGCTCTGCCAATTCAGTGAGTTGATAGTTTCCGACCGCAGAAACTGTCATCACCGGATGATGTGGCTTAAAGGTGGTTACTACGGCTTTTTGCTTCAATTCTAAGTTAGCCGATTGCTCAGGGGATGGCTGGTGGCACAGTTCATCCCACTGGCGACAGGGTTCTATCTTGTCGGCTTGGTTTAGCACGAATAGAAAATGTTCAGGTTGATAACCGCATTGCTCCGTGAGAAAGCGATAACACTGTTCATCCGAAGACCATGCTCTGTCATCGGCCTTGAGTACCCAAATGATTAAATCCAATTCTGGCAATAAGTTACGATATAGCTGGTGGTACTCTTTATCTCGCTCAAGGCTTTCCCCCACACCGGGTAAATCAACAAAGGTGAGAGTGTGGTTGTTTATGGTCATATTGAAGCGCTGGGCTTACCGTGTGCAGCCAGAGACATTACTGACGGGCGATAGGGCAGATTGGAATAGGGCGTTGATTAAGCTGGATTTTCCAACTCCCGTTTTGCCCATCAAACCGATGGTAGGGGAGTAGTTGATTAGGTGGTTAAGTTGGTTGAAAAAAGAGGTTTGGAATGAATGAGGTAGAGCGGATAAGATGGGTTTAAAGTGAGATCTCTGATGCATATTACTCCTTGAAATAAAAGAAAATTATAGTTATTCAAGAAGATAATATATATCTGAAATTTATTGAAATAATTCTGATTTATAAAAAGGGATTATAAATATCAACTCCAGCCTGCAAATGAAATTTAATGGCAAGTGGTTGAGTGAGTTAAGGTTTACAGTGGGTCTCCAGCTTACCCTCTCTCGCCAAGTCGGACAGTTGATTATCCAGTTGGCGAAGGAGAAGTAAAATTACTTTGATATCATGTATAGCGCTCTTTAAGCTTCGTCATAGAGCGCTCTATTGTATCTTTATTCTCTGGATACTCAGTTATATAACTATCCGTTATGACCTGCATTAGTTCAACAAATTTTTGAGGGGATAATGTAGAGCTTTCATAGTCTCCAAACATAAAGCTAACCTCATCAAATTCTTCAGGTATATCCCAATCTTGGTCTAATGCATAACCATTACCTTCTGAAGGAGAAAAACCATGCCCTTCACTAGCCATACTTAAAAATGTGGGGTATGTCATTTTATTTTTTTCTAACGTTTCAAAAATAATATCATATAAGTCCCTGCCATTGTTATCATACAGCTCTTTCTTTACATTTATTAACCAATTTAATTTGTCAATAATCATTTTTTATCTCTCGGTGGCATTGTTATAAATGCGTTGTTAATTTCTCCAGTTTTTGCATCTCGAGTTACTTGAAACCAGTAACCATCAACTTGAGCTGAATATTGCCTATAATCTGGATTGTTTTTGAAAAAACTCTCCGCTTTTTGAGAAGCCTTATAGGACATATCGTTAATTTTTGAGTCAGACAATACGGTAGGATCATATGTTGTTTTTGTTTGCTCTGCCTTAAATCCAATTTGCTGGCTTCTACCATTAACAGCTGGAATTTGATATTAATACTCCACTAAACTAGGATACTTTTTATCCGTTATAGTTAGATTTATTTTAGCCCCAGTCATTTCAACAGACTCTAGGAATGCGTCTTGTTTATGGGCTCCTGAAATAGTTCCTTGTCTGCGATTTAAGACACCTAATTGAGTGTTATGCTCTGCAATTTTATTGGTAAGATTTTCTGGAATTAGTTTATTTATTTCATTAGTCTTATCATAAGGTAATGAATTTCCATCATATTTATCTACATTAGTGACTATTCCATTATCTTTGGGGCTATAGGCACCATCTTTATCAACGGTCCAATTATTACCTATCTCACTGGAAACTTTACCTTCAGTCGAAACCGTTGTAGTAATCATCTCTCCGGTTTTAGCGGATTTAAACACTAACGTTGTTGTTCCTGCTAAATTAACACCAGTATAAACAACTTCTGAATATTCAGGTGGAACGCCTAATGTTTCCAGTAATTCAGCACCAACAGTTTTAGTATATTTCCCTGTTACAACGGTATTTGAGCCAGCATACAAATTATCAAAACCAGACGAAGCAACGATGGTTCCAGCAGCACAAGTCACGACCCCCACACAACTTGCTCCACCAGCGATGATTTCAACAGCCACCGCTAGCTTGAATTAATCCCATTCCTCGCTCTGTGAGCTGATAGGTTCCGTCCATATAGGTTGCCCCATTAATAATGGCTCTAGCATTATCATATTGAAATAATGGAATAGAATACGTAATTGTTGCTCCAGTGTTTGGGTCAACATAACTTACTGTAAATTGCTCATTCGCAAGCTTATCACGTAATTCAGCATACTCTGGCTGATTACCAATTTGTTCCAACTTTTCGTAATACGCTTTTTCAGGGGTACCTTCTGCAAATCCAGCAGAGCATTTTAGTAACGCACAGGATGCGGCATCTAGCTCTTCTTTTTTTGCAATACCTTGAGTTGTGAATTTATCTATAATGTCTTTTTCTAAATGGTTAGCAAAGGCATTATTCTCAACCGTTAAACCCCATAAGCTCGAGAAAAATTATCAAATGATTCAGATAGATGATAAAAATCTGCATTAGGATCATTTTTTACTTCTTGGTATCTAGCTATTAGTTTGTCGATGAGCCTATCCGGTATTGGATGTGATGCGGGATCATTTTTTGCGCAATAGAAATAAAATAAGGCTTTTTCTAAGCAAGGAATACTTAATTCATGCGCATTCTTATTTAAAAATTCAAATGCATAACTCCATTCAAATTCGGATAACAATAACCGATTTAGACATAGAGACTTCAAAAAATCATCATTTATGTTTTTATCAGTTAATATTTTTTTATAATAAAAAAAAGCCTTTTTACTATCTAATGAGGTCAGCTCAGACAAATAGTCAAATAAGTCATCTGACGCTTCATTAAATGACATGGAGTCAACGTAACCATATGTTATATAATTATTTATACCCGTTAATAATCGTTCAATACTTTTATTTTTTTCGCTCATAACTACACTTCTTATTTAAAAGCCCCAGCTTCGACAGTCGATAAACGTTTCGAGCCATCAGGTAGGATAACCGCGGTAAACCCAACCCCAGCCCACAACTCACTTTAAGCGGTAAGTGGCTGAAAGAGATGGGATTTGAGGTAGGCAGTCACTACACTCTCACTCGCCAAGCCGGACAGTTGATTATCCGGCTGGCTGAGGGGGAGTGAGGCGGCTAAGGAGATCCCAGTTCTGTTCTACACTGGGAACCTTTATTTACAATGCATCATTTAATTTTTTAAACCATTGTAATACCGTTAGCCCATCTTCAGATGGGCTATAGTACCCATTATGCTCATATAAAAAATTTTCTGTAAGTTCATTTCCTTGCTCTACTATATCAGATAGTTCTTTTTTAAGGAGCATAACAGTTTCTGCAGTTTCTCTAGCCATAAAGTTATTTAAGACTTCTATATCTGTTGATGCTTCACAGTACCAATCCTGATGAAAATAGCAGCCTAATAAGTAATCAATTTTTTCCATGTTCATTATTTTCCAATATCATTTAGGGTAAGCAGTTTGAATTCGATAACCATTCGGCATCAATGGATCTTTATCAATCACTATAACTATCTTGTTAGATCCTGTTGATTGTATTTGTCCTTTACGAATAACTCGCCCTATATCTGCTGATGTTTCATGTGTCAAAATAATTCGAGTACCATTTCCAGCCATAAAAGCTGAAATTTTGTCTTTATTAGCACCAATACCGTTTCCTATAGCCCAATCAGCTGTTTTCAGATCAGTGAACGTTGATGATGCTAATACGTTTGGCTCACTCTCGAACCGAGCTAGTAGCTGAGCATCTGTTTTCCCTACATGCCGACTAATAGCGTGCCCTCCAAAATTTTCATGATAAATAAGAGTTTTTGTTGTTTCATCTTTTACTGTTGTATTTTTAGATGCATTTCCTTTAGCATCATATATAGTTTTACCATCAAACTGATTATTTGGGTGCTTAACATCTGTCACTTTCCCTGTATCTTTAAAGCTATACTCACCTTTCCCCGCATCCCAACTTGGCATTTCCTTACCGCTTTTTGCAAATGCCAAGTAAGCTTTTGCCGCTGTAAATTGTAATGCCTTAGCTGTTGTTGTTGGAGGTGAGCCACTTAATATTTCGGCAGCTTTCTCTGGGGTCATTTGCTCATTAGACCAAAATACGTCTAATGGAATACCGACCATATTCCCCCATGCTTCCAGGAAGCCTCTTGCAGGATCTTGTCCTTCTGGGTGATCACCTTTCGCAAAGTCATTTAGAGCAACATTAATATCTTGAATACTATAGCCATTCTTTTCCATAGACTCGGCTAGTGTAAACGCAGAACCACCATAATCAGCCATGCCATTTGGCAGATCTTTTTCGCTAAAAAAGTTATTCTCAACCGCATTCTTCGCTGCTTGCGAGCCAGTAATCGCCCCAGCCACATCACCGGTAGTCAGTCCGCCAGCTAATCCTGAAGCCAGCTGACTCAGTGCGCTGACTTGCTGTTTCTCACTTTCACTCAGTTCCCAGACTTCTTTGCCCGGGAAGAGGGTATTCATGATAACGTGAGCGGATAGCTCGCCGCCACCGGCACCTAATCCACCTGCGGCGGCAGATTGGTTATTTAGCTCAGCGACCACGGCGCCTAATACGGCATGCGCCATGGCATTCGCGGCTTTATTATCTTCACCCACTTGTTGTTTTATCAACGTTGCTAAGTAAGGGGAAGAGGCATTAGCCAGCGCACCCGCTAAATTATCACCTGCCAGCCCTTGTAGCAAGCCAGTGACGGCTTGGGCGGCTTTCTGGAAGTCGCTGCCCGTGCCGTACTGTGCCATGGCGTTGTTGTAGGCTTGTTGCTTAATGGCGTCATCGGTTATAGGTTCAACCGAGTTATCCTTTTTCGCTTTAGCTTCTAGCTGTTGCTTGGCGACCGCTAACGCATCGGGGTCTTTTTGAGCTTTGTAGCCCGCAATTTCCCCTTCGGTGCGGATGATATCCATGGTCTGATTACCGATTTCACCAATCAACTGGGATTGTTTTAAGCGGTTTTGTTCTTTCTCTTTATCGAATATCGGGTTGATGCTGCCATCATTGGCGTGCTCGGTATCGCGATTGAGCTCGTTAACATCCTGTTTTTGTTTGTCGTCATTGCGCGCAATGACAGTACCGTCACTGACCGCCGATTGCGTGGTGCCTTCCGCATGGCCGCTGTTATTGGCGTTAGAGAGCAACCCACCCGCGGCATTGGTCACCAGCTGGCTGCCAATCGGGCCACCGGTGCCAATTGAACCGCCCGTGTGCTCGGTGGTAAAGTCGGTTTTGTTGTCGATATCTTTCCAGCCTAATGTACCCGTATCAAGGCGATTTTTGTCTTTATCCGCGGTTGACGCAATCACCGCGCCGTCAAGCTGAGTGTGCTCTTTGACGTTGACATCAAAGCCGCCTTTGCCTGCAAAAATACCGGTTTGTTCTTTCACACTGTCGTAGTTACTGTGTATCTTGTCTTTGCTGGCACTGATATTGATGTTTGGCGTACCACCTATCGTGTATTACCGATGATGTGCAAGCCGATGGCGCGGTTTCTTACACGCAAGGCTATAGCTACGATTATGAGCGTGACCAACAAACTGATCCTGCGGCCAAAGATATCGAACGTGAAAATATGAACGGCATGTTTCACGATATTACGGAAGCGATTGGCGAGTTGCAGAGCTTTGGTTTTCCTAAGTGGGCAGCAGAAGGCAAGCCATATCCTATTCGCGCCATTGTTTATCATAAAAACAAAACGTGGCAGTCGAAGATTGAAAATAACAATGTTGAACCTGTCGCAGGTACAGCATGGCAGGAACTGAAAGCGGATTTAAGTGCCGGTGATATTAATGTTTATAACAAAACTGAATCCGACAAACGCTTTCAGCCATTAGGCAATTACCAAGCGGCAGGTTATAGCTATTCTAAAGCGGAGTCTGATACCAACTATCAACCCAAAGGCAACTATGCTCCAGCCGGTAATTACGCACTTAAGGGGGAAAGCTACACAAAAGCTGAAGGGGATACACGATACCAAGCTAAGGGCAACTATCAACCATCAGGAGATTATGCCTTAAAAGGGGATAGTTACTCTAAGGCGGAATCCGATGGTAAATATCAACCTAAAGGCAGTTATCAAGCAGCAGGTTATAGCTATTCTAAAGCAGAATCTGACACTAATTACCAACCTAAAGGCAATTATGCCCCTGCGGGTAATTACGCGCTTAAAGGTGAAAGTTACACCAAAGCGGAAGGGGATACACGGTACCAAGCTAAGGGGAGTTATCAACCGTCGGGGGATTATGCAACAAACACAGTACTTAATAACGGGTTGAATGCTAAGCTCAATACGAGCAGTGTTGCCCAATCAACAGGCGGATCAACAACGAGCGTGATGAGCCAGAAAGCCGTCACCGATGCATTACAAAATGCGGTCAATCTTAATACCATTTACCCTATTGGTATTGTGGTGTGGTTTGCACAAAATAAGAACCCCAATACCTTATTCCCTGGTACGAAATGGCAGTACATCGGCGAAAATAAAACCATTCGTTTAGCTGCTGCAAGTGGTGCGAATGTGTTGACAACTGGTGGTTCGGATTCGGTGGCAATTGGTAAAAACCACCTTCCTGCAGTGTCATTGAAATACTCCGGCACGACAGGAAATGGTGGTGCACATACGCATACTAGAGGAACAATGAACATCACTGGGGAATTTGGGTATCAACGTACTAGTGAATCAGGCATAACATATGCGTATGCGGCAGGGGCATATTCTTTATCTGCTGGACCAAATAATGCTGGTTATTCTGGATCTGCAATAAGAAATTCACATAAGTATATTTTTGATGCATCCAAAACTTGGAGTGGTGAAACGTCTCAACATGCGGGACACACTCATACCTATTCAGGTAACACGGAAAACCTCGGTTCAGGAACGGCCTTAACAGTTACCAACGCCTATATCATGCTGATGGGGTGGTATCGTATTAGTTAAAATGGATTAACTCTAAGATATTTTGTTGTTTGGCTTTCTGTTTTTATATTGTGAAAGCCAAACATTATTTATATCTTTATTTTTCGCTTAATTTTTAAAATCGTATAAAGGATATAATGATAAAATGATGATAAGTACTTTTCTTTGTATCTAAGGTGTTTAGATGCATATTTGTGATGTGTAATGTTTTGAGGTGCCATTAACTTTATATCTTTCCATGGAGATTTCTCCTTGGCGCTCAGAAAGCAACTAACTTCATGATAATACTTAGACCAGTTATGCCAAGGTTTAGTCAAACCAATGAAGTGCACGAAAACAGCGTTAGAAATACGACTGTTTTCTCTATTTTTATATCTATCATTTAAGTTTATTCTGTGGTTATAAATGTTATCTAATTTTAACCACCCCCCATTAACAGCGATGTTAATCGCATCCTGGTCATAATATTTGATAACTGATTGTAATTTTTCATCAGTAAATACGGACATTGTTTTTTCAGTTAGCTGCCTATAATTCCATTCATCAGGGTTTATTAGCATAACGCCTGAGTTAAAATAGCCTTTTTTGAGCCCTTCAACTTTAAATAGGTTAGCCATTTCTACCGAATGAGATTCACTGATATCCATAACAGCAGCGACTGGTATAGAGGATAAATCTAGTGATTCAAGAGATTGAATACTTCCGTTACAAACCACATCAGAATCCAAATACAAAACTTTGTCACATTTCTTATAAAAATAGTCGGCAATGATAAGTCTGAAATAAATAGCATGTGACCATACATGATTCGTTGGTAGTGTTTTTAGTGTATCCATATTTAATGTATATAAAGTCACACATGTATTGTAAAGCTTACTGATTTCGTTAAATAGCTCACTATCTTCGTGACTTAAAAAATCGGTAAAAATATGGAAATGGAAACTCATATCCTTGTTATTCAATAGAACCGAAGCAATGGAGACACCAGTACCAAACAAAAAATTTTTATCAGCGCCATATGCAATATTAAACTTCTCATCCTGTATATTTTTATTATCATCCTCGTAGAGGAATGATGCTTGTTCCTTTATGACGCTTTCAAAAAAATTCATACATAGACCCAGTTTTGTGAGATTAAATGTAAATTTATACATATAGAGTGATTATAGCGCCGAAATTCGGTTCGTTTATATATATAAATGCTAATAGTGATTGCGAAATCGACACTGGTCACTTTTTATAGCTATATGCTCAGCTTTTCTGTCCATAGCGAAAAAATGATTGGTGTTCAAGCTATCAGATCAGATGCCATGCATTTATTCTATCAGACGGTAACTTTATCGAAAAGAAGTAAAGTACTATTACTGTGGTTTCTTATCTCATCAAATATTTTTTGACTAGCCCGGGGGAATTGTCATCATTTTTTGCATTATTGATCACTTGTGAATACAGGAAGGAGAGAGACAGTTAATGAATAGTTTTTGTGCCGCACATAACTATGTTCAAAAACAATTGATAAAGGTAAGTAGTATTCCACGATATAATTAACGTTGTGTGTGCGGGAAAAAAAAGTAGAATTTAGGTTCTACTGTTTTAAAAATTATGAAAAAAATACCAACGAGCGAGGCGTACAAATACATTTTTTAGGGCACTAAAAATCTTAACTTATAACTACTTTCACATCATACAATTATAATGTGAAAGTAGTTAAATTTTTACATGCTCAGCCTAATACTTAGAGCTTCGCCTTGTGGTGATTGATAAGTAATAGAATCTATTTCTGAAGGCAAAGCTGGTACAGTAAATCCAATCACGTTCATACCATACAACGAGTTTATATTTAATTCTTTAATTTTATAAATTTTGTTATTCTTGGTTTTTATTTCGATTTTAACTTCATCATTAATATTATCAAGTTGTATCGCTATGGATGTGCCTTTGAAAAATGTATCACGACCAATAAAAATATTGCTTAGACCTGTTTTTTCACTATCAGGCAGTGCTATTTTTTCGCCATTAACAATAACAGCATAGTTGTATTTGATAGGATATACATCAACTGGATGTGACAGCTTGTAATATTTACCGGTAGCTCCAGCATCATGATATAAATCAATGGAATCACCCGCCCTTAATGTTTTAGGGTAATAAAATGCGGGGATTACATTTGTTTGTTCATTTGTAATTAATTTTTTGTGTATTTCATAGTTTCTTATTTTTTCTTGAGTCTTAACAGAATTATATGAAAAAACAATTTGGATATATGAAAATATGAAGCTAATGAGAGCCAGTGTACTAATCACGAATAAAATTGATAGAGACTTTATGTTTTTCGACGTTAAGGTATAGCTGATTGAAAAAGAACAAGAGATAATATAAAACAGATGAGGACCACTGAGAGCCCTTGTTGGAAAAGAAGGAGATGCAACCATTGATATTGTACTTAATAGCCCTAGTGCAATAAATAATAAAGAAAGATAAAAATTCTTATATTTTTTTGTATTAATAAAGGTGGTTAATAAAACCAATGATACAAGTAAAGGTATCCATGTTTTACTCAAGGCATAAGGTAATTTTTCAGATAAGAATAACCAGATTTTTTCAAGTAAACCTAACTCATAAAATTCAGTAGCTAACGCTGCTCGATGAAAATTACCAGGGCTAAAGATTAACACTGAAAAACCAATTAAAACGAGTAATGTAGATAAAAACAATACTTTTTTCTTTTCTCTAATAAAAAAATAACATGACGTTATTAAGGATATTAACAGCACAATCCAAGTCGTATTTTCATTACTACAGCCAGCGAAAAACGAAACAAATAAAAGCAGGGTAATACCTTTTTTTTTATTTATATATCGCATCAATGCATATAAGAATAGAACCACAAAGAAATTAGTAACAAGGTAGTTTCCTGCACCAACAACCCAAAAAACAATTTGGCCGACGTTAGGGCTTGTAACCCAATAAATAAAAAATAAAGACAGAAATTGAAGATAAAATCGATTGTTGGGTGCATTTAAGCGATCGCCCATCTTAACAATTAAAAATAAAGTAGCAGTTAAAATGGCTGCAATAACTGTTGATTTTAATAATTGGGAGTCAGCACTAAGAATTAATGTACTGAAATAATCGGAAACGAAACGTCCACTCCAAGAAAAGTAATGATCTAAATGGATAGATAGCGAATTACCTTTAATGTAATAGACGAAATCATCAGATTGCATCGGTGTTAAATATTCAATTATAAATATTAAAACAAACGGTATAAATAAAACGAAATATTGTATGTTAAAATTATGAAAATACTTACTCATGTGGTTTTCCTGCATGCTTTTTGTTTTTTAATACATATCTAGGTCTTTGTTTACTTTCGGTATAAATACGACCAATATATTCACCGAGTACACCAATACCAATAAGCTGAACTCCACCTAAAAATAGAATAGAAACAAGTAATGAAGGATAACCAGGAACAGGGTTACCCCAAATTAATTTATCTACCATCATCCAACCACCATAGATAAAAGATGCAAAAGCAACAAATAAACCAATATAAGTCCAAACGCGTAATGGAAAAGTAGAAAAACTCGTTATACCTTCTAAGGCTAAGTTCCATAATTTCCAGCCATTGAATTTACTTTCTCCAGCAGATCTTTCTGCTCTGTTGTATTCAACAACATCAATTTTTCCACCCACCCATGAAAGGATACCTTTCATGAATAAATTACGCTCAGGTAATAATTTTATATATTCGACACTCTGACGAGATATCAACCTAAAATCGCCAACATTTTCTTCAATTTCAGGCGCGCTAATTTTATTATGGAGCTTGTAAAACCATTCAGCTGTTTTGCGTTTTAACCATGTATCACTAGTACGATTAGCTCTTTTTGCGAGAACAATATCTGCGCCTTGTTGCCATTTATCTATGAGCTGTGGAATAACATCAATAGGATCTTGAAGGTCTACATCAATAGGTATTACAGCTTCTCCAGTTGCGTATTCAAGGCCCGCAAACAAAGCCGGTTCCTTACCAAAATTTCGCGTGAAGTTTAAAGGGAGCACTAAAGGGTCAGCAATAGCTAATGCATTGATAATATTTTCAGTGCTGTCTTTACTTCCATCATTTATGAAGACTATTTCGATATCATATTGATTAAGAATCGGGTGTTCTCTTACTGACTTATAAAATATAGGGATAGCTTCTTCTTCGTTATAAACGGGCACTACTAATGATATTTTCATTGTGGAGTATCTCTGAAAACAAAGATTTTGGAGTAAAGAAAACCTAATACGAGGCTAATCGAAGAAAAAATTATTAAAGTTGCGATAGGGGGGAATCGTAGTTGGTCTGAAACATAACCAGTCAAGTAACTTAATAGCCCCATAAATAAGGTAAATGATAAGTATCGTGCTGTAGTCGCTTTAGCTTTGAAGGTGAATTTTGCATTAGCAAAAAAGGAAAAACTGACAGCAGCTATGAAGCCTATTAAGTTAGCTATAGCTTGAGAGGTTGAAAGGAACACTGTCAGTAGTCCAAAAATAGACCAATGTATAAGAGTGTTTAAAATTCCAACCGAAAAGTATTTAGTGAATAACTTAATCATTTCAATCATTCGTATTG
The DNA here is from genome assembly GCF_028477785.1 of Providencia sp. PROV269. Classification (NCBI taxonomy): domain Bacteria; kingdom Pseudomonadati; phylum Pseudomonadota; class Gammaproteobacteria; order Enterobacterales; family Morganellaceae; genus Providencia; species Providencia sp. PROV269. The sequence goes on along the minus strand of NZ_JAMPLV010000004.1, from coordinate 242,591 downwards.
AGAAGAAAATAAGTAATTTAGTATACCTGAATATACCTATTGATGCAGCAAACTGATAAGGAGAGTTTATGTGAAATGTCGTGTTAGTCTTACTTTATTCACCACCAAATTGTGAGGCGGAAAGCAAGCCTATATTATAAAATAGGGGAAATGGGATTTTACTACAGTACCACTATGAACTATTTATATTTTGGTAGGTGTGCTCAGAAAGCAATAAAAAAGCCCACCGAAGTGGGCTTTTAGTGAACTTAATAATCCGCGTACGATTTGCGTATCATTTGTAGTCCTATTTGTGTCAGTGCGTAGTCCAACTGATTTTGCTAACTTCCTGTTTTTAAACCTGTTGTCCTATCACTGACCCACCAAATTTGGTGGAGCTGGCGGGAGTTGAACCCGCGTCCGAAATTTCTACATCCTCGGTACTACATGCTTAGTCTAGTCTTTAAATTCATTTGCCAGCTGCGGACAGACACGCCACTAACAAACTATCCTGATTAAATTTAACGCTTCAACCCCAGGCAAGGCATCCACGCGATCTCTTTTGGGTTTGACCTCTCTTGATCCCCGTCCTAAGAGCGGAGGCTAGGGAGAGAGGGCTCTAAGCAGGTTATTAAGCTGCTAAAGCGTAGTTTTCGTCGTTTGCGACTATTTTTTTGCGGCTTTTTACGAGGCCAACCGCCCCTCGGCATGCACCTTGGGTTTCGCAAATCCCGTCGAATCCAGAATCAGCCCCAAGTTGTTGAGCTCAGTATAACAGAAAAATACTCTATAAAGCTAGAGGTTAGCGGTTAGAATGTTTCATTATACGTGCTTTATCGAGTTGCCATTCACGTTCTTTAATATCAGAACGCTTGTCGTGAGATTTTTTACCTCTGGCAACACCGATTTTAACTTTACACCATGCATTTTTCCAGTAGAGAGAAAGTGCAATAACGGTATAACCTTCACGATTAACTTTACCGTAGAGTGTATCTAATTCGCGTTGATTTAAAAGTAATTTACGGCTACGCGTTGGGTCGCATACAACATGCGATGATGCAACAGTCAGTGGTGTGAAGTTTGCACCGAATAAATAAGCTTCACCGTCCCGTAAAAGAACGTAGCTATCTCCAATGTTGGCTTTGCCTGCACGGAGTGATTTAACTTCCCAACCTTGTAGGGATAGACCCGCCTCGAACTCCTCTTCGATAGAATATTCGTGGCGAGCACGCTTGTTCATAGCAATTGTTGCTGAACCGGGTTTATATGGTTTTTTCTTTGTCATAGTGCAATCATTATACTGTAAGCTGAGTTGAAAGAAATCTTTCTAAGCTGATATTTTTTTGATTGTGCAAATCTTGCCCTATGTGGGTTTTGTTTTTTGTTTAACCAATCAAAGATGGTATTATACGCTCAGTTTTTGGGGATAGGAATTGATATGCCACAGATTAGTCGCTCTGCGTTGGTCCCTTTTAGCGCAGAACAAATGTATAAACTCGTTAATGACGTTATTTCATATCCAAGCTTTTTGCCGGGGTGTGTAGGTAGCCGAATTATTAGTCATAGCTCTGAAGAAATGACCGCTTCTGTTGAAGTGTCAAAAGCAGGTATTAGCAAAACTTTTGTCACAAAAAATGTGCTAGAGGATAATAAATGCATACACATGCAACTTGTTGAAGGGCCATTTAGTAAATTAGCTGGTGGTTGGAAATTTATTCCTTTAAGTGCAGACGCTTGTAAAATCGAGTTTCATCTTGATTTTGAGTTTACAAATAAATTGATAGAGCTTGCGTTTGGCAAAGTTTTCAAGGAACTAGCAAATAATATGGTTCAAGCTTTCACTTTAAGAGCAAAGGATGTATACAGTGTCTGAGCTGAATATTGAAGTGACATATGCGCTTCCTGAAAAGCAATTTTTGCTATCAGTCAAAGTGAAAGAGGGGACGACAATAGAAGAAGCGATACTTGCTTCTGGTATCCTTGCCCTTAGGGATGATATTGATCTTAAAAAAAATAAGATTGGTATTTATAGTCGCCCCGCTAAATTGACAGATTTAGTGCAAGATGGAGATCGAGTTGAGATTTATCGACCTTTGATTGCAGACCCAAAAGAGTTACGGCGTAAAAGAGCTGAAAAATCTAAAGAAGTTAAAAATAAGTAAATTAATTTTATGTAGCGAACCGAGCAAAAGCTCGGTTTTTGTCTTTAAATTTATTTGTGCAAAATGCTTTTAATAAATTTTTAATAAAGATACTCATAATAACAACCTGCCTGAATAAGTCCTTCAGAAAACAGGTTGTTATTGTCACACTAGGTGGTTCTTAGTGTTTATGGTTAGTCAGCTGTTTTAGTTTCTGATGCTTTTGTTTCAGCAGCTTCCATTGATTCCTGCGCGGCAAGATTTTTCTCATTTTTGATGTCAGTAAGAATACCATTACGATCAAAGATAAGAGTCAAAGTTTCTTGCTGAACTGGGTCATGCCCAAGTTCTTGGCGGAAAACATAATACCAAGTCTGAGTACCAAACGGGTCAGATAACATTGGGGTGCCCAAAGTATAAGCAACCTGTTGCTGTGTCATTCCTTTTTGGATCTTAGCGACATCTTTCGCTGTGAGGTAATTACCTTGGTTAATGTCTGGGTGATAGACAAGACGTTCCATCATTGAACAGCCCGTAGACATTAATGCGAGTGATAGCGCGGCAGCAGTTAACAATTTATAACGCATGGATATCTCATTCCTTTTGGAGTCAGAACATCAATGATAATCGACATTGATACAATTTAAAACCTTCCTTATCGACTCTAAGACCACATGAGCGTAAAAAAGTTGTCAAAAATTATGCTGCAAGCAACTCTTTTGCATTGGCTAGCGTATTTTTTGTTACCGCAGATCCAGCAAGAAGACGCGCAAGCTCTTGTAATCTAGATTTTTTATCCAATAATTGCATACGAGTTTCTGTTTCTACACCATTTGTCTCTTTACTGACATAAAAGTGGTGATGACCGCACCCTGCCACTTGGGGTAAATGTGTAACGCACATAACTTGCGTTGATTCACCTAATTCACGTAGTAACTTCCCTACAATTGCTGCTGTTGGTCCACTAATACCGACATCGACTTCATCAAATATTAATGCGGGCGTATCCATTTTTTTAGCTGTAATCACTTGGATTGCTAGTGCTATACGTGATAACTCACCGCCCGATGCCACTTTCGCAAGTGCTTGGTGTGGCTGCCCTGGGTTAGTCGTCACATTGAACTCTACTTTACAGGCACCATCAATTTGTAGTTGATCTGGAGTAAATTTTACATCAATAGTAAACAGACCATGAGGCATTGAAAGTTGGTGCATGCTATTGGTAATTAATGTACTTAATTCTTGAGCATAATGTAAACGTACATGGTGTAAACGTTCCGCACATTCGAGAGCAATATGATGATTTACTTGTACTTGCGCATTTAACGTTTCAGAGTCTTCATTTTGGCTGGCTATTAGTTCTTGTTCGCTCAGTAATTGCTGAAATAATTCGGGTAAAGCTTCGGGAGTGACATGGTGTTTACGCGCTAAGTTAATTTGTTTAGAAATGCGTTTTTCTAGTTCAAACAAGCGATTAGGGTCAAGCTCATATTGGTCACAATAATGCTTTATTTCATCACTGACTTCGCTGACTTGTATCGATGCTTCTTCAAGCATATCAAGTAGCTCTGAAAATTTAGGGTTGAGAGCGACTAGATCAGATAATTCATTTTTTGCCATATTTAATAAGCTAATAACATTCGAATCATCATTTTCAGATAGTATTTGCGTTGTTGTTTGGCCAATAGCTAAAAATTGCCCATGATTAGCGAGTTGTTTATATTCTTGGTCTATCTCTTCAAATTCCCCTTGAACAGGGAGGAATTCGTTCAGTTCTTTTAGATGATATTCTAGCAACTGTTGTCGAGATTCACGTTCTTGCATTTGTTTTTGAAATACAGCTAATTGTTGGCAGGAATCGTGCCATGTTTGCCATGCTTTTTTCATTTGAGCAATTAGCTCTTGCTGGTTTGAATAGGCATCAAGCAGGGATTTTTGATGGGCGCTATCTAGTAAGAGTTGGTGTGCGTGCTGACCATGGATTTGGATCAGTAATGTTCCTAACTCTCTAAGTTGCGATAAAGGAACTGAAACGCCATTAATGAAACCACGTGAACGGCCATCAGGAGAGATAGTGCGGCGTAATAGGCATTCATTTTGGTTATCGAGTTGGTGCTCAGTAAGCCAATTGGCAGCCAGTTGAGCATCCATTAAGGAAAAGCGAGCACAGAGGTCGGCACGTTGTGCACCGGGGCGCACCATATTGGCTTCACCCCGATTGCCTAAACACAGGCCAAGTGCATCAATAGCAATGGACTTACCCGCACCTGTTTCACCGGTTATGGTTGTCATGCCATTACGGAAATCAATTTCTAATTCACGTACGATTGCAAAATTATTGATTGTTAGTTGGGTAAGCATCGGCGCTCTCCTGTAAAAATACACACCTGTGTTTTAATACAGTGTATGACTGTTTTTTTATACAGTAAAGAGGCAGATTGAAAAAATTAAAAAGTTTTTTTAGCCCATCCTAACTTTGAACTTAACGTATTGAAATAATTATAATCTTTTGGATGAACCAAATTAAGATTTTTATTACTACGTTTGACAATGACTTCCTCACCGTCCTGAATAGGGAGCATGATTTGGCTATCACAGCTGACTTCATAATCAATATTTGTTCGTAAAAACTTCAGCCGAATACTGCTGTCACTGCTAATCACCAGAGGTCTAGAGGATAAGGTATGTGGAAACATTGGAACCAATACAATAGCATCCAAATTCGGGGTTAAAATAGGGCCTCCAGCGGAAAGTGAATAAGCTGTAGAACCTGTTGGTGTGGCAATGATTAAACCATCAGAACGTTGAGAAAAGGCAAATTTTTCATCAATATAGACCTCGAACTCGATCATATGAGCAACTTTACCAGGGTGTAGAACAATTTCATTAATTGCGGTGCTTTTACGTGCTTTTTGGTTAGCTTTAATGACTTGTGCTTCTAGTAAAAAACGCCTTTCTTCGCGGTATTCACCTTCAAGAACACGTGAAAGTTGTTGTAATGCATTATCCGGGTCTAAATCGGTAAGAAAACCGAGATTACCACGATTTACACCAATAACTTTATTATTATACCGAGATAATATACGAGCAGCGCCGAGCATATTGCCATCTCCCCCAACAACAACAACTAAATCAGCTTGTTGGCCTATTTCAGTTAATGTTCCAGTGTTGGCATTGACTAATTTTAAATCTTTAGCAACTTGTTTATCGATAATGGCCTGATAGTTTTTTGAAATTAACCAATGGTATATTAATTCATGAGTTGCCAATGCTTCAGGGTGCCTAGGGTGCCCGACAATGCCTATCGTTTTAAAATGTGGTAGTGGTGTATTATTGTCCTTTCGCATACTTTTTTGGCCTCTGATTGTATGACTTCCCTTGAATCCCTGTATTAGATCCCCATAATACTCTCATATATGGGATTAATGCTAAATACGCGGAGATATTCATGAGTAGTAAAGACCAAAACATGCATGATGAGCAAGCTTTTGAACAAAATGAATCACAAAAAGTGCAAGCTGAGCAAGAAGCCAGCGTTCAACAAGCTGATGAATTACAAGCAGACGAACAAGCGTTAGCCACGCGTATTGCTGAGCTTGAACAACAGTTAGAAGCCTCACAAAAAACTGAACGTGAAGCGATGTTGCGTGCACACGCAGAAATTGAAAATATTCGCCGTAGAACTGAGCAAGATATCGAAAAAGCACATAAGTTCGCACTGGAAAAATTCTCAAATGAATTACTACCAGTGATTGATAACTTAGAACGTGCGATAGATGCAGCAGATCACGAAAGTGAAGAGTCTAAAGCGATGTTAGAAGGGCTAAATTTAACGCTAAAAACTTTTTTAGATGCAGTGGCTAAGTTTGGGATCGAGCCTGTCAGTGATATCAATGTGCCATTTAACCCTGACGTTCATCAAGCGATAACGATGATTGAGTCACCAGATCACCAAGCTAATCATGTGATTGAAGTTATGCAAAAAGGGTATACATTAAACAACCGTTTACTAAGACCTGCAATGGTGATTGTCTCTAAATAAAGAGCATCGTTATTTAAATGGAGGCAAATGCCCCCAAGAGAATATTACTAAAGGGAAATCTATCAATTGATTTCCCTTTTTTATGACTTAGTGCCAAAAAATCATCTATGGTTGCAGATTTGGCTCATCTATTACAGGGTTCCAATCAATAGGTGTTTTACCTTGTTGTTCTAAAATAGTATTAGTTTGTGAGAAATGGCCACAACCTAAAAATCCTCGATGAGCAGAAAGTGGGGAAGGGTGAGGAGCCTTGAGTACATGGTGGCGCTTTGTATCAATTATTTTACCTTTTTTCTGTGCATGGGAACCCCACAGTAGAAAAATAACGCCTTGTGTATTTTCATTGATTGCTTCAATAACTTTGTCCGTGAAGGTTTCCCAACCTAAATGGGCATGGGAGTGAGCATTGCCTTGTTCTACGGTGAGAACGGTGTTAAGGAGTAAAACACCCTGTTGAGCCCAACTGAGCAAATACCCATGATTAGGTCTTTGAAAGCCAGCGATATCCTTTTCTAATTCTTTATACATATTCACTAATGACGGTGGTGGCTTAATACCAGGGAGTACGGAAAAAGAGAGGCCGTGGGCTTGTCCTGGGCCATGATAAGGGTCTTGTCCTAGGATAACGACTTTAATATCGGCAAGTTCGGTATACCTAAATGCATTAAAAACGTCGTCTTGAGCAGGGTAGATAATTTTACCATTTTTGCGCTGTTCTGCTACATAAGCGAGTGTCTCTTTGAAATAGGGTTTTGATTTTTCAGGGCCAATAACATCGTGCCACGTAATGGAGTTTGACATGAAATATTCCATAACAATGAATTTAGGAAGGAACAATTATATGAACCAGTTGATAGCTATAAGCTTACTGGTTCATGAGAGAGAGATAAAGCCCTGATATTGACTATTAATTTTAAAAAAAATTGAAAATTTATACAAATAGTTAAAAAAATAAATTGTTAATTTTGATTTAAATCATAAAGTTGGGGTGATTGAATTAGTTGCTAAGTGGAATAATTGATAAATATCAAAGAAAATAGGGGATCTAGCTGGTATAAAATAACTATATACATTGGTTAGACCAAATATCCAATTACAAGTTTTCATAAGATTGATGGTTAATGTAGCTTCGATTTATTACACAAATCGAATGCAATCTAGCTCGAACGTGGAGGTCGACATGATTACAGGTATTCAAATTACTAAAACTGATAATGCAGCATTGTTGAATTCGTTTTGGTTACTGGATGATGAAAAAAATGAAGCTCGTTGTGTTTGTGCGAAAGCCGATTACAACGAAGGGCAAATTGTTGCTAAAGATGAATTAGGTGCTTTTGAGTATCGCGAAGTTCCTTTAGAAATGAAACCTACCGTACGCGTTGAAGGCGGTCAGCACTTAAATGTTAACGTATTAAGCCGTGAAACATTAGAAGATGCAGTTAAAAATCCAGAAAAATATCCGCAATTAACAATTCGTGTTTCTGGTTATGCCGTGCGTTTTAATTCATTAACGCCTGAACAACAACGTGATGTTATTACCCGTACTTTCACTGAAAGTCTGTAATAAATATTAGACATAATTACATCTAGTAATATATATTAAATTCTAAAGCCATTGTTATCAATGGCTTTTTATTTGTTACTAATAAAGTTGATTATTTCCCACCTTGGTTATTTGTATTTCAATATTCTTCCAACAAATACACTTGTTAGGGAGAAATCATGTCATTATCTACACAACAAATACTATCAAAAAAAGATGAGTATATTTTTGTTAGAGAAAATTTAAATATTTATCTACGGCACCAACATCAAGATATTAAATCATGTATAACAGAGTTATGGCCTAAAGATGTATTAAGAAAAGATTTTTTAGGCACTCAGGCACAATCAAAAGATTATATATTAGCTCTACTAGCACAAGGCGCTTATCATAAAAATTGGCGGAATATACAGGGTATTGAAAAATTAAGTAATAAAGATATTTATGATCTCGGAATTAATGCGGAATTATTAAATGACGAGCAAACGGGATTTCAAGCTAATATTTGTCGATTCAATGGCTTATATGTCCTTTGTTTTGCAGGTACTAACGATATTATCGATTTTTATAGTAATATCCGTCAAGGACTTGGTTTTTATGAGTCTCAATATTTTCAAGCTGTTGGTTTGATGAATATTTTATTCAATGCAGTAAATGGAAATACGATTTGTACGGGGCATTCATTAGGTGGGGGATTGGCTTCAATTGCGGCGTTAGCGAGTCAATCACCTTGTATTGTATTCAGTCCTGCAGGATTGGCAAAAAACACGATTAATAATATTGGGATTGATTATCACGTTGCTGAAAAAATTGCACAAGAAGGGTTGATACGTTATTACACGGTACAATATGACTGGCTCGATAGATTGCAAAACTCTTTACCGATCCCTTCTGCTTTGGGAAATTGTATTAAAATGGCTTATAGCGAACATAACTCTTGGAAAGATTGGTTACCGACCCGTTTAATAACAAGAAGTTTTATAGCTCATTCAATGCTTAAAATTATTAAGGTTATGTGCAAATATAAACCATGGAATAACTGGAATGCAATCACAGGTGAATATAATAAGGTACAAGAAATACCACTAGAAATTTTTCCTATTAAAGAAGAAAAACAGGGGATAAGTTGGCAAGAATGTTGTGAAAGTGCAATCAAAAAAGGAAATATAACTGAATTTTCAGCACTCTTATCATTAGATCATAAACCTTGTGATATTAATGTATTGGCACAACAGTCAGTCAGAACTGCCAATGGGCAATTTATTAAAGCTTTAATTGAATCTCGATATGGTCAAACAATTAAAATGCTTCAATCAAAAGGGCAAAAAAGTATTTTACATTTAGCTGCGCAAAATGGCCGTCTTATACAATCGCAGCTTTTATTGAAAAATGGATTAACAGTAAACATTAAGGATAGTTTAGGAAATACGCCTTTACATGATGCTTTAAATAGCCATGCACTCGATGTTGCTACACTATTATTGGAAAATGGAGCTGATTGGCGTATTAAGAATAATAAAGGCCTAGATTGTAAGGATATACTTGGTAACCATATTATTAAGCCTGATCTGCTGACTCATGAAGGAAAACAAATGCGAGAGAAAGTTTTACAAATGATGGGCTAAATAAAAAACGGGCCTAAACCCGTTTTTAGTCATTAGCTTTTATCGTTAGCGGTTGATATAGAAGGGCTAACAGGAGTACGACGTTTTCCAATATTTTTCTTGTCGCGATGGCGTACTTTTTCTTTTTTCTTAGCTTGTTCTTCTTTTTTCTTTTCTTTACGCTTAGCAAGTACTTTCTTTGATGGTTTTGGTTTATTTAACATCGCTTCTGAAGGAGCTTTAGTTGTTGGACGTAAAGAATCAACAACGCGAATCTTGATAGGCTCTTCAATATAACGAGTTATTTTACCAAATAATGGAAAGTCATGCGCTTCGACTAAAGAAATTGCCGTGCCTTTACGGCCAGCTCGGCCAGTACGGCCAATACGGTGTAAGTAGACATCTGCAGTTCTAGGCAAGTCAAAGTTAAAAACATGGCTAACGTTTTCGATATCTAAGCCACGAGAAGCTACATCTGTTGCAACCAGTACTTTAACTTGGCCATCAACGAGGCGGCGTACAGCTTCATTACGCTTAGCTTGTGGCATTTCCCCTTCAAGATAACAAGGTTCGATACCCGTTTCGCGTAACCATTGGACTAATTCACGTAAACGCTCACGCTTACGTACGAAGACGATGGCTTTGGTGACTTCATCTTGTTTTAACAAATGGCACAGTAAGGCTGTTTTATGCTCTAGTGTGTCAGCACGGTAATGAAATTGCTGAATTTTTTTACGTTCACGACGTGAAGGGTCGGCATCAATTTCAATTGGATCTTCTAATAAACGCTCAGCAAAGTCACGAATAGCTTCGCCTTCAAGAGTGGCAGAAAACAGCATAGTTTGCTTGCGCCAGCGTGTTTCGCCTGCAATTGTTTCTATGTCATTGGCAAAGCCCATGTCGAGCATGCGGTCAGCTTCATCAAGGATCAAAATCTCAACTGCGCGGCAGTCAAAGTTTTCTTCCTTAATATACTGGAGTAGTCGGCCTGTTGTTGCGACGACAATATCTTGATTTTCGCTGAAAACTTCAGCGTGGTTCATATAAGCAACACCACCAGTGATGGTAGCGATATCTAGATGATTATGGGCGCATAATTCTTTTGCTTGGTCAGCAACCTGCATGGCTAGTTCGCGAGTTGGCGTGACAACTAGAACGCGAGGCGGCCCTGATTTCTTTCTCGGGAAATCAAGTAAATGTTGGATCGCAGGCAGTAAAAACGCGGCGGTTTTACCTGTTCCTGTCGGGGCTGAACCTAATACATCGCGGCCATCCATTGCAGCAGGAATTGCTGCCGCTTGAATCGCGGTCGGACGTTGATAGCCTTTGTCTGAAAGCGCATTAATTAGGCTTTCATCAAGTTCAAGTTCAGTAAAAGTGGATGCAGTCATGATATACCTCTATTTGGGGCGCTGATTATAAACAGGTTAGCAAAATTGTTCACCTGAAAAAATCAGCTTTGCTCAAGTGTAACTGTTTTCACTACGGACAGGGAGCGATATATCTATGGATATGAGTGAAATATATAGAAGGTAAATAGTTGAAGGAGGAGAGAGCTCCTCCTTCAGTATACTTAGCTAAGCATATTAATTAACCATGTATGATAAGGGATACCCACTAAGTCAATGAGTACTGCACCACTGAGTGGCACAATCATGAAAGCTTTCATCGAAACTTGTTTGTAACGTTCACAAACCGAGGACATATTTGCCATTGCGTTTGGCGTCGCACCTAAACCATGCCCCATTAAGCCAGCACACATTACCGCAGCATCGTAGTTTTTGCCTAATAAGCGGAAAATGACAAAGACAACTAACAAAATTAAAATAATAACTTGTGCTAATAGGATGGTGAATAATGGCAAAGCAACGGCTTTTAACTCCCATATTTTCAATGACATCATAGCCATAGTCAAAAATAGGCCAAGTGAAACTTCAGAGATAAGGTCAACCGACTTTTGGTTAATACGGAACAATTCGACTTGGTCATTAATATTACGGATAACTATTGCAATAATCATCGCCCCGACATAGCTGGGTAATGAAAAGCCAGTTGCTTTGGTAAACTGCGCTGAAGCGAATTGACCGATAACCATAATCCCTAGAACGAGAGCTAGCATTTTTAAAAAAGCGTGAGCATCGATAGATTCAATTTTCCCTGCGATAGTTTCAGGAACCTGAACTCGCTCAACGTTTTCATCAGCTTTAATCTGCACGTTAAATTTCTTAATTAAGAATGTTGCAATAGGGCCACCGAGTAAGCTCCCTGTAATTAGGCCAAAAGTTGCCGCAGCAATGGCTGCAACCGTTGCGGATTGCACGCCAAGGCCCTCAGCCATGCCCCCGAAGGCTGCCGCACCGCCATGGCCTCCAGTAAGAGAAACACCACCAGCCATGATACCGATAACGGGATCAACACCGAGTAAATGCGCAAGGCCTGCACCAAAAGTGTCTTGGAAAATAACGACAAACCAGCAAATAAACAGGTAGATAAAGAGTAACCGGCCACCACTTTTTAAGATGCGGAAGCTGCCATCAATACCAATGGTAGTAAAGAAAGCGACCATTAAAAAGGTTTGTAAACTGGTATCAAAATTGATTTCAGCAAGGTTAAATGATTTGAGCCCCCAAATAATCAAACTAACCAGAAAACCGCCAATGACGGGAGAAGGAATACAAAAGCGCTGTAGCCATTCGATACGTTTTTTTAAGTGGATCCCCATGAGTAGGCAGATCACCGTTAGGAAGAGGGTGGAGAGTGTGTCGAGGTGTAGAATCATATTTTTCCCTTTTTAACTGTTGTCTTTCACGCTACAGCGTTGTTGGCCGCGCTCCGTTACCCTAGTCACATACTTTTGTATGCTCCTAGGGATAACGTCACTTGCCGCCTAGCTGTAACGCGAAATTCAATAGTTAAAAACCATTAATGCGCTACAGCGTTGTTGGCCGCGCTCCGTTACCCTAGTCACATACTTTTGTATGCTTCTAGGGATAACGTCACTTGCCGCCTAGCTGTAACGCGAAATTCAATAGTTAAAAACCATTAAGTTATCGTGCTACGGCTAGTTTGATAATCAACTTCAAAGCTATTTTTATTGTGGTGTTTGAAAATTAATTATCTTAACAGCGTGAGAAACAGTGTATTTATCAGTCGAATTGTTGTGTTGTTTTATTAGAATAAATATTGGTAAATCAAATAAGCCGCGAGTTTGGCGGTATGGTTGTCAATATCAAATTCAGGGTTGCATTCTGCGATATCAAAAACAGCCATTTTTTGGCTACTTTTGATAATGGCAAACAGTTCATCAAAAACTTCAGTGGAAATACCTTTCGGTGCTGGTGCGCTAACGCCCGGCGCAATGGCAGCAGAAAACACATCTAAATCAACGGTGACATATAAATAGTCTACGCCGTCAATAAATTTTTTAATTTTTTCAATTGCTTGAGGAAGCTTAGAATAAGCAAGTTCTTTATCGCGGATATATTGGCAACCTAATGAATCAGCGGTATCGAACAATACTTTAGTATTGCCATGGTCTGCGATGCCTAAACATAAATATTGAAAAGGGCGTTGGTGCTGCTGACACAACATGGCAGATTGTAAAAATGGGGTACCAGAAGTCGCGATAGGGGCTTCGCGTAAGTCAAAATGCGCATCAAAGTTAATAATACCGATCGTTTTACCTGCTTGATAATGTTCAACATAGTCAAACAGGCCTTGGAAGCTTGCAAATGCGACTTCATGGCCACCGCCAAGTACAATCGGCTTTTGGTTTTCAGCGAGCAGTGCGATAAGCTGGTCGGATAAACGACGTTGTGCGGCTTCCAGATTGCCATCATCACAGCTAATTGTACCGACATCTTTAATTGCAAGCGGTTGATGAATAGGTAACCCAGCCAGTTGATAGCGAATTGCATCTGGGCCTGCTTTAGCGCCTTGGCGGCCTTTATTGCGCCTAACGCCCTCATCAGAAGCAAAACCAATTAATGCAAATTCAGCAGGTGTGTGTTTATTAATGACTTGATGGATGCGCAAATGCTCTTGTGTTTCACCATCTGTGCGCCCTTGCCATTGGAAAGGTTGTGTCATAGTTACTCCAAGTTAATTAATTTAGTGATGTTATGCGCTGTTTGGCAGGTGTGCGTGATAAATTCATCCACGCGATGTGTAGAGCGGAATTCAGGTGCCATAACTGAAACGACAGCTAACACATCATTTCCTTTGAAAATCGGTGCAGATACCCCCAGTACGCCTTCATCGATTTCACTCACAGACATGCCGTAACCTTGCTTGCGTATCTGTTGTAAATCTTGTTGTAGCTTTATTTTTTGTTGTTCAGTGGTTAACTGCTTTGTATGAGCTTCAAGTACTTGGTTTTGATAGAGTTCATGACGAAAAGCTAACAAGGTTTTCGCACTTGCTCCCTTAACTAAAGTATTGCCTCGCCCAATAATAAAAGAACAGCGTAGCGCTTGTTCACTCTCAATCATGTCGACACAAATGGTCTCTCGTAAATTTGAGGTAATAATTGCCACCGTTTCTTGGGTTTTTTTCGCTAAAGTTTGCAGTTCTTGTTTAGATGCGCTCATCAATAAACTGTGGTGATAGTATTTTTCTTGATTTTTGATACTCTGCGAGCCGACACAATATGTGCCATATTGTTTTGCGTGAGATACAAATTCCCAATCTATGAGAATTGTTAGTAAACGATAGACTGTTGATAATGGGATCTCTAACGCTGATGAGATAGACTGTGGCGTCACTGGAGATGCGCAAGTTGTGATGTAAGACAAGATGTCTAAGGTTCTATTTATACTGTTCATAGCATCTCCTTTTTTTCGAACTTATCAGTAAATTTTTTTCGTCTCAAATATAATTCCCATAATATGAGAATTATATTGTAGCAAATAGGTTAATTTATGACTTTTATTTGCTTAGAATGAGAATATTCGAACAAGTATTAGCCAATTAGAGTGTTTGCATGTGTGAGCAAAAAAAGAATTACCGTAAAGGCGGTTTTACATTTAAACAGTTTTTTGTGGCCCATGACCGATGTGCGATGAAAGTGGGGACGGATGGCGTGCTATTGGGGGCTTGGGCTCCCGTGGACGGTGTTCAATCTGTATTAGACATTGGAAGTGGTAGTGGGTTAATAGCCTTGATGTTAGCGCAAAGAAATACAAAGTTACGTGTTGATGCGGTCGAATTAGATAGTGATGCCGCAGTGCAAGCGCAGGGAAACTTTACTGAATCGCCATGGGCTGAGCGTTTGCATGTTATCAACCAAGATATTGTCAGCTACAGTCAGTTACATTCAGTTCAATATGATTTGATTGTGAGTAACCCACCGTATTTCGAACCTGCTGTTGCGTGTCGGGACGAAAAACGAGACCAAGCGCGATATACCGCGACATTAACTCATGATGTATTACTAGAAAGTGCAAAATCCTGTCTTCTATCTCATGGACTATTTTGTTTAGTGCTGCCCTATGAGGTCGGTGAAAAAATGCAGAAGATGGCTGAGAATTCAGGCTGGTTTACTGCTTTTCGCGTTAATGTTAGTGATAAACCTACAACAGCCTACCATCGCATGCTATTGGGCATTCAACTGCAAGAGACACAAACACAAGTGACATCGCTGGCACTCAAAGATGAAAATGGTGAGTATACTGATGAATTTCGTAAACTAATTCAGCCATTTTATGTGAAATACTAAAGCCGGCACTTAAGGCCGGCCCTAGCTCACGTTATTCAGGTTGTAAAATAGTGGGGCCTGAATTAGGAAGTGGTTCTGGGTAATCTAAGGTGTAATGTAATCCCCGGCTTTCTTTGCGTTCTAATGCACAACGAACCATTAATTCAGCAACTTGAACTAGGTTTCGTAGTTCCAATAAATTATTTGAGATACGAAAGTTGGCGTAATAATCGTGAATCTCTTGTTGAAGTAAATGGATGCGGCGTAATGCACGTTCAAGGCGTTTAGTCGTTCTGACGATCCCCATGTAGTCCCACATAAATAGACGTAATTCATGCCAATTATGTTGAATAACCACCTGTTCATCTGAGTTATGTACTCGGCTTTCATCCCACTCAGATAAATAGGGAATATCATCGATCTGTTTGATCGTTTTATTAATGTTTTCAGCCGCCGCCCAGCCGTATACCAAGCATTCTAATAGCGAATTGGATGCCATACGGTTTGCACCATGTAAGCCGGTGTAGCTCACTTCGCCAATTGCATAGAGATTCGTGATATCAGTCATACCCGTTTCATCGACAATTACACCACCGCATGTGTAATGGGCCGCTGGTACGATAGGGATGGGCTCTTGAGTGAGGTCTAACCCTAAAGTCATCAATTTCGCATAAATAGTCGGGAAATGGTTTTTAACGAAATCGCTAGGCTTATGGCTAATATCCAAATACATGCAATCAGCACCAAGGCGTTTCATTTCATGGTCAATAGCACGTGCAACAACATCGCGAGGGGCAAGTTCACCACGATCGTCGTGATCTGGCATAAACCGGCTACCATCAGGGCGCTTGAGGTAAGCTCCCTCACCACGTAATGCCTCAGTTAATAAAAAATTACGTGCTTGTGGATGAAATAAACAAGTTGGGTGAAATTGATTAAACTCAAGGTTAGCAACACGACAGCCAGCTCGCCATGCCATTGCAATCCCATCACCAGAAGAAATATCTGGATTCGTGGTATATTGATAAACTTTGGCCGCGCCGCCCGTAGCCAGAACAATCGTTTTCGCTCGAATAGTTTCAACTTGTTCTTTTTGGCGGTTCCAAACGTAAGCACCTAAAATTCGCGGTGATTCAGCTGTGCTAGAAAGGATTAGGTCGACGGCATTATAGCGTTCTTTAATATGAATGTTTGGGTGAGCAAAAGCGAGGTCGACTAACGTGGTTTCAACTTCTTTTCCTGTCGCATCAGCATGATGGAGAATTCGTCGATGGCTATGGCCGCCTTCACGGGTCAAATGATACTGTGTTTCGCCGTTCTCGGTAATCTCTGTATCGAATAAAACACCTTGGTCGATAAGCCATTGAACGCATTGTTTTGCATTGGAGGCAATAAACTCAACAGCTTCTTTCTGGCAGATACCTGCACCAGCAATTAGTGTATCTTCTACATGAGATTCGATGCTGTCAGTGTCATCAAAAACTGCAGCAATACCGCCTTGTGCGTAATAAGATGCTCCTTCGCTAAGGCTGCTTTTACTAAGAATGGTCACTTGATGAAAGGGGGCGAGCCGCAAGGCAGCTGAAAGTCCTGCGACACCACTCCCAATGATTAAAATATCAGTGTAATGCTGTGTGGATTCGTTCATAAGTGTTTGCATGTATATAATAGTATGTATTGAGTTTTTTATGTTAGCCTATCGAGTGTCCTATTGCTATTAGTGGATGGCTGTTAAGGTACAGTATATTGACCTAGCGCTATTTACGTATTCAAATGGTTTTAGTGTGATAGCTATCGCATTCGTGCCTAAAATCTGTATGCTGTCTTCTGGATCTTGTAGTTAGTTGTTTTAATAAGGATCTTTAAGATCAACCAAGTAATTTTTTCATCAGTTTTGTAAATTTTTGACTATTTTTTTAGATTAAATTGAACTTCAACGAGTTCTACTACTCAAAGTAGTGCTTGCTTTAGGAAGGGAGAACATGATCAAGTTAACATATTATCGGCCTGAATTCGGGAGATACTTCCTGGAATGAGCGAGCAATTGACCGACCAGATTTTGGTTGAAAAGGTACAAAAAGGCGATCAACAAGCTTTCAACTTATTGGTGATAAAATATCAGCATAAAGTCGCGAGCTTAGTATCTCGCTATGTACCGCAAGCAGATGTGCCTGACGTTGCGCAGGAGTCATTTATAAAAGCTTATCGCGCCATTGGTTCGTTTCGTGGTGATAGCGCATTTTATACTTGGCTTTATCGGATTGCGGTAAATACAGCTAAAAATTATTTAGTTGCCCAAGATAGGCGCCCACCTGCGTCGGACTTGGAAGCGAGTGATGCAGAAAACTTTGAAACCGCGAGTGCCTTAAAAGAAATTTCGAACCCAGAGAACTTAATGTTGTCTGATGAATTAAAGAAAGTTGTTTTCCGGACCATCGAATCGCTGCCTGAAGATCTTAGAATGGCAATTACGCTCCGCGAGTTAGATGGTTTGAGCTATGAAGAAATCGCAGAAATAATGGATTGCCCAGTCGGCACCGTACGTTCTCGTATTTTTAGGGCAAGGGAAGCGATTGATAATAAAGTTCAGCCACTGATTCAACAGTATTAGTATGTTAAATCAGTCAATTAAACATAATTGTGATGCAATTAACTGAAGGTAATTGGGCATGCAAAGAGAGAAACTTTCCGCAATGATGGATGGCGAAGTACTAGACTTAGAACTGGTCAGCGCTATTTCACGTGATTCAACGTTAAAACAACGTTGGGAGAGCTATCATCTTATTCGTGATACTCTACGTAACGATACTAGTGAAGTCATGCATTTTGATATTGCAAGTAAAGTTGCGGCAGCATTAGAGAATGAAGCTGTGCGTATTAATCCTCAGGTAGTTGTCGAATCGCAGCCAGAGCCTGCGACTTGGGGGGCTTTCCCATTCTGGGGCAAAATTCGTCCTTGGGCGAGCCAGTTAACTCAAATTGGTGTTGCAGCCTGTGTGTCTTTGGCTGTAATTGTTGGCGTTCAACAATACAACCAAAGTAATGCGGTTGACTCACCGGTTGATGAGCCAATGTTCAATACCATTCCTGTCGGCAGCGGGGCACCAGTTAGCTTGAATATCTCAGATAACCAATTATTTGGTAATGAGCAGCAACTTCAACAAGTTGAACAACAAAATCAACGCATTAATGCGATGCTACAACAGTATGAAATTGAAAGACGCTCGATGCTCAACCAGCAATATCAAGAGTCTGCACAACCTGCGTCTTCAGCAGGAGTTAAATTGCAATAATGAATAAATGGTTATCCGTCATCTGCCTGACGGGCAGCCTGATTATTTCTAATCAAGCTTCGGCATCTGAAATAGATGCCGATGTTCTTTTTAAAGAAATGGGGAATGCTGCCCAGAACCTTTCTTACGAAATGTCTTATATGACATTTAGTCCGCAATCAATAACGCCTGTACGTTATCGCCATGCAATCATTAATGGTGAACCTGTTTCACAAATGATCCAAATGGACTCATCGCGTCGTGAAATTGTTCAAAAAGGTAATAGTATTAGTTATTTTGAACCAGGTTTTGATGCATTTAGCTTAAATGGCAAATATATAGTTGATAATTTGCCATCAGTAGTTTTTGCCAATTATCAGCAAATTAAACCTTATTATAATTTTATTGATGCGGGACGTACCCATATTGGTGATAGGCCTGCGTTAGTGATTCGCATAATATCGAAAGACAACTCTCGGTTTAACTATGTAGTATTAATCGATGAAGAAACGAAATTGCCATTACGTATCGACCTTCTTGATAATAATAGCCAAACATTAGAACAATTTCGTGTGATCTCGACGGTGCTAGATAGCCAAACAGTGAAAGACTCATTACTCGCATTAAGTAAGGTAAATATGCCACCATTATTGATTTCCCCTAAAAATGGAAATCCTTCTTTTAAATGGCAAGTTGGCATGTTACCTCCTGGTTTTGAAGAAATATCTCGTTCTTCGCGAAAATTAGCTGAAGACGACGTAGTAGAAACCGCAATGTTTAGTGATGGTTTATTTACCTTTTCTGTAAACGTGACAAAATCGACTAAAGGCCCGTTACTTGATCAACCGCTTCAAAATGGGCGTCGTACTATTTACACAATGACGCAAAAGCAAAATGTTATCACTATCATTGGTGAATTACCGTTAGCAACAGCGCAAGTGGTAGCAGGTAGTATTCAGTTTCGGGAGTAAATTATGGTAAAAGAGTGGGCAACAGTAGTCCGTTGGCAAAACGGTAGAGCTTTATTGCGCTATGGTTCTTCGTCCGGCTGTGGTAGTTGTGGTGCTCGTAAAACCTGTGGTTCTTATGCTTTAAGCAAAATAGGGCCAAATACGGAACATGAATTAGAAATTGCGATTGAACAACCGCTAGTTGAAGGGCAAAAAATTGAAGTGGGCATCCCGGAGGGAAGTTTGATCCGTTCAGCGCTATTAGTTTACTTAACGCCTATTTTGGGGTTATTTATTTTTGCAGGCTTAGCACAGGCGTTTGATTTTGAGCAGTTCTGGATAGCAATTTCAGGTGTAATTGGTGGTATTATTGGCTTTTATATTGCGCGTAGACTAGCCTCAAATTGGCGTGATGATGAAGCTTTTCAACCTGTTATTTTACAGATAGGGCTACCTCCAAGTGAGCTTTCAGTACAAGTTAATTGCTAAATTTCAATATGTTGAGTTAGAAGATTAATTTGATATTATCAATAGAAAGGGGAAACTTAAGTTTCCCCTTTTTGTGGATTAGAGTTAATTAACAAACAAATAGTATTATGGCGAACAAAGTTATTAACCAATTTTGTCTGTTTTGAGTTAGAAATTACAATAGATTGACTATGGCTATAGAAGTGGTTGGTGTGAGTTGTATTAATGATGAATCACGACAACTAATCTATTAACCTGATGCAGGTTTACAGTTGTTTTACATTGAATCTTTGTGTTAGCGGGTTCTTATATGTAAAATGCAGCTAATTAACAATCTTGTGATAATCATAGCATTTTAGTTTTGCTGCAATATTTGCACAAAGCTGATTTTGTAAGGCAATTTAAAAGAAGATATTACCTTGAAAATCAATAACATAAGAAATTTTTCCATCATTGCACATATCGACCATGGCAAGTCGACCTTGTCAGACCGCATCATTCAAATTTGTGGTGGCTTAACTGACCGCGAAATGGCGGCACAAGTTTTAGACTCGATGGACTTAGAGCGTGAGCGTGGGATCACTATTAAAGCACAGAGCGTAACGCTTGATTACAAAGCTTCAGATGGTGAAACTTACCAATTAAACTTCATTGACACACCGGGTCATGTTGACTTCTCTTATGAAGTGTCTCGTTCATTAGCTGCCTGTGAGGGGGCTTTGCTGGTGGTTGATGCAGGGCAAGGTGTTGAAGCTCAAACTTTGGCAAATTGCTATACCGCTATCGAGATGGACTTAGAAGTTGTTCCGGTCTTAAATAAAATTGATTTACCAGCTGCTGATCCTGAACGTGTTGCCGATGAAATCGAAGATATTGTCGGCCTTGACGCACATGATGCAGTTCGCTGCTCTGCAAAAACCGGTATTGGTGTTCAAGATGTGATTGAACGTCTTGTTAAAGAGATTCCACCACCTGTTGGTGATGCAGATGCTCCGTTACAAGCACTGATTATTGACTCTTGGTTTGATAACTATTTAGGCGTGGTTTCTTTGATCCGTATTAAGAGCGGAACATTGAGAAAAGGCGATAAAATTAAAGTTATGAGCACAGGGCAAGTGTATAACGCAGACCGCCTTGGGATTTTCACACCGAAGCAAATCGACCGCGATGTATTAAGTTGCGGTGAAGTGGGCTGGTTAGTTTGTGCGATTAAAGATATCACTGGCGCCCCAGTTGGGGATACATTAACTGGGGCTCGCAACCCGGCAGATAAAGCGTTACCAGGGTTTAAAAAAGTTAAACCACAGGTATATGCAGGCTTATTCCCCGTCAGTTCTGATGACTATGAATCATTCCGTGATGCATTAGGTAAATTAAGTCTAAATGACGCATCTTTATTTTATGAACCAGAAACTTCGACTGCGTTAGGCTTCGGCTTCCGTTGTGGTTTCCTTGGTTTATTGCATATGGAAATCATTCAAGAACGTTTAGAACGTGAATATGATCTTGATTTGATTACCACTGCACCGACTGTTGTGTATGAAGTGCAGCAAACTAACGGTGATATCGTGTATGTCGATAGCCCATCTAAGCTACCGGCATTGAACAATATTGAAGAATTACGTGAACCAATCGCAGAGTGTCACATGCTGATGCCTAAAGAATATTTGGGTAACGTTATTACACTTTGTATTGAGAAACGTGGCGTTCAGACCAATATGGTCTATCATGGTAATCAAGTATCGCTGACTTATGAAATCCCAATGGCAGAAGTAGTATTGGATTTCTTCGATCGCTTAAAATCAACGTCTCGCGGCTATGCATCTTTAGATTATGCATTTAAACGCTTCCAAGCATCAGATATGGTGCGTGTCGATGTTCTTATTAATAATGAACGTGTTGATGCTTTGGCCTTGATCACACACCGTGCGAATTCTCAATATCGCGGTCGTGAACTGGTCGAAAAAATGAAAGAGCTAATCCCGCGTCAGCAGTTCGATATTGCGATTCAAGCAGCGATTGGTAACCATATTATTGCTCGTTCTACAGTTAAACAATTGCGTAAAAACGTACTTGCCAAGTGTTATGGTGGTGACGTTAGCCGTAAGAAAAAACTGTTGCAGAAGCAAAAGGATGGTAAGAAACGTATGAAGCAAGTTGGTAACGTTGAGCTACCACAAGAAGCGTTTCTTGCTATATTGCATGTTGGTAAAGACTAAGTTTACAAGGAGCCTCAATGGCTAACACCTTTGCCTTGATCCTAACACTGGCAACATTAATCACAGGGATTATATGGTGTTTAGACAAGTTTAAATTTGCACCTGCGCGTAAAGCAAAACTCAAGCAGTTACAGGATGCAACGAATGGCGCCGTGAGTGAAGCGGATGTGGCAAATGCTGTCCGCCGCCCATCGTGGCTTGAAACAGGGTCGTCTATTTTCCCTGTGTTGGCGATTGTACTGATTGTGCGTTCATTTATTTATGAGCCATTTCAAATACCTTCAGGGTCAATGATGCCAACGTTGTTAGTTGGTGATTTTATGTTGGTTGAGAAATTTGCTTATGGTTTAAAAGACCCAATTACACAAACGACGTTAATCGAAACGGGTAAACCGAAACGTGGTGATATCGCAGTTTTTAAATACCCAAGAGATCCTAATGTTGATTTTGTAAAACGAGTTATTGGAATGCCGGGTGATAAAATTATTTATAACCCAGATGCAAAGGAATTAACAATTTACCCGAATTGTGCAGATAACAAATGTACAGAGACCTTACCTATTGTTTATGGTCCTCTGGCGCCGAGTGAATGGACCATGTTCCTTGATATCGGTTCTGTTGTTGATAACCAAAAGGGGAATTATGAAATTCCATTAGACCAACCTCTACCAAGGAATGCGTTACGCCAGTATGAGCGTAGTGAAAAATTGGATACGGTTGAGCATCAAATTTTAATTATTCGTCAAGCAATTACTGAAGCTAAATATCTGCAACCAGGTATGCCGAAGAACGAATGGATTGTTCCTGAAAAGCACTACTTTATGATGGGTGACAACAGAGATAATAGCTCTGACAGTCGTATGTGGGGCTTTGTACCAGAAGAAAATTTAGTCGGTCGTGCAGTATTTATTTGGTTAAGTCTTGATAAACAAGAAAATGAATGGCCGACAGGTATTCGCTTTAGCCGAATTGGTCCACTATAATTTGAATAGTGGGTCTAGCCAAATGTTGGAAATGCGGGTTTTCATTTGAAAATCCGCATTAACCGAAGCATTATTGTTTTACCCAGTGTACAATATAGATTAATTAATATTATTGGCTCCCCAATTATTAACTCTCCTATTTTAACTTATTGTAACTAATGAATTTTTATAATTAGTTCCACTGAGCTGTAAAATATATGGAAGCATAAGGAGTCAGTGCAAACGCAACAGTTTTGTAAAATGGTGAATTTTACAGGTCTGTTGCGTGTGCTTTTTTATCAAATAAAAAATGGTTGGGCGCACATGAACCCCTCTTTATTAGAAAAATTACAGCGTAAGCTTGGTTATCAATTCAAGCAGAACGAGTTATTAATCCAAGCATTGACACATAGAAGTGCAAGTAGCAAACATAATGAGCGTCTAGAGTTTTTAGGTGACTCAATTTTGAGTTTTGTGATTGCAAATGACTTATACCACCGTTTTCCAAAAGTGGACGAGGGTGATATGAGTCGTATGCGAGCAACGCTTGTACGCGGAAATACATTAGCAGAAATCGCACGTGAATTTGAACTCGGTGAGTGTTTACGTTTAGGGCCGGGGGAATTAAAAAGCGGTGGTTTTCGTCGCGAATCTATCCTTGCTGATACTGTTGAAGCACTGATCGGTGGTATTTTTTTAGATAGTGATATCCAAACGATCGAAAGAATTATTTTAGATTGGTATCAAAGTAGACTGGTTGAGATCAGTCCGGGTGATAAGCAAAAAGACCCGAAAACAAGGTTACAAGAATATCTGCAAGGGCGCCATTTGCCACTACCTAATTATTTGGTTGTTCAGGTTAAAGGTGAAGCTCACGATCAAGAATTTACGATCCACTGCCAAGTTAGTGGTATTGACCAACCGATTAATGGTGTTGGCTCAAGCCGTCGTAAAGCAGAGCAAGCAGCAGCAGAGCAAGCATTGAAAATTTTGGAGCTTGAATGAGTGAATTACAATCCCACTGTGGTTTTGTTGCCATAGTTGGACGGCCAAATGTCGGTAAATCGACATTATTGAATCAATTACTGGGGCAAAAAGTTTCGATTACTTCGAGAAAGCCACAGACGACTCGCCATCGTATTATGGGGATCCATACAGAAGATAATTACCAAATTATTTATGTTGATACCCCAGGACTTCATATTGAAGAAAAACGTGCAATTAACCGTTTAATGAACCGGGCTGCATCCAGTTCAATTGGTGATGTTGAGTTAGTTATTTTTGTCGTTGAAGGGACTAATTGGACCGCTGATGATGAAATGGTATTGACTAAGTTATCTAGCTTACGTTGCCCTGTTATATTAGCAATTAACAAAATTGATAATGTGACTGATAAAACGATACTATTGCCTCATATTAGTATGATCAGTCAGAAAATGAATTTTTTAGATGTTGTTCCGATTAGTGCTGAAAAAGGTACTGGTGTGGATACAATTGCTAAAATTGTTAAACAGCATATCCCTGAAGCAGTACACCATTTTCCGGAAGATTACATTACTGACCGTTCTCAGCGTTTTATGGCATCTGAGATTATCCGTGAAAAGCTCATGCGTTTCTTAGGTGATGAGCTACCATATTCGGTGACGGTTGAAATTGAACAATTTAAGGTAACAGAAGCGGGTATTTACCATATCAATGGCTTGATTCTTGTTGAGCGTGAAGGCCAAAAGAAAATGGTTATTGGTAACAAAGGTAGCAAACTGAAAACCATCGGTACCGAAGCGCGTATCGATATGGAAAGAATGTTTGATAACAAGGTGCACCTTGAGCTTTGGGTTAAAGTTAAATCAGGCTGGGCTGATGACGAAAGAGCATTACGTAGCCTGGGTTATGTTGACGACCTAAAATAGTAGGTGGCAAAGTGAGTGGTTGGCAGCGTGCGTTTGTACTCCATTCAAGGCCTTACAGTGAGACGAGTTTATTACTCGATTTTTTTACTGAAGGCGAAGGAAAAATACGTTTACTTGCAAAAGGCGCTCGCCGTAATCGCTCACCATTAAGGGGCTGCTTACAGCCCTTCACACCTTTGCTAATCCGCTGGGGAGGCAAAGGTGAAATCAAAACCTTAATTAGTGCAGACCCAGTTTCTTTAGCCCTCCCTTTAACAGGAACCGTTCTATATAGCGGTTTATATCTTAATGAATTAACCGCGCGTGTATTAGAATTTGGTACACCATATTCTGCACTATTTTTTGATTATCTCTCCTGTTTACAAATTCTTGCTGCGAGTGAGCACACTCCTGAATTTGCCTTGCGTCGCTTTGAGCTAGCCTTGCTTTCTTACCTTGGTTATGGTGTTGATTTTTTACATTGTGCTGGTAGCGGGGAGCCCGTTTCTGACACAATGACTTACCGGTATAGAGAAGAAAAAGGATTTATTGGTAGTTTGGTTGTTGACCAGCTTAGTTTCACGGGTAAACAACTTAAAGCACTGGCAAGTCGCGAATTTCCTGATGCAGATACGCTTAAAGCAGCAAAACGTTTTACTCGACTTGCTTTAAAGCCTTATTTAGGTGGAAAACCTTTAAAAAGCCGAGAGTTATTTCGCCAGTTTACTTATTCGCCAGTTGTGCAGAACAAACAGAGTTGAAATTGTTTTTAATTTTATTTTTACCTAGTTTGTTATACCGCTAATACCCCTAATACCTCTATATATCCCTTTCTCATGTATCTTTTTAGCTGAACTGGCTTTATCAAACAATATATTTTTTTGTCGATATAAAATCTTACGAAGCGCTTCGCAAAAATTAAATACAACGACTGAAATAGGGTATGTATATTGGAATTTACTTCGAATGATGAGAGATTTATTCCCTCAGCACAGGAAATTACAGTAGGATAGTAGGCAGATAAGTTTATTAGCGTTTACTAATGAGGAATAAAAAATGGCAGAGCTTTTGTTAGGCGTAAATATCGACCATATTGCAACGGTTAGAAATGCAAGAGGAACTCAATATCCAGATCCTGTACAAGCTGCGTTCGTTGCTGAACAAGCGGGAGCTGATGGTATCACCATTCATTTACGTGAAGACCGCCGTCATATTACAGATAGAGATGTCACATTGCTAAATGAAACCATTCAAACTCGAATGAATCTTGAAATGGCGGTAACGGACGAAATGGTAGAGATTGCTTGTCGTATTAAGCCTGCATTCTGCTGTTTAGTACCTGAAAAACGGGAGGAAGTGACCACGGAAGGCGGTTTAGATGTCGCAGGGCAAAAACAGAAAGTTGCAGATGCTGTTAAACGCCTCACAGAAGCGGGTATTTTAGTTTCATTGTTTATTGATGCAGACCACGCACAAATTGATGCTGCGCAAGAGTGTGGTGCTCCGTTTATTGAAATCCATACAGGAGCCTATGCAGATGCTAAAACAGAACAGGAGCAAGAACTTGAGTTTCGCCGTATTCATGATGGCGTTATATATGCGGCGAGTAAAGGAATTAAAGTCAATGCAGGTCATGGCTTAACCTATCATAACGTTCAACGTATTGCTCAGTTACCTGAAATTTATGAGCTTAATATTGGTCATGCAATTATTGGCCGAGCATTGTTCAGTGGGTTAGCTCAAGCCGTTGCTGATATGAAAAAAATTCTGTTGGAAGCGCGTAAATAATGGCAATTGTAGGGTTAGGTACAGATATTGTGGAAATTGCTCGTATTGAGTCTATGATTGAACGTACAGGTGACAGCCTTGCTAAACGCATTTTAACGGAGGCTGAGTTAGTCCAGTACCAACAACAATCAAAGCCAGCTCGCTTTTTAGCAAAACGCTTTGCAGTTAAAGAAGCTGCAGCAAAAGCACTAGGTACGGGAATTCGCAATGGTCTAGCGTTTAATCAATTTGAAGTCACTAATGACAAGCTTGGGAAACCCTTATTGAGCTTAAGTGATGAGGCATTAACGTTGGCTAACTGCATACATGCAACACACTTTCATGTTTCGATTACCGATGAGCGGCATTATGCGGTAGCTACTGTGATAATTGAAAGTATTATGAAGAATTAAAGTCTTTCTAAGTAGTAGAAAAATATAGGTTATTTATTGCTTGTTTGATTAGCCAATAAATAACCTATTAAAATAAAAGATATATTATCTGAAAATAGAATACAATACTTATTTTAAGTTAAATATCTATGCTTAACGCTATGAAATAAAATGGCCATTCAATCAGTTAATAAAGAATTGACTGGCTAATAATACATCGCTTTGTAATTAGTTTAATTAAAAACTATTTTCCATGGTGAAATTATATTATTCTCTTACAAATTTTCTAATTTCCCACTCTAAAGTTCGCTGAGATTGTTCATAAAAGAAGAAAAATCCATTTTCAGCATAAATTGCTGTTCCTTGTTTAGAGTTTCTTTTATAGTCAAGAGAGTCAAATAGTTTTATAGAACCATTTGCATAAATAGTAAATATATCTAATTTAGACTCAGTGGTGTTTGTACATATAAGGAATTGTTTGTTTTGATTTGGTTCATAAACAACTTGGAGGTCATCATGGAAAGTATCTAACACTCCATCTTGTACAAAATTTTTAAGATCTATTTTTCCATCTTTTGTTATTTCATAAATAACAAAAGACTTGTTCTTAGCTATACCAATAAAGTAATTATAGTCTTTTACAGTATAAACTAAACTTGTGCTGTAATAATTATTAAATTTACTTTTTTGAACGCTTTCACTTGATTTGGTCATAATATCCCTCTTTGAAAATTGGTAAATGCGAGGGGTTAATGTATCAGAAAATATTTATTGTAATAGTAATAAATATTATCAGAATATAATGTTTATTAATCTTTGGTAATAAATTGTATAAGCGAAAACTTATATAAGCTTAAACTGATAAGAATTCATCATAGGAAGTAAGCTACTACTAAATATTATTATGTTTATTTTTTATAATGATGAATTCTTAAAGTAATCATAGAGGTTTAAATTTTGTCTGCGTGGTGGATCATAACAAATTTATCCCATAGCTGATCTTGGCTTTCGATATGATTGGGATCAATAATGATAGTATTGTTTATGGGACATACTGATTGGCAGGTAGGCTTATCGTAGTGCCCTACACATTCAGTGCATAGGTTTGAGTCAATCTCATAAATTTCGTCACCCATAAAAATTGCATCATTTGGGCATTCAGGTTCACACATATCACAATTGATACAGCGTTTTGTAATTAATAAAGACATATCAGTGACTTATACTCGACTAAGTTAAAAAATAGTAACTTATACCTTGCACCTATTCGTTACTTCTATTCAATTCTTGTGTTTTTGTGCAACCATTTTACATTGAAAAGCTTGAAAAAGTAATACTAAATTACAATACTTATTTTTCATATTATTTAAATGTAAGTTTTTTAAAGTCCATTGTTATGCAGAATGGCTATTTTTCCCTGAAAAATAGGAATATTCAAATCAAAATGGTTTGGTTAATGGAATGTAAGTGAGTTATTTGGTTTTACTAATATTTTTTTATTGCTGTTTGGTTATGGGTTTAGTATTAATTAAAACTGGATTATATTTTTAATAGGAAAGTTATGGTTTAAAAAGTTTGAAAAGGAAGCTGTTTTTAACTGAAAAGTTTTAATATTAAGATGTTTTTTATTAATTAATGATAAAAAATTCTTTTTCGGGTATTATGGGAAGTATGTTTAATTATTGTCAATAAGGGTCTTGTATTTGACCCTTATTTATTTTGAATTTTAACTTAAATATAATGCGATGTTATTATTCTTCTATCGAATAGCTATGAATTTTCCAGTTTTTATCTTTTTCTGCTTGGCTATATATATGAATAAGACCATTAGCGATATAAAGCGTTGCTGATTGAATTGTATCTCCAACGTTGAAGTTATCAACATAGATCGGCTGTATACCTGCTTTATCATCTATTTGGTACAATTCGACAATTTTTTCATTTAAATTATAACCATATAAATATTGTTTATTTTTTGCTGAATTATAGAATGCTTGAATGTTACTAAGGTAGGACCTCAGTTTTCCTTTTTGTACTGGTGCATTTGGGTCAACTTTACCATTATCTGCCATAGAGTATACAACGTAAGTTTTATCTTTTGAGTGCCCTAAAAAATAATTACGTTTAGCGGCACTAAAGGTCATCTTTGTTGGATAGAAATCTTCGAATGCTCCATTTTATACTAATGTTCTAATAATAAGCATATATTTATTCCTTCCGTTGTTAATAATGAATAAGCCTAGTAATCATAAATAAGTTTGATTTAAAATAATCTTTATTATCAGTTCATTTCATATATCTAATTAATTGAATAAATATTCACAAAGAGTGAAAGTTATGATAAAAATAATAAAAAAGATAAAGGGTCAAAAATATGTTCGAAAATCTTGGCGTTCTTAACTTCTGGACTTATTTGGCAGGGTTAGTTTTAATCATTATTGTACCAGGACCTAACTCATTATATGTATTAAAAACAAGTACATCGAGTGGCACTCGGTTTGGTTATCGGGCTGCTCTAGGGGTATTTACTGGAGATGCAATATTAATTTTCCTGTCATTTATCGGTGTCGCTTCAGTGATTAAAGCATCCCCGACATTATTTATGATAGTTCGCTATTTAGGTGCGGCTTATCTACTATATTTAGGCGGTAAGATTTTATATAGCACATTTATGTATAAAAAATCGCAGCCAAACGGTATTGATGCTATCCCAATTAAAACAGAAAAACACTTTACTCGCGCTCTAGTGCTGAGCTTAACAAACCCGAAAGCAATTTTATTTTATATTTCTTTCTTTATACAATTTGTTGACTTTAATTACTCACATGCATGGGTACCTTACCTTGTACTTGCGACGATTTTAGAATTAGTGAGTTTTTTATACCTGAGCTTATTGATTTTTAGTGGCTATTTGATTGCGCGTTTTTTGCGTGAAAAGCAACTCCTTGCAAAGCTTGGAAATTGTACGGTAGGCGCTTTCTTTATGGGGTTTGCAGCTAAATTAGCGATTTTTAGCAATTAAAATTAGGTTGCTATTACAGAGACAAAAGCATTTTAATTGCGGTCATTCTAACATTTGAGGATAATCGCGTGTAAAACGCATTGACCAGAGGTAAGAGTGACGCAAATTGAAATTGATGAGTATTGGATGCAACAAGCTATTGAACTTGCGCTAAAAGCACAAGATCTTGGCGAAATTCCTGTTGGTGCGGTCTTAGTTAAAGACAATCGTTTAATTGCTTCAGGCTGGAATCGTTCAATTATTGACCATAA
Source organism: Providencia sp. PROV269 (assembly GCF_028477785.1). NCBI lineage: Bacteria > Pseudomonadati > Pseudomonadota > Gammaproteobacteria > Enterobacterales > Morganellaceae > Providencia > Providencia sp. PROV269. Next base: position 212,395 of record NZ_JAMPLV010000004.1, on the reverse strand, counting down.
TCCAACAGCACATGCTGAAATTATGGCTCTGCAACAAGCAGGGCAAGTGCTGTCAAATTATCGGTTATTGGATACCACATTATATGTAACGTTAGAGCCTTGCATTATGTGTGCAGGCGCAATGATCCACAGCCGTATTAATCGTGTCGTTTATGGTGCTAAGGATTTTAAAACTGGCGCTTGTGGTTCCTACCTAGATATTATGGGGCAAGCCGGGCTAAACCATTATGTGGATGTGACTGGTGGTGTTCTAGAAGAGCAATGTTCTTCAATGCTGAGTGCTTTTTTTAAATTGCGTAGAGCGCAAAAAAAAGAACAAAAGCGCTAACACAGTAAAATTTAGCGCACTTATTTTATTTCAGCATGATTTATAGCGAGTTTTCAGGTGCTTCTGGTGGCGAGATAGGTGTTTCATTATCGGTCTCATCGGTATTTTTTGATGGGTGTAATGAAAGTAAATATTTTCCTAATGGCAGCCTTTTTTCATCAAGAGTTTTAGATGGCCGCGCCGCAGAACTCATTTTCCCTAAATTCGTCATACTAACTTTTTCAGAAATAGGGGACTGATTTTGCATAGCTTGAGATTCAGTAGTGCTATGGTTCTCAGGAGAAATCAAATAAATAAGTGACTTCTGGGCAATATCAAGAGCATGCTGTTTTCTTTCTTGGCTTTGTAAGTAACCCACTAAACTTTGATGATAACGACGAATATTCTCAACGTAACGATAAGCTTCGTGGCCACGTGCATAACCATAAGTGAGTTGTGAGTAATATTTTTTCTGCGTCAATAAAGGTAAACGGGCTTTTACATCTAACCACCGGTTAGGGTCTCCGCCTAACATTTCAGTTAATTTACGGACATCCTGCATATGCCCATACCCCATATTATAGGCGGAAAGGGCAAACCAGATACGGTCATCCTCTTCGATGGTTTCAGGTAAACGCTCCATAATATAAGCAATATAAGCGGCGCCGCCCTTTATGCTTTCTTCCGGGTCTAACCTATCTGCAATACCCATTGTTGTTGCGGTTGGCTTTGTTAGCATCATTAGCCCGCGTACCCCCGTAGGTGAGGTCGCTAAAGGATCCCAATGGGACTCTTGCCATGCAATAGCCGCTAATAATTTCCAGTCAATTACCTGAGCATATTTTTCAAATAGAGGTTGATACTCGGGGAGTTTATTATCAATGGCTTTAATAAATGCCATTGTGTCGAAATAATCGAAAGACTCTACATGGCTGAAATATTTTTCATTAAGACGTGCAAGTAATTCGCTTTCATGGCTGATGTTGAAGAAATCAAGCAACGCAGCATCTAAACTGTTTTCTTTACTACGACGCATATACCAAGTAACAGCATGATCATCCAATAAATCAAAAGCAACCGCTAATTGCGGGTGAATACGTTGCTGTAGTGCAACGGCAATAGAGTCTTCTAATGTGTAGTCAACCTCACCATCGGCAACCATTTCAAGGATTTGATTGGTATTGTATTTTGAGGTTTCTTCCCACTTTAGGTTTGGGTATTCCTTGGCGAGTTCCTTCAAGGTACTTGCATGCGCCGTACCCGCTGTTACCAATAATTTACCCGTTATTTCATTGAAGTTTTTGGGGCGATTTGTTCCTTTGCGATAGACAAGTTGTTGAGTGACATTAAGATAACTTGGACCAGTTTTTGTTTTGGCTAAACGGTCTTTGTTATACAGTAAACCCGCAACCGCGATATCGGCATCGCCATTTTCAAGGTCATCAAATATTTGCTCGAATGTTGGGCGGATGGTTATCTTGAGTTTAACGCCTAAGTATGAGGCAAAGCCTTGAGCCAGCTCGTAGTCGAACCCACGCAGCTGTTTCTGCTCATCAATATAGATAAGTGGCGAGCTAACGGCACTAATACGTAATTCACCTTGAGAAATAATTTTATTAATTTGTGAATTCTGCGTATTGGGCCAGCGGACGTTAAAACCGATGACCATAGTTGCTAGTAGCGCGATGACCACGATAATTAAATAGTTAACTTTTAAGTTATTCAAATAATAGTTTCTCGTGCATTGACTGGTGCTGTATGTCCATAAAAGAGTATGGCTAAGTAATGGTTATAATTCCAGTAGTCGGCTATTTTGCTCAACATTTAGGAACGGTGCAACCTATATTATCGTATTTAGCACAGAATAATATTTAACTAATCGCTTTATTTTTAATCACGCAAACGGTTTCGTATTGATGAACATTGCTCTATAATGTGTTCCGGTTTCCCTGCTTTCATGTTCAGGGCTGGCGTTTAAAAGAGAGAAATTAAGACGATGGAAATTTTGCGTGGTTCACCTGCTCTATCAGCATTTCGTATTACCCGCCTTTTGGCGCTGTTTGCAGAAAAACAGCTTCCTGTCACGGATATCTATGCTGAGTATATGCACTTTGCTGAATTATCAGCGCCGTTGAGTGATAGTGAGCAAGGCAAACTGAGCAGTTTGTTAAAGTATGGTCCTTCTCTGGCTGAGCACGAGCCATTCGGTAAGCTTATTTTAGTCACTCCTCGTCCGGGAACTATCTCTCCGTGGTCTTCAAAAGCCACCGATATTGCACATAACTGTGGTCTTCGCCAAGTAAAGCGTATCGAACGCGGGATTGCTTATTATGTTCAAGGTGATGCATTGACCCAAGAACAGTGGCATGAAGTGATCGCTATTTTGCATGATCGCATGATGGAAAGCATTTTTTCTTCTTTTGAACAAGCGAGCGCACTGTTTGTGCAGCAACAGCCGGCACCAATGAAATCCATTGATGTGATTACAGGTGGCCGCCTTGCATTGGAAACAGCTAACAGGGAAATGGGGCTCGCGTTAGCCGATGACGAAATTGATTACCTGTTAGAGGCATTTACTGGGTTAAAACGTAATCCAACGGATGTTGAGCTCTATATGTTTGCGCAAGCAAACTCAGAACATTGCCGCCATAAAATCTTTAATGCAGACTGGGTAATTGATGGTGAAAAACAGCCTAAATCACTGTTTAAAATGATTAAAAATACGTTTGAAAAAACACCTGACCATGTTTTATCTGCTTATAAAGATAATGCCGCCGTTATGGAAGGTTCGTCTGTTGGCCGCTTTTTTCCTGAACCTGAAGGACGTACATACCGCTACCACCAAGAAGATGCTCATATCTTAATGAAGGTGGAAACTCATAACCACCCAACAGCGATTTCACCATGGCCGGGAGCAGCAACAGGCTCTGGCGGTGAAATTCGTGATGAAGGCGCAACAGGGCGCGGCGCGAAGCCAAAAGCTGGTTTAGTCGGTTTTTCTGTTTCTAACTTACGCATTCCCGGTTTTGAACAGCCTTGGGAAGAAGATTTTGGTAAACCAGAGCGCATTGTGACGGCTTTGGATATTATGATGGAAGGGCCATTAGGTGGGGCGGCATTCAATAATGAATTTGGTCGTCCTGCGCTATTAGGTTATTTCAGAACGTATGAAGAAAAAGTTAACAGCCACAATGGTGAAGAATTACGTGGTTACCATAAGCCTATTATGTTAGCGGGTGGTATCGGAAACATCCGTGCAGATCACGTACAAAAAGGCGATATTACGGTTGGTGCAAAACTGATTGTACTCGGTGGCCCTTCAATGAACATTGGGTTAGGTGGCGGGGCTGCATCATCAATGGCATCAGGCCAATCAGACGCAGATCTCGATTTTGCTTCGGTACAACGTGATAACGCCGAAATGGAACGCCGTTGCCAAGAAGTTATCGACCGTTGCTGGCAGCTTGGTGATGATAACCCTATCTTATTTATCCACGATGTGGGCGCAGGTGGTTTATCGAATGCCATGCCTGAGCTGGTGAGTGATGGTGGCCGCGGTGGACGTTTTGAGTTACGTAAAATTCTTAATGATGAACCGGGCATGAGCCCGCTAGAAGTTTGGTGTAATGAGTCTCAAGAGCGCTATGTGATGGCAGTTTCACCTGAGCAGCTTTCTGTCTTTACGGCGATTTGTGAACGTGAACGTGCGCCATTTGCCGTGATTGGGGAGGCGACTGAAGAGCGACATTTAACACTGAATGATGAACACTTTTCTAACCAACCTATAGATATGCCTTTGGATGTTTTACTGGGTAAAACACCAAAAATGCTGCGTGATGTAACAACATTAAAGGCAGAGCCCGATTCATTAGATAGAACAGCGATTAATTTAAATGAAGCGGTGAAGCGTGTTCTACATTTGCCTGCAGTAGCTGAAAAAACATTCTTAATCACCATTGGTGACCGCACAGTGACGGGTATGGTGGCACGAGATCAGATGGTTGGCCCATGGCAAATTCCTGTTGCTGACTGCGCGGTAACCACCGCTAGCTTAGATAGCTACTATGGGGAATCCATGTCAATAGGTGAAAGAACACCAGTAGCATTGGTAGACTTTGCTGCATCAGCACGAATGGCAGTTGGGGAAGCATTAACTAATATCGCATGTTCTTATGTGCAAGATTTAAAACGCGTTAAATTGTCGGCTAACTGGATGGCAGCAGCTGGGCACCCTGGTGAAGATGCAGGTCTATATGAAGCGGTTAAAGCGGTAGGAGAAGAACTGTGCCCTGCGTTAGGTTTAACTATCCCAGTTGGTAAAGACTCCATGTCAATGAAAACGCGTTGGCAGCAAGATGGCGAAGAACGCGAAATGACCTCGCCACTTTCTTTGGTGATTAGTGCATTTGGTCGTGTTGAAGATGTTCGCTTGACAGTGACACCTGAATTAAAAGTAACTAATGATAATGCCTTGTTATTAATTGACCTTGGGCAAGGCAATAATGCGCTGGGCGGCTCTGCGCTCGCACAGGTATATCGTCAGTTAGGTAATAAAGCCCCTGATGTACGCAGTCCTGAAGTATTACTTGGCTTCTTTAATACAATTCAGAAGTTGTTATCAGAGCAAAAACTTCTAGCCTACCATGACCGCTCAGATGGTGGTTTATTCGTCACTTTAGTAGAAATGGCTTTTGCGGGTCATTGCGGTATTAATGTTGATATCAGCTCTTTTGATGAAGACACGCTTGCGGCGTTATTTAACGAAGAGCTAGGAGCAGTCATTCAAATTAATGAAGCCGATAGAGCGTATGTAGCAGAATGTTTTGAGCAAGCAGGGCTGGCAGGTTGCGTTCATTATTTAGGTTCTGCAATACATGATGATGTCGTGATTATTAATAGCCGAGATACGGTTGTATATCGTGAATCTCGTAGTTTATTGCGTCAATGGTGGGCTGAAACTACTTGGCAAATGCAACGCTTGCGTGATAACGAAGTGTGTGCAGACGAAGAGCATGCGATGAAACAGGATAACCAGGACCCTGGTTTGAATGTGAAACTGACGTATGACATTGAAGAAGACATCGCAGCGCCGTTTATTTTGTCAGGCGTGCGCCCTAAAGTGGCTGTTTTACGCGAACAAGGCGTGAACTCGCATGTGGAAATGGCCGCCGCTTTTGACCGTGCTGGTTTTGATGCGGTTGATGTGCACATGAGTGATTTACTTGCAGGTAACTTGTCTTTGGAACAATTCCAAACATTGGTGGCTTGTGGTGGTTTCTCTTATGGGGACGTATTAGGTGCGGGTGAAGGTTGGGCAAAATCTATTTTATTCAATAATAAAGTTCGTGATGAATTTGCTACGTTCTTTAACCGCCCAGATACCTTATCTCTTGGGGTGTGTAATGGTTGCCAGATGATGTCGAACTTACATGAGCTGATCCCAGGTGCGGAATTCTGGCCTCGCTTTGTACGTAACCGTTCAGAACGTTTTGAAGCGCGCTTTAGTTTAGTAGAAATTGCGAATAGCCCATCGTTATTACTGCAAGATATGGCAGGCTCTCGTATGCCTATTGCTGTTTCTCATGGTGAAGGGCAAGTGGAAACACGTGCAGCGGCACATTTACAGCAATTAGAAGATAACGGGCTGGTGGCGATGCGTTTCGTGAATAACTATGGCCAAGTGACAGAGGAATATCCAGCTAACCCGAACGGGTCAGTTAATGGAATTACTTCGGTGACATCGAAAGACGGCCGTGCAACGATTATGATGCCGCATCCTGAGCGTGTTTTCCGTACGGTAAGCAACTCATGGCACCCTGAAAATTGGGGAGAGGACAGCCCATGGATGCGGATTTTCCGTAATGCACGTAAGCAATTAGGTTAATAAATCACAAGCTCGATAGATTGTTGAAAAGGCCAGCTATTTTGCTGGCCTGAATTTTAATCGAGCTAGTTTTAAACGGAAAGGTTGGTTTTTGAATCAGAATTATTCCTAATTACTATTTCCAAAAACGGTTGATTTGCTCACGTAATGCTTCTGCCGTTTTTTTACCCTTATCGCCCACTAATGCACGGCCAGCAATAAAGGCTTTGGCCTTGATACCGTTAAATAAATGGATATCCTCCGGCACGATACCGCCAGTAATGGACAGTTCTAGCCCTAAATCAGACAGTTTTCGCATTTTTTCGATATCTTCATTGGTCCAGCCAATACCGGCGAGTTCAGCATCGCGGGAGCGGTGGTAAATCGCTTGGGAAATACCTAAATCGACCCAATTTTTGGCATCTTCAAAAGTCCAATTACCATAAATTTCAATTTGGATCTCACGATTAAACTCATCGGCAACTTTTTTGCAGGCAGCAATAGTGGCAATATGCGCCGCGGCTGAGACTGTGATCCAATCTGCTCCTGCTTCAAATGCCATTCTCGATAAAATGGCTCCCCCATCGGTGGTTTTCATATCGCAAACCAGAATGTGATTAGGGTATTTTTGACGTAAAGTAGAGACCGCATTCATGCCATCAGCGAACGCTAAAATTGTACCCACCTCAATAATATCAACGAAAGTGTGTACATTTTCAGCCACTTCGAGTGCGGCAGGTAAGGTGGTTTGGTCTAATGCAATTTGGATCAAAGGCTTTGTCATTGTGATTGTCCTAAAATATTTTCATGGATTAGACGCGCAAGGCCATCACCGTTATTATCTGTAGCACAGATAGCATTCGCATGGGATTTCACCGTGTCATCGGCATTTTTCATTGCTACGCCTAGGCCCGCTAGCTCAATCATGGAGATATCGTTGTGGTTATCACCAACAGCGATAACTTGGTTTGAGTTATAACCCTGAGAGTTAAGATATTCTGCTAAACGCGTTCCTTTGTTATTGCCTTTTGCGGCAAAGTCGAAACGGTTTGACCATGATTTTTCGGCATTAAAAGTTTGTTTAATCCAAGGGGAATTTAAGAAACGTTCTAACGTAGACGGTTCACCTTCGACGACGAACTTCCAAATATAGTCAGCCTGCTGGACTTGTTCTTCAAATGAATCAATGCGATAAATTTTCGGTGGATGAGCCATGGTTGAGTCGTTAGCCCACTGTTCCATTGTACTCATGTAATCGATAGGGTCGATTTTTGAATACACCATGGCATCGGTGATGTACATCACCATTTTCAGTTTATCGTTCTGTGCTAATTCGATGAATGTCAGTGCATTCTCTTTGGTAAGGGCATTGTGCGTGATAACTTTTTCATTTTGGTAATCATAGATATAAGTACCATTGCAACAAATAATCGGCGTAGTTAGCCCGAGTTCATCATAGTAGGGGCGGGCAGCAGTATGGTGGCGACCAGTGACTATCATGACGTGGCATTGTTTTGCTGCTTGTTGAATGGCTTGTTTGACTGCAGGGTGGATCGTATGTTCTTGAGTTAAAGCCGTTCCATCCAAATCAAGCGCTAATACGTTATACATAGTTGATTACCTCTATCGCTAATTAATGATTTTCTTTTATTTTCATTAAATTAGCATAATGCTTGATCAATAACCTGATAAACATCATCAATCGTGCGGCAACGGCGTAGTTTTTCAAGATCAACGCCAGTTTCACTGTCTTCATCATCGAGAACACGAGTGACTTCCATCAGACCTTCCATATGTTCATCGGATGAACTGCCTGCCAAGGTGATAAGTACGTCAACAGGCTCATCTTCGCCATCAAAAACAATCGGTTTTTCCAGTGTGACTAAAGCAAAAGCGGTTTTTAGTACCCCGTCTTCAGGCCTTGCGTGAGGAAGCGCTAAATTAGGTGCGATACAAATATAAGGCCCAAGTTTTTCAATACTGTTGATAATTGCTTTATGATAGCTAGGTTTTATCGCACCTGAAGCGATGAGCAAGTCTGTGCCTATCTTAATGGCATCACGCCAGTTATCAGCGGATGCTTGTAGCTGTATCGAATTATTGTCGATTAATGATTGTTTAAATCCCATCATTGCCTTCCTATTTTTATACATTAAGTGAATAGATACCGTTATGAGCGATATCTATACCCATGAGTGATGCTATTTATTCCCTATAAAATTGGTATGTATGATATCGAGTAGTTCATCACCAAATGAGTTGGGGTTGAGCATATTTTGTACGCCAAGAATGAATTTACCATCACCCGGATCCATTTCTGCACTAAGGTGTTTAGAGGAAACGATAATATCAGTTGCTGGTAATTTCGATTTATAATCGGAGACTGCACAAGAATCCATCACATGAGGAATGCCTTTCTTTTCGAGGTACTGGCCAATTTTCATTTTCATCATCATGGACGAGCCTTGTCCATTGCCGCAAACCGCTAAGATACGTACAGGCTTAGTACCATTATGTTCAATAGATGCAGCTTCGACTTCTTCATTGGTTTCCATTTCAGTTTCGATTGGGTTTTGTGCATCTTCTTCGGCGCGAAGTTTCTTTGCAGCAAAATACATATAGACAAGGGAGAGGGCGACAACGACAAAGAAGAACATTTTAGAGAAGGACAAACCTTGCATAATGACAGGGAAGGCGAGGGCCCAGTCGGCCATACCCATCCAACCACTAAAGTCCGTACCTTGGCTATTAATTAAGCTGATTGCCCAAGCTGAACCCAATACTTCAATGATACCCATCACGAAACACACTTTCATGACGGCTTTCCAACCCCCAAAATGGTTGGCAAAAATACCGATAGTGGCGTTCGAGAAGAACATAGGGATAAAGCCTGGAATGATCATAATGGGGGAGTTGAATGCCAACATACCGAGTACCGCAACAAATTGCCCGATAGCACCCCACATAAAACCAAATACCATGGCATTAGGGGAGAATGCATAGATAGCGGCGCAGTCAATCGCAAGAACAGCATTGGGGATCACGCGCTCTGAAATACCTTTGAAAGCTTCAGATAATTCAGCGACAAACATGCGTACACCGGTAACAATGATTTGGATGGCAACGGCAAATTTTAAACCCGTTTCAATGATATAAATAGTCCAGTGAGTGGTACCTGCCATGGTTTGTAGGTTGGGAATGCCAAAAGAAATCAGAATAACGCCAAAGAATAAGGTCATCACAATGGCGGTGGCGGAAATGCTGTCATGGAATATATGCAACCATTTGGGCAGTTTTAAATTATCTACGCTGTCTTTTTTATCGCCCAGTTTCGGAGCAACTTTAGTGGCTATCCATGAAGCAAATTGTTGCTGATGACCTATTGAGAACCCAGCACCTCCCGTCACTTCTTGCGTCGGTTTAAACATAATATTGGAGGAAATACCCCAATACAGTGCCATTAATACCGCAGAATAAATAATGGTTTCCCACATGCTCGTCCCGAGTACAAAATAGAAAACAGCGATCAAGCCTGCTTGTTGAAACATAATATGCCCTGTCAGCATAATGGTACGAATACCGGTGACGCGGCGGAAAAGGACTAAAAGAATATTAATTGCGAGAGCTAACAACACGGTATAGCCCACCCATGAATAGTTATCTCCCATCGCTTCCATGGTGGCCATCATTGATGTATATGGGTCAATAACTGACCCTGTAAGTCCATGGTATTCAGACATTTTTTCGATGACGGGTTTAAAACTGGACACTAAGGTACTGGCACCCACGCCAACTAGCATAAAACCAACAATCGTTTTGATTGTCCCTTTGAGGATTGTCGTGCCATCGCGCTTTAATAGCCAATAACCGATAAATGTGACTAAGCCTAATAATAGAGGCGCTTTTGTCATTACTTGGCTGTAAAAAATATAGAAAGCGTCGTATAAAAAATCCATATTTTTACCTCTAATCAAATTGTATTTGTAATTTATCTGGGTCAGAGATTAATCATATTGATCGTATCTGGTGTTATTGCGATATAATCATTTAAAGCGACTAATCAGTCTCGCAAAAATCAAATGTGATCATATGTAATCATCAATTGCTCTTTTTTGATTGTTCTCATTTGTGCGTTTTTTTACCAGCAAAAAAATAAATAAATGGCGACCTGATCACGTAAAATTTAAAATTATCTTATATATCAATAGAATAAATTTATATTTGTCAAATGTTGTTTTTTTACCTGAGCAAAGGTTGACAATAGTAAGTGAGATAAATAGAATCAAAACCAATCACCAATAATCATTTTGAATCATAATCCATCATCAAGGTGATTATTAACTAATAAGGCGATGATTATGAATGAAGTGCAAAGACACAATGAAATATTGTCGTTATTGGAAACACATCGAGTGATCAATGTTTCTCATATTACCGAACAATTTAGTGTGTCTCCTGCAACAGCTCGTCGTGATATTTCAAAGTTAGATGAGCAAGGTAAATTGCGGAAAATCCGTAATGGCGCTGAACGTATTGAAAATAAAAAACGCAAGTGGACACCGTTAAACATTAACAGTACCGAGCACTATGAAGAAAAAGCTGAAATCGCAATTAGAGCGGCAGAGCTTTGTCTTCCTGGGGAAAGCGCTGTCATTAACTGTGGTTCTACCGCGTTTATGTTAGGGCAGCAATTATGCGGGAAAAACGTACAAATTGTGACTAATTATTTTCCATTAGCGAGCTATTTGATTGATCAAGACCATGATGACGTCATTCTAATCGGTGGGCAGTATAACAAAGCACAAAACATTTTTTTGAATCCGGCTTTGAACACGTTAATGGGTTATGCAGGTAACTGGATGTTCACATCAGGGAAAGGGTTAACGGAAGCTGGATTATATAAAGCTGACATGCTGACTGCGGTTGCAGAGCAGCAAATGCTTGACCAAATTGATAAATTAGTTGTTGTTGTAGACAGTTCCAAAGTGGGTCATCGAACCGGAATGTTATTTTGCCCAGCTAATAAGATAGATGTTCTTATTACTGGAAGAAATGCCAACTCTGAGGTTATCAAAGCGATTGCCGCACAGGGCACGCGAGTGATACTGGTTTAATTCCGTCGTATACCTAATTTTTAACATTTAAACCAATTCAGCCTTCATGCCTTAATTTCTCGATTAAGGCATCAGGCTCCCTACATCTAAAATTCTTGAAAAAGGTATTATGACTATGAGCAAAGTTAATGAAATCACACGTGAATCTTGGATTTTAAGTACATTTCCTGAGTGGGGAACGTGGCTAAATGAAGAAATTGAAAAAACGGTTGTTGAACCTAATACCTTTTCAATGTGGTGGCTAGGATGCACAGGGATTTGGTTAAAAAGTGAGGGAAATACCAATGTTTGTATCGATTTTTGGTGTGGAACAGGGAAAAAAACACAAAAAAATCCATTGATGAATAAGCAACACCAAATGATGCGCATGGGGGGAGTTGAAGCGCTACAACCAAACTTACGAACCGCAATTTTCCCTTTAGACCCGTTTGCCATTAAAGAAGTTGATGCGATTCTAGCCTCTCATGACCATGCTGACCATATTGATGTCAATGTGGCTGCGGCGGTAATGCAAAATTGCGGCGACCACGTTAAATTTATTGGTCCTCAAGCCTGTGTAGATTTATGGATTAAGTGGGGCGTACCAGTAGAGCGTTGTGTAGTCGCCAAAGTTGGCGATGTACTGGAAGTAGGGGATATGAAAATCCGTGTGTTAGATTCATTTGACCGCACAGCATTGGTGACATTGCCACAGGGTGTTTCTTCCACTGATAAGCAAATTTTAGATGGCATGGATTCTCGTGCGGTGAACTACTTGATAGAAACAACTGGCGGCTCTATTTATCATTCCGGCGATTCACATTATTCAAACTATTATGCGGCGCATGGTAACCGTTACAATATTGATGTCGCACTGCTTTCTTTTGGCGAAAACCCACGTGGTGTGACGGATAAAATGACGTCATCGGATATTTTACGTGCAGCAGAATCATTAGATTGTGAGCGGGTTATTCCATTCCACCATGATATTTGGGCAAACTTCCAAAATGACCCGCGTGAAATAGAAGTGTTGTGGAATATGAAAAAAGAGCGTTTGCAATATAAATTTGCCCCGTTCTTTTGGCAAGTGGGTGGGAAATATACTTATCCAACCGATAAAGACCGCATGCATTATCAACATTTCCGTGGCTTTAGTGATATTTTCAAAAATGAACCTGAATTACCATATAAAGCATTTTTATAATTAATTGGTTTGTTAAGAAAAGCAGAAGGGGAAACTTTTCTGCTTTTTTAATTGGACTTAATAACGAAAAAAACCGTCACCATGAAGTGACGGTTTAAGTGATTGAATTAGAAATTATTCTTTTTCGGTTAAGATAAACATGCCGTATGGGTGGATCTGCAAATAAAGTTTTTCCCCAATAGTGGGTTGCAACTGCGTCGCATTAATTTGCAGTAACATAGATTGACCGTGCCAATCAACAGTGACCTCGTATTGAGGTCCCATATAAGCAACGTGAGTAACTGTGCAGCATTGGCTATCTTCGCCTTGCAAACTCAGTGTGATGGCTTCAGGACGAACCCCCACAGTCACCGCAGTTTTATCTGTAACAAACTGCTCTGGACGCGGTAAACGATAATTGAAAATATCCACCGAGTCAGCGCTAAGAGTTGCAGGGAAAATATTTGCATCCCCCATAAAGCTCGCCATAAATTTTGACGCTGGCTGGCGGTATAGCTCTTGCGGTGAACCTAACTGCATGATTTTCCCTTTATTCATCACTAGAACCATATCCGAAACCGCAAAAGCCTCGCTTTGGTCATGGGTGACATATAAAGAGGTGATATTGAACTGTTGCTGTAACTCACGAATTTTTTCACGCATGCTACGACGCAAATTTGCATCCAAGTTACTTAATGGCTCATCAAATAATAGCACTTTAGGCTTGAGTATCAATGCACGAGCTAAGGCTACACGCTGCTGCTGACCTCCAGAAATTTGGTCAACAAAACGGTCAGAAAAACCGGCCAAATCCACTAACTCTAATGCTTCTTCAACTCGTTTTTTAATTTCCGCTTTGGGTAATCCTAACATTTTTAAGCCATAACCGACATTATCCCCTAACGACATATGTGGGAATAGGGCGTAGGATTGGAAAACCATACAAATATCACGCTGTTGAATTGAACGGTCTGTCACATCTTCGCCATCAATAAACATGCGGCCTTCAGTGGGTTTTTCTAACCCCGCCACTAGGCGTAATACGGTAGTTTTACCGCAACCGGATGGGCCGAGTAGGGTCACCATGCTACCTTGCGGAATAGAAAGACTTAAATCATCGATGACGGTATTGTTGCCAAAGCGTTTAGTCACATTTTTTAGTTCAACAAAATTATGTTGTGTCATGTCAGTTACTCCGTGATTACTCTGCATTTTTGGCTTTGGAACGTGAAACACGGGCTTCGCCAATCAAATAGTCAAATAAGAAAATAATTGCCAACATTACGACAATCAGGATTGAGCCATAGGCAATAGCAACGCCATATTCACCGTCTTCTACACGGTTCAAAATATAGGCTGTAGCGACGCGAGTATCAGGAGTAACCAAGAATACAATCGCACTGACCGTGGTGATCGCACGGACAAAGCTATAGATCAGCGCTGATAAAATGGCTGGGCGCAACAATGGCAGTAAGATAAAGAAGATGGTACGCATTGAACCCGCCCGTAAGCTGAGAGAGGCTTCATCCAACGATTTATCAATTTGCCCTAAGCCTGCAATACCTGCACGGATCCCGACAGGAACGTTACGCATGGTCATTGATATAATGACGATAGCGGCAGTTCCCGTTAAATAAAATGGGGAATCGTTAAAGGCTAAGATGTATGACACGCCCGCAACTGTTCCCGGTACGGCAAAGCACAGCATCGTGGTAAATTCGATGGTCTTTTTACCGCGGAACTCTTGGCGAACCACAATATAGGCAATTAATAAACCGAGGATCGCGGTGATGGGGGCGGCAATACCGGCGTACAGAAGGGTATCCAACAATGATGGCCACGCACCATCGCTCATTCCTTGACCGAATAATTTTATAAAGTTATCGAAAGTTAAGGTGTAATCAACACCCCAGTTAACGGTAAAGCTACCGTAGAAAATACTGCCGTATAACAATACGTTAAATGCAACCCAAATCGCTAAGAAAGTGGTCACAGTGGCAATTAATGACGTTGGTAAAGGCTGAACATCACCACGGTAAGATTTTCCTGATACGGTGACATAGGAGCGTTTACCTATCCACATATACTGCACGCAGAAGACTAATAGTGAGAACACTAATAGTGATGCACCCAAGGTACTGGCGGCTTGATAATCCAGCTGTGAACCGGTGATATAAAAGTAAATTTGCGTTGCGAGTACGTCGAAGTTACCGCCTAAAACCAATGGGTTACTAAAGTCAGCAAGCGATTGCACAATGACGATTAAAAATGCGTTCGCCAAAGCAGGTTTCAGTAATGGCATAAACACATTAAAGAACGTTTGGTAGCGGTTTGCCCGCAGTGTGTACGACGCTTCTTCTAATGATGGATGAATGGTTTTAATTGCCCCATCTAAAATCATAAATGACATAGGGGTAAATGCGAGGACTTGAGCCAACCAAATACCGGTGAAGCCATATAACCAGTTGGTATTTTCCAGACCCATATAGGTCGCAAGGAATTCAGTAATATAGCCCGAACGCCCCATCATCAAGGTGACCCCTAAGCCAACCACAAATGGCGGAGTGACGATAGGCAAAATAGAAAAAACACGGCCAATGATGGCAGAGCGTTTAGCAATACGCGTCGTATAAATGGCTAAAATTAAGCCAAAGAAAGTACAGCCAGCCCCTACCGCTAACGATAAAAATACTGAGTTAATAATAACTTGGACAATATGAGATTGCGTCAAAATTGCCACAAAGGCGAATGGTGCAAAGTCCCCATTTCCATCAGTAAACATCGGAATGAAAATAGCGACACTCGGGAACACAATAAACAGGGTTATCAAAGCAACAACGGTGATTAGCGAGCCAATAACGAATTGGTCTCCACCGAGCCACTCAAGTCGAGTTAACGCCAGTGTCATCACCATACCCAAGGCGATAAATAGTACAATAGTTGAGTAACCTAACCCTTTTCCTTCAAAATAGGAGGTTAAGATCACCACGGCTGCGGTGACAACCGCCACGCCAATATCGAAATAATGGCGGGTTTTATGGTAACGATCCGCTGGTGTTAACGGGCGAATAAATAAAATAGAAGGCAATAAATACCAGAGCCAGCTAATGTTTAGGTTGCTCCAACCGTAAGCCGCTATGATTTCGTCTTGTGTTGAGTCAAGTACGCCATAGTCTAAGCTCCAAGAAGGCAGCAACGCGAAACCTAGCCAAGCAATCAGCAGCCAAAAAAATATGCTATCTTTTTTGGTTGAGGTCGATAAGGTTAGGGTTTGAGACATAGTTCCCCCTAAGCTCGTCATATATTGCGCTGTCACAGTGTTGGCTTCACTCCATTACCCCAGTCACATACTTTTGTATGCGTTTAGGGATAACGTCATGCGGCGCTGGCGACAACTCAAATTATTCAGAGCTTAATTAAATTTAATTTTTATTTTAGTTTAGTAAGAGCTCAGTGCGGTGGATGGCCACCGCACGAGATAGCTATTTGCTCATTTTGACTTCTGTTACCCATTTATTGATAAGGTTCTTACGGACATCAGAATCACCGTATTTGTCCATATCGTAATTAATTAGGTTTAACTCATTGAGTTTTAAAGAAATAGGAGATGACTCAGCTGTCGTATTGGTTAAGATTTGGTAAGATTTTCCTTCTTTCCAACTTAACTCTTGGGCTTCTTTCGATAAGACGAAATCAACAAACAGTTTCGCGTTATCCATATTGCGTGCATTTTTCAGGATACTGATCCCGCCAATTTCATAGCCAGTACCTTCGCATGGTGCGATAAGCTCTAATGGCGCGCCATTTTCCACTTCTAATGAATAATCATGTAAAAAGCCAATACCAATGGCCGACTCACCGCGAGCGGCGTTACGTGCTGGGGCAATACCTGACTTAGTATATTGAGAGATATTTGAGTTTAATTTTTTAAGGTAATCAAAGGCTTGCTCATTACCCCATAATTGGTCGAAAGTGGCTAATGCGGTATAAGCGGTTCCTGAACTTTGTGGGTCTGCAATTTGAATTTCGCCTTTATATTCAGGTTTGGTTAAATCTTTCCAGCAAGTTGGGATAGGTAACCCTTTCTCTTTTAGGCGGTCTTTGTTAACGCCAAACCCTAAAATACCGATGTAAACTGCGGAAGAGTAATTACCTTTACGTTTTGCAGGGTCTTGGAATTGTGGCATGATTTCAGCCAGATTTGGCGATTTGTATGGTTCAAGTAAATCCATTTCCCCTGCTTGTGAATGTGGGTCTAATGTACCGCCGTACCACACGTCAGCTTGTGGGTTTCGTTTTTCAGCTTCGATTTTGGCTAACGTACTGCCAGAACCATTACGTACAAAGGTGGTTTTGACATCATATTTCTTAGCAAAAGCTTGTGTTTCAGTTTCACACATGGCGTTAGTGGCGCTACAGTAAACAACTAAACGGCCCGCAGCATTTGCAGTGGTAGTAATAGCTGCAAGGGATAAGCCTGCAGCAACAAGCGTAGAGAGAGTTTTCAGTTTCATTGTCAGTCCTTTATTCAGGTTTTATTATCAGAGGGTGAAACAGTGCCCGCCAAATGCTCTCGTTTGCTGACATTGGCAATCAATAGAGGCATTAGCAGTAATCCCATCAAAGCCGCGGCACTGGCAAGTAAGGAAAACATGCCTGACCAACCATAATGTGCAATGACTTGAGAGAGTGGCCACCCGGCAATCGCCGCCCCTAAATAGGCGTACAAACCGAGATAACCTGTTACCGCTCCAGCTGCTTTTTTATGACAATATTCTGTTGCAGCTAGACCGATTAACATTTGTGGTCCAAAAACAAAAAATCCAATCGCAAAGAAGCATGCAGCCAATAAAGCATAGTGATGAATTGGCGTTAACCATAAGGCACTTACTGAGACACAAAGACCCAATGAAAACAGCAGGATCATAGGCGCTCGTTGGCCACGAAACAGAATATCAGAGCCCCAACCAGAGCAGAGTGCCCCTAATAATCCGCCCAGCTCAAATAACGATAATGTTGCATTCGCACTGAGTAAATTGGTGCCATGTTTCTCTGTTAACCATAGATTTCCCCAATCATTTATCGCCATGCGAATGAGATAAACCAAAATATAGGAGAAGCCCAGTAACCAAATCATACGGTTAAAAATGATGGCATCTTTTAATATCACTAGCATTGGCATTGGCGGCGATAAGCGCTCTTGGCGCAACTCCAAAACATCGTGTCGCCACTGCCCAACGCTTGGAAGCTGCTCTTCTTGCGGTGTGCCACGTAATTGACGACATAACCACAGCCCAATAATGACACCAATAACACCAGGGACAATTAAGGCCATTTGCCAACTGTATTGGGTCGCCAATAACGCGGTAAGCAAGGGCAGTAACATTCCCCCAAGGTTGATGGAGATATTCCATAATCCCCACCAAAACCCGCGTTCATTGCGTGAATACCAGTGCGTTAGAATGCGTGCACAAGGCGGCCAACCCCAACCTTGGAAAAAGCCATTTAATGTCCAAACAATTAATAACGCTGGAAATGATAAGCAATAGGCAAAAATGATGTTGAGTAACCCCGTCATCACTAAGCCAACCCCCATAAACCAACGGTATCCTGTAATATCGTGGAAAATCCCTGAAAGAAACTTGGAGATTCCGTAAGTCAAATAAAACGACGTCGCTATCCAACCTATGTCACTTTTATCAAGAAACAGTTCGTTTTGCATAACAGGCATCACGAAGTTAAAACTCTTTCGTGTGAGGTAAAAAGTGGCATAACCAATAATCATTGATAGCATTAAGCGGCGACGCCAAAAACGATACGTGTTATCCAGACTCAACGTGTCTTTACCTGTCATAGGGCGGTTTCTCTTGTTAAGGAAAATGTAATCAAGTTTTTAACAAAAAGGATGAGAGAAGGTATTAGAGGGCTAGGAATTATTCCTAGTTTTGCGATGTTTTATCTTAAAATGTGGGCAAGTTAACACTTATTTGTGTTCCGTTTTGGGTTGTTAATGTCCAATCACCACCTAAGGCTCGAACTCGCTCCTCAATACCGCGCAACCCAAAGCCACTAGTGCGTTTGCTAAATGGAATGCCGACGCCATTATCATTAACAACAAGCTGGATCGAGTCACCTATTTGCTTAAGAGATATGTGGATTTGTGTGGCTTTTGCATGTTTACTGATATTGTTAAGTAACTCTTGGACGAGGCGATAAAGCGTAAACAACACTGTTTCATTGATCGGTGTTGTTTGTAAGCCATAATGAAAGTGGCATTGAATATTATTCTGTGGAAAAGAAAATTCAGCAATTAAGTGTGTTAGTGCATTTTCAAGCGACATTTCATCTAACACAGGAGGGCGCAACTGGCGCAATAATTGCCGCGTAGATTGATGAATTTGTTGCGCTAATTCATTTATTTGACTTGCTGCTTGGTGGCTGATGTCATCTGTTGCTGTTTTTTTCACTAACATCGACTGAATTTGAATCGCGGTGATATTTTGCCCAATTTCATCATGCAGCTCACGGGCAATCGCTTTTTTGATATCTTCTTCGGTATGCACGAGCTGCAACATTAAGTCGCGCCGTGTTTTTAGTTCTTCTTCTAAGCGTTGGCGATAACGTTGTAGGTTACTCGCCAGCTGTTTTTGTCGGCTAATTGCTATCCCAAGGCCAATACCAATTAAGGCTTGAGTGCTGAGAAACATTTCTAATTCTTCTAAATCAGCAAATGCACCGTGAAATTGCCGGGCAAAAGTAATGATTAAACTACCTAATAATGCAGAAAGTACGCCACCTTGCCAGCCATAACGATAAGCCATAAAAACGTTAGGAATAAACACCAGTAAGACAATTAACCGTTCAATTTCGGGAGCAAAAAATACTTGGGCGCTGAGTCCAACGACACAAAATAGAAAACACCAAACAATTAAAGAGGTTCGTAATTGCTTATCTGGCGTCCCATAATCAAGGAGCATTTGGTAGTGCTGTTCGTGTAGATATTCATAAATAAGGTAAACAAAAGGAGAAAGCAGTATCCCTCCGGTTAATGTTGTTAGGAATAATTGGCTAATGGAATAAGATGATAACCCACTGAATAATAAAGCATGTAATACACTATTTGCCGCAACGCCTGCGAGTAATAATAATAACCGCTGCCAATATAACGTATAACGCCACCAGATATTTTGAATAACAAAAGCAACACCGAGACTTAATAACGGTGATAACAGTAAAATAGGTTGGAAGAGAAGTTGCTCTGATGATAACCAAAAATTTAATATCCCTTCGCTAAGTAGCAGTGTTGGCCAGTAGCGTCGCCAAAGGATAATCATCAATGCTAGGCGTAAGCCTTGCGGCAGAAATAAAGTTGCCTGAAAACTGTTTTGACTTAAATAAAAGCCGATGATCCACAACCCAATCCATAACAGCGAATAAGTAAAAAATAAGAAGATGGATTGCAGCGTTAACCGTAAGCTTTTATTCATGCCTAAATTACCGTGAAATTAGATTATGTTCTAGCGCGTAGTGAACAAGGTCGATGGTATTTTCGCATTGCAATTTGCCTAATATATTTGCGCGGTGAACGTGCACGGTTTTATGGCTTAATTCAAGTTGCTCTGCGATCACTTTTACACTCAAGCCAGCAACTAATAAATCAAATACTTCCCGTTCCCGAGGTGTCAATTCATGTAGGCTTTGCTGTTGTTGAGGTGAGTGGCGTAGTGCTCGCATAGCATCGGAACATAAGTAGCAGCCGCCTTGGTGGACAGAGCGAACAGCTTGCACTAACTCTTCAGGGCCACAACGTTTAGTTAAATACGCGCTGGCTCCCGCATCTAAAGCACTTTGCACAAAGGCTGGGGTATCATAAATGCTCAATATAATGGTGCGAAAATCAGGCTTTTTTTGACGTAAACGTGATAAAAGCTGTAAACCGTTTTCATCTGGCATCGATATATCCATGATGGCGACATCGATATCCAAATTAAGCAAATTAGGCCAAGCTTCTTGGGCATTCGCATATTGCCCAACAACAGAAATATCGGGTTCCAGTGTTAAAAGTTGAGCGAAACCAGAACGCACAACCACGTGGTCATCAACTAAAGCGATTTTTATCATATTTTTTATCAATTTGATGAGTAGGATATTGGGAAATCTTATATCAATATCGAGAAAGATTAGCTACCAGCAGAATGTAAAATTCTGCTGTTCATCCATAATGACGAGCAATTTTTTTATTGGGGTAAAATTTTCACGCAAACTTATTCATATTGAATAATAAATAACCAAAAAACAAGGTGTATAAAAATAGCGACAGACGCCACTTTGGGGTGTCGCCAAAAGGAGACATTTATCTTATTGATAAATATAGATTTATAAATTTGATGTTTAGGGTGTCTTAAATTAGCGACAATATTGAGAAAGAGATAAACCGTTTCAGTGTATCCAGAATCACTGAATAGACGATAAAAAATAAATTGTCTTATTTTTTAATGTGTTAAAAAATAAATTGAAAAGTTGGCACGGCATGTGCATAATAATATTCAGTTGCTCATTCAACTTCTTATGTAGGTCCAAAATTAGTTGGGTACATACCACATAAACCAAGAATGACGCCAAAGTAAGGTGCCTACCGTCCAACAGCACAGATATTCGCCTTCGGGCCTTATCAAACACAGGGCGACACGTGGAGTGAGGCACCACCTATATAATTATCTTTAATGTAAAGACATAATTATATAAAAGCAGTAACCATCAGAATCAGAGTAGTTGTTATCGCTGGCGGAGTAAAGGTAAGTCCTTTATCCCGCCTTCCTATTTTATGCCCACCATAATGCCCGTCATACTTTGTACCACAGCGTTGTTGGCTGCTCTCGTCTACCCGAATCACATACTTATAGAGATATCTTCACTTGGCGCCTAGCTGCAATCCGAATTATTTAGGGCATAGCTGAGTGTTTTATTTTTAAAGCAAAAACTAAAGAAAAGACGAAAGAATTCATTTAATAAGACCTATTGATTCTTTTATGCTTTCGTTTATGCGAAAAAGGAACATCCGGAGCGATGAACATACCTATCTGAAAATTATCATTTTTTACCAATTAAATTGGCACGTTCATTGCTTTTAGTTGTTACACTTAGTCTGATTTTAACGCTATGGGACACATAATTTGGATTGTGCTTTTCGCATGACAACGAGTTCTGCTACCATTGCAATACGTTGAATGGGTATGAGATGAATGTATTGAGTAAATGGCGTTTTTTCCCGCGCTCCTTGCGCCAACTCGTTGTGATGGCATTTTGGCTTGTACTACTTCCTTTATTAGTACTCGCTTACCAGGCATATCAAAGTCTGGAGCAACTTAGTAACCAAGCTGCCAATATCAATAAAACCACGTTGCTTGACGCACGGCGTAGTGAAGTGATGAGTAGTCTCGCCTTAGAAATGGAACGGAGCTATCGTCAATATTGTGTGTTACAAGATCCCACCTTGCAAACGCAATATCAGAAACAGTTTGCAGATTATCAGCAAATGTTCGAGCGTCAGAAAACAATCTTACCCACTTCGTCAGACACCTCCGCATTGACTAACACTTTGGATGCACTTAAAACGGTCGCTTGTGAAAACAATGAGCCGACAGAAAAAATTACACGAGCTTTAGAACAGTTTTCTGCCGAAAATGCCTCATTAGTGCAAGAAACTCGTGATGTGATTTTTAGCCGTGGAGAACAGTTACAAAAAGCAATTGCGAATAAAGGTCAATTATTTGGCTGGCAGAGCTTAATTTTATTCTTATTAAGCGCTTTACTAGTTGCATTATTCACAAGGATGATTATTGGCCCAGTTAAAGCTATCGAACGAATGATTAACCGTCTTGGAACTGGACGCACGATAGCCAATAATATTGAGCGCTTTAAAGGCCCTAGGGAATTACGGACAATTGCGCAGCGTATTATTTGGTTAAGTGAGCGATTAGCATGGCTTGAATCACAGCGTCATGAATTTCTTCGCCATATTTCACATGAATTAAAAACACCTCTTGCGAGTATGCGTGAAGGAACGGAGTTACTTGCTGATGAGGTAGCTGGACCATTAACGGTGTCTCAAAAAGAAGTTGTAGAAATTTTGGATCACAGTAGTAAGCATCTTCAGCAACTTATTGAGCAATTACTTGACTATAATCGTAAGCTTGTAGATGACCCACCAGAAGCACAGATTGTTGATTTACAAAAGCTCATTGAAGATATCGTCAAAGCACATAACTTACCCGCACGGGCTAAAAACATCAAAACAGAAGTGCGTTTAAAAGTGGATAGCTGTTTAGCTGAACCCTCACTTCTTGGGCGAGTTATTGATAATATCTATTCCAATGCGGTGCACTATGGCGGCGAATCAGGTAATATTTGGATCTCTAGTCGACAAACAGGCAATAAATTGCTAATTGAAGTTGCGAATACGGGTACGCCAATTCCTGAATCTGAGCAAAGCATGATTTTTGAACCTTTTTATCAAGGCTCATTACAAAGAAAAGGTGCTGTTAAAGGAAGTGGGCTAGGGCTAAGTATTGCGCAAGATTGTATTAAACAAATGGGGGGTGAGCTTTCTCTTGTTCCCACTAAATCAGCAGATGTCTGTTTTAGAATTGAACTGCCTCTAACCGCAGAGAATGAATAATGGTAAATCGGTCTACAGGTGTTTGGGCGGTACTTTACCGTAACGCATCGTTAAGTAAAAATAATCGAAGAGTACCTTATGTGATGAGACGTACAGGGCTCAATTTTGGGGCGGTCTTATTTTCCCTAATCTTAAGTGGATGTGTCGCTAAAAATGGCCAGTCACCGCTCGAAACTCTAGCGCAAGTCGTTGTGCCTGAGGTAAAAGTTACGGACTATCGGTATACATCATGTGAAACGATCTGGAACAATGACCAACCTACTGCACGGGAAAACGCGCTATTTTGGTTGCGAATGATGGATTGTGCCGATCGTACTGAAACCAGTCAAGCACGTGAGGAAGCAGGTAAAATCGAGGTAACAAACTGGTCGAGTGCATTTCAACAGAACATTTTGTTGAATTCTGCAGATCCGTCTATTGCTGAACGTCGCAAAATGCTGGATAGCATTAATACGTATAGTTTGAATTTTCCAACAGCAGTACGGCCATTATTGCAATTATGGCGTGAGCAACAGGTGCAAATTATCAACTTGTCAGATGCGGGGGCTCGTTATAAGCGCCTACAACAAGAAATGGATACAAAGCTCGACCGCTTGAAAGAAGATAATGCTAAATTGGCTTTCGAACTGAATACGACCTCCCGTAAGCTTGAAAACTTAACGGATATTGAACGTCAGCTTTCTTCTCGTAAGAAAAGCACGAACGAAACCGAAAAAGAGGTAGAAAATGGGGTTGAAGGAGATAAACCTATTTCCTCTGAAGAGCCAAAGCCTGATAGCAGCGCATCTTCTCCAGTAGAGCAAAATTCATCGGAGAATGAACAAAAATGACGAATCGTAAGTCAGCAAATTTGTTACTAGTTGACGATGACCCAAGTCTTCTGAAACTGTTAGGTATGCGTTTGAGTAGTGAAGGCTTTAAAGTCACTACCGCAGAGAGCGGCCCTGAAGCGCTAAAAATCTTACAAAAAGAAAAATTAGATTTAGTGATCAGTGATTTACGTATGGATGAAATGGATGGCATGGCGCTTTTCGATGAGATACAAAAAGCCCATCCAAACATGCCTGTCATTATATTAACAGCTCATGGCTCGATTCCTGATGCCGTCGCGGCAACACAACGAGGCGTATTTAGTTTTTTAACTAAGCCAGTCGACAAAGACGCATTATATAAAGCGATTGATGAAGCACTCGCGCTCTCTTCAACACCCATAAGTGATGAAGAGTGGAGCTCTGGTATTGTCACACGTAGCCCCTTAATGATACGCCTGTTAGAACAAGCGCATATGGTGGCACAATCTGATGTTAGCGTATTGATTAACGGGCAAAGTGGTACAGGTAAAGAGGTTTTAGCGCAGGCGATTCATAAAGCTAGCCCTAGGGCGCGTAAGCCGTTTATTGCCATTAACTGTGGTGCACTACCTGAACAATTATTAGAGTCTGAACTATTTGGGCATGCAAAAGGCGCCTTTACTGGCGCAGTTAGTAATCGCGAAGGGTTATTCTTTGCAGCCAGTGGTGGGACGTTATTTTTAGATGAAATTGGTGATATGCCAATGCCATTGCAGGTTAAATTACTGCGGGTATTGCAAGAGCGCAAAGTTCGTCCTTTAGGTAGCAACCGTGATTTAGATATTGATGTACGTATTCTGTCTGCAACTCACCGTAACCTACCAAAAGCAATGGAAAAAAATGAGTTTCGTGAGGATCTTTACTATCGTTTAAATGTGGTCAACTTACGTATTCCTGCGTTAAATGAACGTTCAGAAGATATTCCATTATTAGCTAATCATCTATTGCGTGAAGCTGCATCACGTCATAAACCTTTCGTACGTAGTTTTTCCAGTGATGCAATGAAATGCTTAATAACAGCGAGCTGGCCGGGCAATGTCCGTCAATTAGTGAATGTGATTGAACAGTGTGTAGCATTAACGACGTCTCCTGTTATAAGCGAAGCACTGGTTAGCCAAGCACTTCAAGGTGAAAATACGGCGCTACCAACATTTGTTGAAGCTCGCAATCAGTTCGAATTGAATTATCTACGTAAGTTATTACAAATGACGAAAGGAAATGTTACCCAAGCTGCCCGAATGGCAGGACGAAACCGTACAGAATTTTATAAATTACTTGGCCGTCATGATTTAGAAGCTAATGATTTTAAAGAATAAATAAGTATTATTTACCACATGGTTGTTATCGATTACATTATGTGGAATAAGGCAATTCATATTCACGCTCCGGGAGAAAAAATACCTTATGAGCCGTAAGCTTAATATTTCACTAGCACAACTTAATTGGTTAGTCGGTGACATCGAAGGCAACTGCGATCGCATGCTGCAAGTTGTGAGTGAACAAGCACCAAACACAGATATTGTCATGTTTTCAGAGCTGTCTTTGACAGGGTATCCACCAGAAGATTTAATTTTCCGAGCTGATTTCGAGGACCGCTGTTTAGTACAACTCGACCGTTTGCAAAAAGCCAGCCAAGAAACGGCGATTATTGTTGGTCACCCATGGTATGAAGGGGATGATATCTATAATGCGCTGTCCTTTTTCTATCAAGGCAAATTGCACGCTCGCTATTTTAAACAAGAGTTGCCAAATTATGGTGTGTTTGATGAACCCCGTTATTTCACTGCAGATGAAAAATCCTGTGTTGTTGAATTTAAAGGTTATCAGCTCGGTTTATTAATTTGTGAAGATATTTGGTATGACGAGCCAGTAGATGCAGTCAAAGGGGCGGGTGCTGAAATATTATTAACCATCAATGCATCTCCTTATGATATTCATAAAGAACATATTCGAACCGACTTATTAGTCGAACATTGCAAACGCACTCATATGCCAATTGTGTATCTCAACCAAGTGGGTGGGCAAGATGAATTGGTGTTTGATGGTGGCTCAAAAGTCATTGCAAATAAAGGTAAACAAATCTTTAAATTGGCAGAATTTAAAGAGCAAGTTATCACAGTTCAATTTGATGAACTTGCATTGGTGAGCGAAGGTAGCGTATTTATTGAGAATGACCCAGTTGCTCAGGTATACCAAGCTTTAGTTATGTCAACTCGTGACTACATCAATAAAAATGGTTTTAATGGTGCAATTTTAGGGCTATCAGGCGGTATTGACTCAGGGCTAACGGTGGCTATTGCGGTTGATGCTATAGGGAAAGAGCATGTGCAAGCTGTCATGATGCCATTCCGCTATACTTCTGAAATGAGTATTCACGACGCTAAAGAGCAAGCTGATTTGCTTGGGGTTGAATTCGATATCGTATCCATCGAACCGATGTTTGATGCCTTTATGGCTCAGTTAACGCCGATGTTTGAAGGAACCGCGGTTGATACCACTGAGGAAAACTTACAAGCACGTTGCCGAGCGGTTATTTTAATGGCAATGTCAAATAAACGTCGTCGCTTAGTGTTGACTACCAGTAATAAAAGTGAATCTGCTGTTGGTTATTCAACATTATATGGCGATATGGCAGGTGGTTTTGATGTGTTAAAAGATGTGCCTAAAACCCTTGTTTTTGAGTTAGCTAAATATCGTAATACATTATCTCCAGCAATTCCTCAACGTGTGATTGATAGGCCACCGTCAGCAGAACTTGCTCCAGGGCAATTAGATCAAGACAGCTTGCCGCCTTATGATGTGTTAGATGCATTATTGGAAGGCTACGTGGAAAAAGACTTGTCAGTTAATGATTTAATCAAACTTGGTTTTGATAAAGACGTGGTACGAAAAGTTGTACGTCTTGTTGATATTAATGAATATAAACGCCGTCAGGCTCCTGTTGGGCCACGTATTACGATGCGTAATTTCGGTAAAGATCGCCGCTATCCGATCACCTCAGGTTTTGGCCGTAAAAACTGGTCATAACAGGAATTATTTATGAAAAAAATTGATGCAATTATAAAGCCATTCAAACTTGATGATGTTCGTGAAGCATTGGCTGAAGTGGGTATTACCGGAATGACGGTAACTGAAGTGAAAGGCTTTGGACGTCAAAAAGGGCATACTGAGCTTTACCGTGGTGCAGAGTATATGGTTGATTTTTTACCTAAGGTTAAAATTGAAATTGTTGTCCCTGATGACATTGTTGAAAACTGTGTCGAAACCATTATGCAAACGGCCCAAACGGGCAAAATTGGCGATGGGAAGATCTTTGTTTATGATGTAGCTCGAGTGATCCGTATTCGGACCGGTGAGCAAGATGAAGAAGCGATTTAATAAATTACGTTATGTGAAAAAGCGGTAACGGAAAATACACAGGAATGGGATTAGAATTGCGTATTTATTATGCGAGTCCGTTACCGCTAAATTTAGAAAAATGGCAAACACTTAACCATTTAAACCATTTTCTTCAGTTAACATGTTTCAGAGAATGCTCTTCTAAACAGAAGAGCATTTTTTATCCATTAATTGAGGGGTAATACTTTATGTGGTCCAAAACATTCATAGTGAATAGCATCGGCATCGACACCCATTGCAATTAGCTGTTTGCCTACGTGCTGCATAAAACCAACAGGGCCACAGAAATAGAATTGCATGTTCGGTTGCTCAATCCATTCACGTACCAATTCTAAATTCATTAAACCTTCATATTGGTAATCAAACCCGAGACGATCTTCCTCTCTTGGTTGATTAAACCAAATCGCAGATTGGCTGGTTTGTTGTTTTGCTAATAGTTGTTGAATTTCGTGCCTAAAGGCATGAACAGCACCATTTTCAGCGGCATGGAACCAATTAACTTGAGCATTGTGACCTTGTTCTGTTAGATGATTTAACATACTCAGCATTGGGGTTAAACCAACGCCTGCAGAGATCAAGGTAACAGGTGTCTGGCCATCAACATCAATGAAGAAATCACCACAGGGTGGGGCGAGTAGTACATGGTCACCTTCATTTAATTGTTGATGTAAGAAATTAGAAACTGAGCCTTGTTCTTCACGTTTTACTGCAATACGGTAGCTACGGCCATTAGGCGCAGTCGTCAGTGAGTATTGGCGGATTTCTTGGTTTTCAAATCCCTGGTTGTTGACATAAATAGTGATATATTGGCCTGGGCGGTAATCCGCGACAGGTTTCCCATCGACAGGTACGAATTCAAAACTGGTGATTACATCACTTTGGGGCTGTTTTTGTTTCAATTTAAATTCACGTAAACCTTCCCAGCCCCCAATTTTATCTGCATTCTCTTGGTAAATTACTGCTTCACGACCAATAAAGATATCAGCTAAGACCCCGTAAGCTCTTCCCCAAGCATCAAGTACTTCTTGGCCTGGGCTAAGTAGTTCATCGATAGCCGCCAGTAAATTTTCCCCAACAATAGGGTAATGCTCAGGTTTGATATTTAAACTAACGTGTTTTTGGGCAATTTTTTCAACCGCTGAAATCAGTGCTTCAGGGGTTTCAATATTTACCGCATAAGCACAAATAGCGTTGAATAGAGCTTCACGTTGGTCGCCATTCATTTGGTGAGTCATGTTAAAAATATCTTTTAGTTCAGGGTGTTGTTTAAACATCCGATCATAAAAATGTGCGGTTAGTTTTGGCCCTGTTTCAGCAATGGCAGGAATGGTGGATTTAACAATGGCGATGGTTTGGCTATCTAGCATACAGGTGCTCCTGAATTATTTTCATGTTCTCATCGTAGTGATCGTAAGGCGTCAGTTTTTAGTTTTGTACAAACATATCCTTTTACATCATTGGGATAAGTATATTTCATCCCAATAAATCACTCTTTTTTGAGAGACATAAAGTTTATTTATAAACATGTATTTTAAATACAACTTATAATATTTAAGGTTTTATGTAAAGACTCAAACTGGGAAAATATGTCGGAATTAAGCACACAATGAGAAGGGGCTAGCAAATCTGGATGTTTCTACGTTAAAAATTAAAATTTAAGCTATTTTATAGTGGAGCCTTCAGAAGCAAATGAAGTGAAAAAAATTAATGCAATCGTTTGCGTATATTTTTTCTTTAGGGCTATCTCAAGAGAGAAAAAGAGTTTACACTGTGTGTCATTGCGATGAATCGATTTTCAACCTATTGAATTGCTGAGGCAGGAGAAGCGAATGTTAAAGCGTGAAATGAATATTGCTGACTACGATCCAAAATTATGGGAAGCAATGGAGCAAGAAGTACAACGTCAAGAAGAACACATTGAATTAATTGCTTCTGAAAACTATACCAGTCCACGAGTCATGCAGGCTCAAGGTTCTCAGCTAACCAATAAATATGCAGAAGGCTACCCAGGCAAACGCTACTATGGCGGTTGTGAGTATGTTGATGTGGTAGAACAATTAGCGATTGACCGTGCGAAAGAACTATTTGGTGCTGACTATGCGAACGTGCAACCGCACTCAGGTTCACAAGCTAACGCTGCTGTTTACATGGCGTTATTACAGCCAGGTGATACTGTTCTGGGGATGAATCTGGCACATGGTGGTCACTTAACTCACGGTTCACCAGTTAACTTCTCAGGTAAACTGTACAACATCGTGCCTTATGGCATCGATGAAAGCGGTAAAATTGACTACGATGATATCAAAGCGCAAGCTGAAAAACATAAACCAAAAATGATTATCGGTGGTTTTTCTGCGTATTCAGGTGTGGTTGATTGGGCAAAAATGCGTGAAATCGCAGATGGCATTGGTGCTTATCTGTTTGTGGATATGGCTCACGTAGCAGGTTTGATTGCTGCTGGTGTTTATCCAAACCCAGTGCCTCACGCACATGTTGTGACGACAACAACACATAAAACTTTAGCAGGTCCACGTGGTGGATTAATTTTAGCTAAAGGTGGTGACGAAGAGTTATACAAAAAAATCAACTCAGCCGTATTCCCAGGTTCTCAAGGTGGCCCTTTAATGCATGTGATTGCAGGTAAAGCGGTTGCATTGAAAGAAGCGATGGAACCAGAATTCAAAGTTTACCAACAACAAGTGGCTAAAAATGCCAAAGCAATGGTCGACGTTTTCCAAAAACGTGGCTATAAAGTCGTATCTGGTGGAACGGAAAACCATTTGTTCTTAGTGGATTTAGTAGACAAAGATATCACAGGTAAAGATGCAGATGCTGCACTGGGCCGTGCGAATATCACAGTTAACAAAAACAGTGTACCTAACGATCCTAAGAGCCCATTCGTAACGTCTGGTGTACGTATCGGTTCTCCTGCAATTACACGCCGCGGCTTTAAAGAAGCAGAAGCGAGTGAGCTAGCGGGCTGGATGTGTGATATCCTAGACAACCTCAATGACGAAGCGACCATTGAGAGCGTAAAACAAAAAGTATTAGCAATTTGCAAGAAATACCCAGTTTACGCATAATTTAAACGACAATTCGTGATTAAAACCCGCTTCTACATGCATGTATGAGCGGGTTTTTTGCATTGAAAAAACGGAGGGATGATGGTCATTCCATCAACGCGTTGGCTAGCCATTGATTATTTTACCTACTTTTTTGCCTACAGTATTTTCTTACCATTTTGGTCAGTTTGGCTACAAGGTGAGGGAATTGATGCAGAAATGATTGGTGTTTTGTTAGGGGTAGGGTTAGCAGCCCGTTTCCTTGGCGCGATGTTCATTACTCCTTTAGTTAAAGAGCCCTCGAAACTGATTACGGCACTACGTTTACTTGCAGGGCTTTCACTCATTTTCTCTGTTGGTTTTGCTTTGGGTTCTCATTGGGCATGGCTGCTATTTGTAATGATAGGCTTTAACTTATTTTTTGCGCCAATGGTTCCGTTAGGAGATTCACTGGCAGGAACATGGCAAAAACAATTTACCTTTGACTATGGCAAAATTCGCGTCTGGGGGTCGATAGCTTTTATTATTGGCTCCTCATTGATGGGGTATTTAGCAGGTGTTTGGGGTAATAAAGCCATCATGGTAGCGTTGATAGTAAGCTGTTTAGCATTATTACTAGGCGCAATGATGAAACCGGCAATTATGCCAATGGGAGCGGCGAAAATTGAAGGTGGCAATAAAGTCACTTTTAAACAGTTGATTGCTGATAAAAACGTCGTTAGGTTTTTAATTTGTGTGACCTTATTACAAGGGGCCCATGCAGCTTATTATGGTTTTGCTTCCCTATTTTGGAAAGAGGCGGGTTATTCAGATTTAGTGATCGGTAATTTATGGTCGCTGGGGGTGGTTGCTGAAGTCATTGTATTTATGTTAAGTCACCGTTTGTTCCGGCGTTGGAGTGCGCGTAATTTACTGCTGTTATCCGCATTTTGTGGAATTATCCGCTGGGGGCTGATGGGGGCGTTTACTGCATTACCTGTGTTAATTGTAGTGCAAATTCTTCACAGTGGGACTTTTACGATTTGTCATCTAGCGGCAATGCGCTTTATCAGCGCAAGAAAAGAAAATGAAATTATCCCATTACAAGGTGTTTACTCTGCCCTCGCAACCGGTGGTGGGTTAGCCGTCCTGACTATTATTGTGGGGTATATTTATGAGCGAGTGCCTGCTCATCATGGTGTAGTTTTCTATTTAATGGCGCTTCTTGCTATTCCTGCCGTGTTTATCCGCCCTAAAGTTGTAGCTCAATCCTAGTATTTATCAACCAAGCTATAAAAGGGGCTAAACCTATTTTTATAGCTTGGTTTGGTACTGAATTTGTTTCCCTGTATCGTCAATATAAATCATTGTTATATTTTCTCCGTGATTAATGACGGCGGTTGAAGGGAAGATTTGTGATGAAAATGGCGCAATCATCGAGCTTTTTGTAATAGAACGGCTTTCATTATTAGCTAGATAGATATTGGCAATACTTAAAAAATAAGGGGTTGGGTTGTTGACGATAATGCCATCTTTAGCTAAATGGAATTTAATGTTATTGATTAAATCATCTGGTTTATTTATAAGCGCAATTGGTCGATAAAAAACTTTAATCCGTGTTTGAATGGCGAACTGCAGCATATTTGCACTATTTATTTGTTTTGGCTTTGGCGCAATGTCTAATACATTTAAATAAAATACAGACTCTTTATTCGTAGGGAGTTTGTCGCCAATAAAGCGTATTTGTAATTGAGCCCCGTCATTTGCCGCGATTTTAGTAACGGGGGGGGTCACAATAAATGGCGCGTTCGTCGTTTCTGGTGTTGAATCGAGGTTACCTTCATCCACCCAACTTTGAGTCAATGTGGCTTGTTCACTGTAATTAGTCAGTTGAATCCCGACGGCCTTTTTATCGCTAGGAAAAATAATTCGTGTTCCTTGTAAAACAAGGCTCGCACATGCTTGGACGCTAAAAAATAGTAACGTAGCAAACCCTGTGATTTTAATTATTCCGTCCATAATATTTTCCTTTCTAATTGTATGACATCACCACGGTTGCAGTACTTGAGACTTGTCCTTGAGTGACACTACTTGGGTTGTATGCATGGTAATAAGCACCTAAGTTTACTGAAAAAGAAGGGGAAATCGGATTTCCTTTAAGGACAGTAAAAATATTTGTCGCGCCATTTTTAGCTGCTACGCTATCCGAAAGTACTAACGGTGTATTGAGATTGCTTGCGCTAACTAATCGGAAACCAACGCCTTTAGCACCTTGGCTAATGGTATTATTCAAGGTTGTTTTATCATTTGAGAGTAAATTACTACTGGATAAAAAAATAGATACATCACGAGAAGCATTACCGCCTGCTAAAAAGTCTTGGCAGGTAAAGTTAAGCGTGAATGGCGTGTAGCCTGCTCTGGTTACAGTTTTCACCGCATTGATACTTACTGGGGGTAGCGCAACGACTAAACCTTGGTTAACAAAATTACAGGTAGTGAGAATGGGATTATAAGTTAAGGTCATTGGTTGTAAGTAGATGTCATCGGCACTGGTTGGCCATTGTAGCGTTAACAGAAAAGTGACTAATTTGACTACAATATCTAATAACCACTGTAGAATTCCCAAGCTGGATGCATCAGAGGCGAGTACAATAGGGGTAACTGTGGCGGTACTTCCTGATACTTCGACATAGTTGGTTCCGGGTTTGGCTGTGAGCAAATTAAATTGAACGGTAAAATTTGTATCGAGCTCACTACCTTGATGTATACCTTCCGTAAGGCCGACAACTCTATCTTTTTCTAATGCAGTGACTGTAATTGAGACAAACTGCTTTCCACCATTAAAACCAATAGTGGCTGTTCTGCCTTGGAAGGGGGATGCAATACCGATAGAGTTAGGAAAAAGCAATCCTCTTGCAGTACAGGTAAAAGTTCCAGGGTAGATGGTTCTGCTATTTTTACTAACTTGAGTCGATGTACTGGTAAGTTCTGTCGATAAATCAAAAGCAAGAGCGGGAGCCGTCACTGTAGATGTTTGTCTACAATGTGCTGAGGAATACTGGCTATAAGCCAATATACTGGAAAGCATCAGTGCTAAAGTGATTTTTTTCATCATGTTTTCCTTTATCGACAGAGGTTTTTATTCTTATCCATCGTATTGAGTAGTGGCTCAATAACACATGTCTTTTTCCCTTTAAGCTTTATGTGCAATGCCATCGGTAATTGCTCACTTTTGATATACATCACGCCAGATTGACCGACATAACCAACACTTTGCTGTTTAGCATCTGTGATTTCTGTACCAAAAGGTAAGCTATCGCCATTAGCAAGCACGCCTCGGATGAGATAAGTTTGTCGTGTATCGGTTTCGAGTTTGATGTAATTCACCGCTCCTTGATATGGACTCACATTGGCCATATTACCGAGCACCTCTGCACCTGCGGTTTTTTCTGTATCCGTCAAGGTATAGGTATTGGTTCTATACGGTGTGGAATTAGCAACTAAAACGACACCTTGTTGGTTGGTTAAGGTAGTTTTATCAGCGTTGACCATCATGTTACTGGCCATTGGAGCATCAATGATGGTATAGGTTTGTCCTGCTTCCCCTGAAAAAACAATATGTCCAGGGATAGCAACCAGAGTTCCTTTGGCGCCTAAACCAGTTTGGCGGTAATTATTGGCCTCTGTGTAAGATCCTGAAAGCGTGCTAGAGGGAAGCTGATAGCTGACGTTGCCACCAACTAAGTTATTCCCACCGTTTTGGTTCGTTGCAGTTAACGTATAATTGACTTGGTCATTTTTACCTGCAATACCACTGACACTTAGCGTAGTTTGTTGGTAACGAGAGTCAGTGAAATAACTTCCCATGCTAATATTGGCGCGTTTTTCAAATAAAGAAAAAGGAACACTAAAGTTGGCATAAATACGTGTTTCTTCTTCGCTGTCGTAATTACGAACACGTGAAACAGACACACTATAGGAAATATCGTTATAGTTGTTGGCATAACCAGCTTGATATTCACGGCTATTACCGTTTGTATTCCAATAATCACGATGTGTCCCCGAGATGAATACCGAACCATAACCATCTGCTAATTGTTGGTTTAAATTCAATGTAAATGTGTTTTTAGCACGTGAACCGCGTAAGGCGTCATAATTAGTGAGTGAAAGTTCAGGTGGAATATTATTGCCGAGTTTTTCTGATAGCTGGTCTTGATAAACTTTCCAAGCGCGATAATTGTCTTGGGAATAAATGGCATCAATAAAACTATAGTAGCCACTAGTCGAATAACGATATGACGCCAAGGTTAAATTGGTCGACGTTGCGTTAATATATTTGTTATAAGTCAAGCGATAGCTTTGACCACTATGATCGCCTGAATCTAATTTAGTATTTGCTTGCGTAATATCAGCTGAAATGGCCCCAAAACTAAAATTCCAACCACTCCCAATAACGCCGGAATAGTATTTTTCGCTAAATAACATTCCTGCATAAAGTGTCACTAAATTATTTAAACCATAGTGAAACTCACCTTGAGTAAATTTGGGTTGATAATGGGTATTGTCGATTTTTGTTTGCCCAGCAATGAGGCTGTAATTGTAAACGCCTTGTTTGAGCATATCAGGTACAGCAGAATAGGGTACAGTAAAGGTTTCTTGCCTTCCATCAGCTTCTTGGACAACGACGAATAAGTCACCACCACCAGCACTAGGCTGAAGGTCATTAAATGCGAACTCACCAGGGGGAACGTTTTCTTGATAAACCAGATTGTTATTTTGGTATACGCTGACTAATGCATTTGTTTGAGCGACACCGCGTATAATGGGGACAAAATTTTGACTTGAATTTGGCAACATACTGGCTTCTGTTGCCAATGCAATGCCTCGAACTCGAATACTATTAAATAGGGCTGCAGGTGTATAAAAATCACCTAATTTCAACCCGGATTTGATTGCACTAAGGGGGCGATAAATATAACGGGTATTGTTTTTCCATTTTTGGCTACCATGAGAGCTATGTCGATAGCTGGACTCATCTCTAAATTGCCAGGCGCCCAAATTAATGCCTGAATTTAAGGTCGCATAAAAATTGTCACTGCTGGTTTTTGAGTTTTTTTTCTCTTTGTAACTATAATAATTTGTATTATAAGAAAAAATAATTGCAGGCTCGCCATAATTCCAGAGGCTGGGGTCAACATAGTTAGCTTCGATTTGTTTCAGAGCGACTTGAGGGACGATAATATCGAGCCGCAGGTCGTTGATATTAAATTTATACTTTATATTGGGTACTAAATCATCTATAGGAATAAATGGCTGTTGTTTGGTTTGTTCAATTACCTCAGAAGACAAATTCAGATTTAATTTTTGCACATCATCAGCAGCAAGGCTGATCAGTTTACCATCATTATTGATATCAATTTCAAACTGACCTTTCCAATTATTATTGACATAAAGGTCGGCTAATTGTTTACCTGATGGAATGTTATTATCAGTATAGAATCGTGAAATATCTCCTTGTGCAGATTTACCTACCAATAGGGAAGTCTCAAACTCGTCCGCTATTGAGTTCTTTTGATAACTTTGTAGTCCTATTAAGATTAGGAGATAGAGATAATTTTCTTTTTTCACGATGATTTCTTCTATTAAAGTTTAATATTTTTAGATTTGAAAACACCATAGTCATCCACATACATTAAAATAAGATCGTGGTTTTTCATTATTCCTTTAATAGGTAATTCTTTTTCAGACATAGGGGCAATCATCGCAGAATCAGTTAATGAGTTATTTTTATCGTCAGATGGTGCGATAGCTGCAATAGTTAAATGGTATTGTGAATTATTTTTAACTAATATTTTATTATTTTTAATCTGATAGCTTGCATTATTAATAACCTCATCGGGAGATTCAGTTAGCCCAATAGGACGATAAAAAATTTTAATTCGTGAACGTGTGGCTAGCTGAATTGCATTTTTGCCTTTAGCAGACTCTGGCGTTTTAGGAATATCTAAAACATTTAAGAAAAATACGCTTTCAACATTTTCAGGAAGTTTTCCGGGTATTTTTTTAATTTTTAGTTGCTGACCTTGTAAACCTTCAATTTTAACAATAGGAGGGGATAAATAAAAAGGCGCTTCAGAATTCTCAGGCGTGGAATTTTCATCACCGTTATCAATCCATGACTGAACAAGAGACGATGTTTTACTGTTATTGGTTAATTGTACAGCAATACTATCAGCGTCAGCAGGATATATAATTCGAGTGCCAGTAATAATAACATTAGAAAGTGTTGCGCTCGAAAATAAAATAGTGAGTAATAAAACTAGAATTTTCATAATAGCATCCATTTAAAGCCAGGCTAATAAAAGCCTGGCTAAGTCATAATTATAAATAGGAAACTGTATATATTACGTTTGATTGCAAAAGACCGACTTTGGCGGCAGTTGCATTAGTTTTATAATAACTGGCAATTAAATTGAGGGTAGCTCCTGTCGCACCACCAGTATCAGCTCCTGTAAGGTTAGTATCAAAAGCCACATTGAGTGGAATTGCGGTGGTTGGAGTACTGGTTTTAGATAAACTAAATCCGACGTTTTTGGCAACGGAAGCATCATTTTCATTCACGGAAGTATTCACTAAATACAAACCGGAAGGAGAAATATTACTTGACGAATAGAAGTGTAATTTCAGATTACTTACAGGGACGCTTGCGGGTGCGCAATCAGAGAAAGTTAAAGAAAATTGTTTTTGATTTTTAGAAATAACCGTGGCGGCAGTTGTCCCTGCATCTGTTACGGTTATTGGATCAAGAACAACAGTCATATCGGCACTATTTCCGCCATTAATGGTACAAGTTGTATCGCTTATTGCTCCAGAAATTGAAATAATTCCCCCAGCACTATTCGTTATTGCAAGTGCTGAACCTGATATAAAAGATAAAGAAAGTAAAGACAGAGGTAGTATATATCTAGACATAATTAACCCCATAAGGTCAAAAATAAAATAAAGTTATATAACTTTGATTAACAGCTGAATGTAAATTAGCTGTATTGTTTTATGCTAGATATAAAGTGCATTTTTTTCAAATTCAAAATTAAAAAAACAAATAATGAGATTGGTGTGTTTTTTATATATATGAATTTAATGTAATATTATTTTTTTGATTGTTTCAAAATAACGCGTAATAAGTGTGTTTATTGGTGGTTAGTGGTTTGTCTATTGGAATACTTCTCGTTGTAAGTGTTATTATGACAATGGCAAAGGTCAATTAACTTAATCATAAATAGAAGTAATATTAACTCATGGGATTAAATAAAATTTAATTTATAAAAAATAAATTGATAATAAAATGGCAAATCATAGAAAATGATTTGCCATTGAAAGATATCTTATAAGCTTGGTAGGAAAGTAGTAAATACAGGCATAAAGGTGACTAAGAGTAAAACGATAATTAATGCAAAGAACAAGGGCATAACTTCACGAATAAAATCAGAAATACGGACACCAGTAATCGATGTGGCTACAAACATGACGGTTCCCATTGGCGGTGTTAAGCAGCCGATGGCCAAATTAAGGATCATGACAATGCCAAAATGGATAGGATCAATCCCTAATAGCTTTACTGTAGGCATTAATAATGGAACAAGGACAATAATTGCGGCATTTCCTTCAATAAACATACCTAGGATTAACAACACCGCATTGACAATCATTAAGAAGACATACGGGTTATCAGAAAAATTGGTCATCATTCTGGCAACATCTTGCGCCACTTGCTCGTTCGTCAATACCCATGCTAATGCGGAACAAGTCATAATAATGAGCATGATACTTGCTGTTGAACGGGCGGTTTCTAAAAATGAGGCAGCAATGTCTTTTAACTTCATTTCACGATAAAAGAAGGTACCAATTACAATAACGTAAAGTACAGCAATAGCACCAGCTTCTGTTGGTGTAAAAATACCAAAGCGAATTCCACCAATAATAACGAGAACTAATAGGAAAGCAGACATCGCTCCTTTACCTGTTTGGTAAACTTCAGCAAATGTAGGTGCTTTATCTCTAGCAGGCTTATATCCACGTTTTTTTGCAATCAGATAAATTGCAACCATTAAAGCAACGCAGCACATTAATCCAGGAATGATTGCAGCCATAAACATCTTACCAATAGAGACGTCAGCGACAAATCCATAGATGATTAATGCAATACCCGGTGGAATTATAGGTGTTATTAATGATCCTGCGGCAGTGACAGCGGCAGAGAAGCTTTTTCCATAACCTAATTTTGTCATTTCTGGCACTAACATTTTAGATAGCATTGCACAGTCAGCGAGGTTAGATGCAGAAAGTCCGCCCATCATTGTACTTAATAATACGTTAGATTGGGCAAGTCCTCCTGGATAGTGGCCAGACAGAGTACCAGTAAATTTCAACATTCGTCTAGTAATACCAGTGTAATTCAAAAGGTTACCTAACAAAATGAAGAAAGGGATAGCAAGTAACGTCACATTTTCCCCAGCCCCAATAATGCGTTGTACCGCAATGAGGGGAGAAATGTCACCCGCAGAGAAAAAGTAGGTGAGTAATGCAATCAGTACACTTAAAAAAATGGGAACATTAATTAAAAAGCAGAATATTAATACGATACAGGCGATAATTACTGACATGGTTTATCTCCTTTTAGTAATTTACTCATGTCTTCCAGTAAATGTTGGATAGAAAATAACACCATGATGGATGCGCCAATGGGTACAGAAAGGTCGATATAATAATAAGAGACACCAATAATTGGTGTTATTTTGTCTTCTGCAATAATAGAGAGTTCATATCCAAGATAACCAAAAATTGATAAAGCAATAATGGCCATAATATGAGTAACGACCGCAATAGCTAATTGTACTTTTTCAGGAAATAAAGAGGTAATTGCATCAATACTGACATGCATTCTTTTGCCTGCCGCAGATGCTGCGCCAATCATCACCAACCAAATGTAGCAAATGATTAAAACTTCCTCACTCCACATTAAAGGGTCATTAAGAAGCCAACGCATGAATACAGCAAGAATGGTAATAATGACAATAGCGGCAACAGCAAGAGAAGCCACTATATCACTTAATTTCCCCAGAAATTTAAACATAAAAGATCCTTGCGAGAATAATAGTTAACCATTTGTATTGTAAAAATATTGGCGGTATTAACCGCCAAGTAATAGGGTTACTTATTAATAATATCTTGAGTTTGTTGATATAAATTCGCAGACCATTCAGGGAATTCATTATAGAAAGGCTTAGATTTTTCTTTGAAGAGCGCTCTGTCTACTTCAACAACAGTAACACCTTCATTTTTCATTTTCTCAATGATTTCTTTTTCTTGTTGTAAGACTAAATCTGTTAGGAATTGCCCAGCTTCATTTCCTGATTCAACTAAAGCCTGCTGAATATTTTCAGGTAATTTAGCGTAGGTTTTGCTGCCCATGACTAGGTTGGTTACGTTCTCTACATGACCCGTTAAAATCAAGAATTTGGCCGCTTCATGGTGTTTTTGCCCATATAGCACAGGAATTGGGTTTTCTGCGCCATCAATAATTTTAAGATTAAGTGCAGTATAAACTTCTGCTAAAGGTAATGGTGTTGGTGTGGCACCCATTGCCTCTAAACCTTTAATTTGAATTTTATTATTGGGGACGCGAATTTTTAAGCCTTTTAGGTCATCTGGGGTTTGGATCATTTTATTGGCTAAGATATGGCGTGAACCATATAACCAATCTTTAGAAACCACGTGAAGGCCTTTTTTATCTAACTGTTGTTCTAAGGAACCATACCAAGGTGAGGCATTTAATTTAAAAATATCTTTATAAGATAGTCCTAAATACGGCCCAAACATAATGCCGTAATCAGGTACATAATCAGAAAAGAAGGCACCATCTGCTAAGGTAATTAGTGGGCTACCTAACTTCATTTGTTCGATGACATCTTTTTTGGAGCCTAATTGTGAGCTTGGATAAGGAATTAATTCACCTTCACCATTAGTTTTTTCATTGAATTTTTTTGCCCATTCGTGAATAGCTAAATCAAAAGGCTCTCCAGGGTTATTTTCATAAGCGACTTTTAACTTATATTTAGCATCTGCAAATGCGGCATTTGTCATGCTGCCCATTAATAGCATTGTGCTGAGTGTTAAGCTAAGAAGTTTTTTTCCGTTTAATGTGCTCAGTTTCATAAAGGTATCTCCTGTAGGGGGATTTATTGTTTTAAGTATTTATTTTCTTTTTCTAACCAATGTATTTTCTGCGTAGCATTGATTCTGTACCGCTACTCAGAATTTCAGTAATTTTTTGGCTCACATCATCTTGTAATTGTGGTATTTCGTTGAGGTTTAATCCCCATAAATCAGACATTGCTAGCACATTTTCAGTAAGTTGTTTTACATTTGAGTCATAGAGTTCATGCCAAGCTTTAAAGCGTTCAAGTAAATAATCATCATCATTTAAAGGAATGAGTTGTTCAGCCTGTTTTCCTCGATAGAAAACAATAAGTGCAGCAAGTGAAAATGAAATGCAATAAGGAATTTTATTGTATTGCTTAACATAAGAGATTAATTGAGGTAATAGGCGAGTTTTAAATTTAGTTAACGAGTTTAGAGATATTGAAATTAATTCATGTTCTATATATGGGTTATTAAAGCGGTCAATAACTGCGGAGGCAAAAGCCGCGAGCTCCGAAGGGCTTTGAGATAAAACAGGAATAACTTCATTATCAATTAAATCTTTAATGAAAGCTAAAAAGATTGGGTTGCTAGTGACATCACGGACAGTTCTGATCCCTGCCAAGTAAGCAACAGGAACCATCGCGGTGTGCGCACCATTTAAGATTGCAACTTTACGCTCTTTGTAGGGCTTTATGTCATCGACTACTTTGATATTTAATGGTAATTCATTCAGTTTTAGCTTCTGCTCTAGTATTTTTGGCCCTTGAATGACAAATAAATAGAAATATTCAGCAGTGACGAGAAAATCGTCTTTATAACCTAATTCTTTTTCCAGTTTCTCAATTTCATTTTTCGGGTAGCCAGTAACGATCCTATCGACTAACGTAGAACAAAACGTATTACTGCTATTTAGCCAAGCAATAAAATCTGCGGGGAGTTGCCAGTCTTGCGCATGTTGATTCACAAACTCTTGTAACTTATCGCCATTATAGTCAATTAACTCACAGGGGATGATGAACAACCCTTTGCTATTATCACCATTAAAATGTTGAAAGCGGTGAAATAAAAACTGAGTAAGTTTCGCAGGGAAACTACTTGCTGGTGCATCTTCTAAGCGTACGTCGTGCTTATATACGATCCCTGCTTCCGTCGTGTTAGAGAAGATCCATTGTAATTCGGGATTTTCTGCACATTTTAGAAACTTATCATATTCAGAATAAATCAGTATTTCACGGTTAACCGAATTAATAATTCTTATATTCGAAACGCTTTGTTTTTGTTCATTAATTCCCCTGGTGATGGCAGTATAAAGTCCATTTTGCTGATTGATTGAGGGATGTGATGAGTCAATTGGCCTGACAAGCGTAATGCCACTATTGAAATCTGTCTTTTCATTCAGTTGGTCAACCATCCAGTCGATAAAAGCACGTAGAAAATTACCTTCTCCGAATTGCAAAATTCTCTCTGGGTATTGCTTATTAGCCATTGACTGTCTATTTAAGTAATCCATGACCATTCCTCTAGTTATTATGTGTATTAATCATCCGGTGTTGATTCAGACTAGAAGTATTTTTTTCTATGGACTATTAATTGCATCAATTTTGTGGAATGAATGGCTTTTTGATGTTTTTAATCTGTTTTTTATCAGTTAAAAACAGATGGAATTATAAATGAATTCAATCTATTTAGTTAGTTGGTATTTTAATTGCATGAAAAATAGTAATATTTTTATTTTTTATAATTTTGATTAATAGTAATTTTATAATTAAGTTGTTTTTTTTACTAAAAAATTCAGGTTTTATTTGATGTATATATTATCGAGCCAAAGAATAAGTCATCGTTGACCATTCATTGGCCTTGTAACTTAATGTTATTTATTCATAAGTTTGCTGTATGGAGTTAATCATAGTTCTTTTAGCGGTATCTAAATGATGTCGAAGTTCATTCATCGCCACAATATCATTACGGCTAATCAAAGCACTTAAAATGGTCATATGTTCTTCAATTGCCAGTACATTTCTTTCTTTTAAATCTGACTCATCCCATTGATATTGAAAGTGAAATATCACAGTGATGATTTCAAGAGACTGATTAAAAAACGGGTTATTGGCACCTGATAAAATAAGACTATGTAGTTCATAATCTAGTTGGGAAAAGTCGCGGTAATTGATAGTAACGGTTTCCCGTAGTGTCCTATGTTTGAGTAATAGCTCTTTCGCTAAAATCCAACGGTGGTCATCTGGTGGTAAATTTAAAAAATGAGTCAGAGCATTGGTTTCTAGCAATTCCCTGAACTCAAAAAGCTTTTCTGCATATTCACGCGAAAATTTCATCATGTGCCAGTTCCCCCGGTGGGTGTTTTTAATTAACCCATAACGAGAAAACTCCACTAAGAACTCCCGAACAATACTAGAACTTACATGGCTTTTTTTTGCTAGTTGTAATTCAGTAAAAGTATCCCCAGGCATCAATTCTTTGCGTTTAATCATTTGATAAAACGCTTTTTCGAATAAGACGATTTGTTGATCAGGAAGACTTGATTCAACAGGAAAGAAATCAGTTTTATTGGGATAGCGAATAACATGATATTCACTCCCTTGTTTTTCAATGATTTTCTTTTCTAATAAATATTCGAGGGTATGTCTCACTGTGGTTCGACTGATATTAAACATCTCAGCTAAAGAAGATTGTGAGGGAAAGGGGGATGTTAATAAATTTTTATGTATAGCGTCTAAAAATTCATTAATTGACCCATAGCGTACATTTTTACTCCTCACCATTTAAACACTCCTTAATCTGATTTTTATTCTTTAAAGACCGATTTAAAACCGATTTAAAAACATTTAATCACAAAATTCGGTTGTTAAGTATCTAGTCTATGTTTTTTAAATTAAAAAAGACAGATTAATTGACGGAGGAAAATATGAAACAATTGATTTGTCAGGAACCTAAAAAATTAGTCTATCAACAAGTCGTTGAACCTACAGTGCAAGTTGGGCATGTAAAAATAAAAATACATGCGGTTGGAATATGTGGAACGGATATCCACGCTTGGGGAGGAAATCAGCCCTTTTTTCAATATCCACGAGTATTAGGACATGAAATCTCTGGAACTATTTGTGATGTTGCACCTGACGTTACACAATGGAAAGTCGGTCAGCGTGTTGCTGTAATGCCTTATGTTGCCTGCTATGAATGTGGTGCTTGTAAGGAAGGAAAAACAAATTGCTGCGAAAAAATTTCAGTTATTGGCGTTCACGAAGATGGTGGTTTTTGTGAATATTTAAATGTGCCAGAGAAAAATGTATTAGCGATTGAAGATACAGTTACAGATATTGATGGCGCCTTAATCGAACCATTTTCAATCAGTGCTCATGCCGTCAGGCGTGCGCAGGTTAAACCTCAAGATACTGTTTTAGTTGTAGGGGCAGGGCCTATAGGGCTAGGTGTTGCTGCTATTGCTAAAGCGGATGGTGCTAACGTATTAGTGGCTGATACCAGCGAGGCACGTCGTCAACATGTTGAAAAAGTATTAGGCTTAAAAACGTGTGACCCAGCCGATGAAAACTACTTATCAAGTATTGAACACCATTTTTCAGGTATGCTTGCTGAGAAAGTTATTGATGCAACGGGGAATCAACACGCAATGAACACCGCGGTGAATTTAATTCGTCATGGTGGCTTAATTGTATTTGTTGGGCTATTTAAAGGTAATTTATCGTTTCCAGATCCAGATTTTCATAAGAAAGAGACAACAATGATGGGAAGCCGAAATGCCACTCCTGAAGATTTCAATAAAGTTGCAAGGTTAATGGCAGAAGGTAAGTTATCTAGTGGTATGATGCTAACGCATCAATTTGATTTTAATACCATTGGTGATATTTATGAAAGTGATGTTATTAATAATCGTGAATTAATTAAAGGTGTTATTTTATTTTAAATAACAATTTATCTTTAAATAATAACAAAAAACCCACAATAAAAGTGGGTTTTGTTTTTAGTTCGTCTCTAGAAAGGATGTGTTAGCGCTTTAATGCTTCTGATAACTCATCTTTCATGACGGACAGTATGTCTCTAACAACACGTGGGCTACCAGCAACTAAGTTACCTGAGGCTAAATAATTATGACCGCCAACAAAGTCAGTTATGATGCCGCCAGCTTCACGCATGATCAGCTCACCGCCCATGAAATCCCACGGTTTTAAACCAATTTCAAAAAAAGCATCAACACGGCTAGAAGCCACATAGCATAAATCTAATGCTGCGGAGCCGGTACGACGCAAATCAGCACATTTGTTAAAC
The DNA here is from genome assembly GCF_028477785.1 of Providencia sp. PROV269. NCBI lineage: Bacteria > Pseudomonadati > Pseudomonadota > Gammaproteobacteria > Enterobacterales > Morganellaceae > Providencia > Providencia sp. PROV269. The sequence continues at coordinate 167,475 of NZ_JAMPLV010000004.1, read as the reverse complement.
ATCGCAGTCATGATGTTCATATAGACAGGTGCATGTTGTTTTTGTTTGAAAGGGAAGCCTGTCGCAACGATAGCGCCATCAAGGTCACGTTTTTCGTCGATGCGAATACGATAACCGTTAAGCTGAGCGCCTTGCCCACGTACTGCGCTAAATAATTCATTACGCATTGGGTCATAAACAACAGCAACTTCTGTACGGCCTTTAACGCGCACAGCGATAGAAACAGAAAAATGGGGGAGACGTTTTGTGAAGTTGGTAGTGCCATCCAGTGGATCGATTACCCATTGAATATCATCATCTTTACCAATTAGTTCACCACTTTCTTCAGTGATAATAGTGTGGTCAGGATATGATTTGCGGATGATTTCAATAATCAGTTGCTCAGATTCTTGGTCAACGTTAGTAACGAAATCGTTAGTGCCTTTCTGAGTGACTTTAATATTGCTAGGCATTTCATAGTTTTTAGCTATGTGATTACCGGCCTTACGTGCTGCACGTATGGCGATGTTAAGCATCGGATGCATGGGCTTTTTCCACTGGAATGTTAAAGAACGAAAAACTTGAGTGCCGAAGTATATAGATGTTCGTCACAATAAGCAATTTTGTGTTAAGCTATTGCAATAATTTTTTCATTAAACGTATAAATCATGTTAGATAACATCCGTATTGTTCTTGTTGAAACCTCACACACTGGTAATATGGGCTCAACAGCTCGTGCCATGAAAACCATGGGGCTTTCTAATCTGTACCTCGTTAATCCTCTCGTTGAACCTGATTCACACTCTATTGCGCTTTCTGCCGGGGCAAGTGATGTTATTGGTAATGCGACAATAGTTAAAACTCTCGATGAAGCTTTAGAAGGCTGTAAGTTAGTGATCGGTACCAGTGCACGTTCTCGCACCTTATCTTGGCCAATGGTTGAACCACGTGAATGCGGCATTAAATCTGTTGAGCAATCCAAAGAATCACCTGTTGCTATCGTATTTGGCCGTGAGCGAGTGGGCTTAACCAACGAAGAACTTCAAAAATGCCAATATCATTTATATATCCCCACAAACCCAGAATACGGTTCTTTGAATTTAGCGATGGCAGTGCAATTGGTGAGTTATGAAATACGCATGGCGTATCTTTCAATGGATGAAAAAAATACGGTAATTTCCGCTGATGATGAGGTAGAATACCCACCGTCAGAAGATGTTGAACGTTTTTATGTCCATCTTGAGAGCGTGTTGAATGAATCAGGTTTTATTCGTAAAGCGCACCCTGGCTTAATTATGAATAAATTACGCCGTTTATTCACTCGAGCGCATATCGAAACCCAAGAGTTACATATCCTGCGGGGTATCTTAACATCAATGGAAAAATGGGCGAAAAAGTGAGGTTAAATCCGTGGTAAAATCAGGTGAATAATACTTGAGTAAATTAGTCAGGTAAATAGTTGACTAAATTACTCAGGAATGTCACAATCTGACCATAATTTACCATGGAGTAATATGTTATGAGACTCACTTCCAAAGGGCGTTACGCAGTAACTGCGATGTTAGATGTCGCATTACACTCTCAGTCAGGTCCAGTGCCTTTAGCTGACATTTCTGAACGTCAGGGAATTTCCCTCTCTTATCTTGAGCAACTTTTCTCTCGTTTACGTAAAAACGAGTTAGTTTCGAGTGTGCGCGGTCCAGGTGGCGGTTATTTGCTTGGTAGAGACGCAGACCAAATCTTTGTTGCTGAAGTAATCGCTGCGGTAGATGAATCTGTTGACGCCACCCGTTGTCAGGGTAATAAAGAAGGTTGCCAAAATGGTGATCGCTGCTTAACTCACGCATTATGGCGCGATTTAAGCGATAGAATTACAAGTTTCCTTAGCAGCATTAGCCTTGATGAACTGGTTAAAAACCAAGAAGTCATGGTTGTTGCTGATAGACAAGATAACGAACAGCGTAAGACCATGCCAAATGGGATTACACCTGAATCGATTATCAATGTACGTGCTTAAAAATATTAAAAAAATTGCAGTCGGTACATTTTGGTGAGTTATTAGACGAAGAGCTAATTTCCGCCATTTGTATCTTTAAAAATTAAAGGCAAGTTAGCTTGTCCTTTGGAGTAAGTGAGCAATGAAATTACCAATTTATCTTGATTATTCAGCAACAACACCGGTTGACCCGCGTGTGGCTGAAAAAATGATGCAATGTTTAACAATGGATGGGAACTTTGGTAACCCAGCGTCCCGTTCTCATCGTTTCGGCTGGCAAGCTGAAGAAGCGGTGGATATTGCTCGCAATCAAATCGCCGAATTAGTGGGTGCTGACCCACGTGAAATTGTATTTACCTCAGGCGCAACTGAGTCTGATAACTTAGCGATTAAAGGCGCTGCTAATTTCTATAAAAAGAAAGGCAACCACATTATTACCTGTAAAACGGAACACAAAGCCGTTTTAGATACTTGCCGCCAATTAGAGCGTGAAGGTTTTGAAGTGACTTATCTGTCACCACAAAGCAATGGTTTAATTGCTATGCAAGACCTACAAGACGCTATCCGTGAAGACACGATTTTAATTTCTATTATGCATGTTAATAACGAAATTGGGGTTGTGCAGGATATCGCAGCTATCGGTGAATTATGCCGTAGCAAAGGAATTATTTTCCACGTTGATGCAACACAAAGCGTAGGTAAATTACCTATCGACCTTAGTGCGCTAAAAGTGGATTTAATGTCATTCTCTGCTCACAAACTTTACGGGCCAATGGGTATCGGTGCGTTATATGTGCGCCGCAAACCGCGTATTCGCCTTGAAGCGCAGCAACATGGCGGTGGTCATGAGCGCGGTATGCGTTCTGGGACATTACCTGTACACCAAATCGTGGGTATGGGCGAAGCTTACCGTATTGCCAAAGAAGAAATGGCGGCGGAATCTGAACGCTTACGCGGTTTACGGTTACGTTTGTGGAATGGCATTAAAGATATCGAAGAAGTTTACCTCAATGGTGATTTAGAACACGGTGCGCCGCACATTCTGAACGTCAGCTTCAACTATGTTGAAGGTGAATCACTGATGATGTCATTAAAAGATTTGGCTGTATCTTCAGGTTCTGCATGTACTTCTGCAAGCCTAGAACCTTCTTATGTACTGCGCGCTTTAGGGATGAATGATGAGCTGGCACATAGCTCAATCCGTTTCTCTTTAGGTCGTTTCACGACAGAAGAAGAAATTGACTATGCAATCAAAATGATTCATGGCGCAATTGGCCACTTACGCGAGCTGTCTCCTTTATGGGAAATGTTCAAAGACGGCGTAGATCTTAACAGCATCGAATGGTCTCACCATTAATCAGACGGTTTCAGGAGTTTAAAAATGGCTTACAGTGAAAAAGTTATCGATCATTATGAAAACCCACGCAACGTTGGTTCGTTTGACAACAGCGACCCAAGCGTAGGTAGCGGTATGGTAGGCGCACCTGCCTGTGGTGACGTCATGAAATTACAGATTAAAGTAAATGATGACGGCATTATTGAAGATGCACGCTTTAAAACTTATGGCTGTGGTTCAGCAATTGCATCAAGTTCACTCGTGACTGAATGGATGAAAGGCAAAAGTTTGGACGAAGCGGAGTCAATCAAAAATACAGCGATTGCCGAAGAGTTAGAATTACCACCAGTGAAAATTCACTGTTCAATTCTGGCTGAAGATGCAATTAAAGCTGCTATTGCTGATTACAAAAGCAAACGCCAAAGCAAATAAGTTTTTAATCAGTCTATAGGGCAACCCATATTAATAAATAACAACAAGTTATCGTCCTATAACTGGAACAATACCCACGGCGTCTAGGCTAAACATCGCTGAGTTTCTTAGTTTAGAAATAGGGTGGGTATAAAATAATTTGAAGGCGGATGCGACTCATGAGTAGCATCTGCCTTGTTTGTTTCTAAAGTGAGGTTTGCAATGTCTATTTCTCTTACAGAAAGTGCTGCGCAGCGTATTCAATCCTTTCTACAAAATCGTGGGAAAGGCGAAGGTTTGCGTTTAGGTGTAAGAACTTCAGGTTGTTCAGGAATGGCTTATGTTCTTGAATTTGCTGATACAATCAATGAAGAAGACACAGTTTTTGAAGATAAAGGTGTGAAAGTCATCATCGATGGCAAGAGCATTGTTTATCTTGATGGTACTGAGCTGGATTTCGTGAAAGAAGGCTTAAACGAAGGGTTTAAATTTAATAACCCTAACGTCAATAGTGAATGCGGATGCGGTGAAAGTTTTCACGTATAATGCGTTTTATTAAGCCTAATTTTTGGCCAATCTTACTAATTTTATTTTATTAGTGGTATTGGTAACCGGTTCGAGAAACTGAGCACTTATGGATTATTTTACTCTTTTTGGGTTGACTCCCATCTATGCCATCGATAGCGAACAACTGACGTTACGTTTTCAAGACTTACAGCGTCAATACCATCCTGACCGTTTTGCAACCTGTTCTGAACAGGAGAAAATGCAAGCACTACAAAAAGCAGCAACCATTAATGCTGCTTATCAAGCCCTCCGTCATCCGCTAAAACGCGCGGAATATATGCTTTCATTGCATGGTTTTGATATTAATAACGAACAACATACCATGCATGATACGGCATTTTTGATGGAGCAACTTGAGCTACGCGAAGAGTTAGACAATATTGAGAACAGTGATGACGCACTTGATCTATTGGCTAAATTTATGCAGAGCGTCAAACAAATGCAGCAAGCACGAAGTGCACTGATGGTGACAGAGCTAGATGCCATGCAGTGGGAAAAAGCCGCTGATACCGTACGTAAACTACGTTTTCTCGACAAGCTTCAGCAGCAAGCAGAGCAACTCGAAGAACGATTACTAGATGAATTTTAAGAGAAAACGATTATGGCGTTACTACAAATCAGCGAACCCGGTATGACAGCAGCTCCGCATCAACGCAAATTGGCTGCAGGCATTGATTTAGGTACCACCCACTCTTTGATTGCGACAGTGCGCAGTGGTGAAGCTGCAGCTTTGCCTGATAGCCAAGGGCGCTTTTTATTACCATCGATTGTTAATTATCAACCCGAAAGCAAATTAGTGGGATGGGAAGCGAAACAACTTGCCGAGCAAGACCCGGTCAATACCATTATTTCAGTGAAACGTATGATGGGGCGTTCATTAGCCGATATTCAAAAACGCTACCCTGACTTACCTTATCAATTGACTGCCAGTGAAAATGGTTTGCCGTTTATTCAAACCGTGGCTGGCCAAGTTGACCCAATCCAAGTTTCTTCTGACATTCTAAGAACACTAGCAAAACGTGCTGAAGAAACCTTAGGTGGGGAAATGGATGGCGTAGTGATCACAGTACCGGCTTATTTTGATGATGCACAACGCCAAGGGACCAAAGATGCAGCGCGCCTTGCAGGCTTACATGTATTGCGTTTGCTGAATGAACCGACTGCGGCTGCGATTGCCTATGGATTAGACTCTGGGCAAGAAGGTGTGATTGCTGTTTATGACCTCGGTGGTGGCACTTTTGATGTGTCCATTTTACGCCTGAGCCGTGGTGTTTTTGAAGTGTTAGCAACGGGCGGCGATACCGCGCTTGGTGGTGATGACTTTGACCAAGTATTGGCTCAGTGGATTGCTGAGCAGGCAGGGGTTTCATTACAAGGTGATCATCATTTAAATCGTCAGTTATTAAATGTGGCGACAGAAACCAAAGTTGCGCTTAGTGATGCAGAAACAGTGACTATTCAGCTTGCCAACTGGCAAGGGGAAATTCGTCGTGAGCAGTTTGAAACGTTAATTGAAAATTACGTAAAGCGCACTCTGATGGCTTGTCGCCGTGCGTTAAAAGATGCGGGTGTTGAGGTTGAAGATGTTCTGAATGTCGTGATGGTCGGTGGTTCGACTCGTGTGCCACTAGTACGTCAAAAAGTCGGGGAGTTTTTTGGTAAATCACCACTGACATCCATCGACCCAGATAAAGTTGTCGCCATTGGCGCTGCAATTCAAGCGGATATTTTAGTCGGAAACAAGCCTGATAGCGAGATGCTGTTGTTAGATGTGATCCCACTCTCTCTTGGTTTGGAAACGATGGGTGGATTAGTCGAAAAAGTGATCCCGCGTAACACCACCATCCCTGTTGCTCGAGCCCAAGAGTTTACCACCTTTAAAGATGGTCAAACGGCGATGAGCGTTCATGTCGTACAAGGTGAACGCGAAATGGTGGCAGATTGCCGTTCATTAGCTCGCTTTACCTTGCGTGATATTCCAGCGATGGCCGCAGGTGGGGCACATATTCGTGTGACTTTTCAAGTCGATGCCGATGGGCTGTTGAGTGTTAGCGCCATGGAAAAATCGACAGGTGTAGAAGCATCGATTCAAGTTAAGCCATCGTATGGGTTAACGGATAACGAAATTTCAAACATGATTAAAGATTCAATGACTAACGCGCAAGATGATTTAAATGCGCGCCGCTTAGCGGAGCAAAAAGTTGAAGCTGCAAGAGTGCTTGAAAGTTTAACGAGCGCATTAGCCCAAGATGGCAATTTACTGACGCCAGAAGAAGAGTCAGAAATTGATAATGCAGTCAATGAGTTAATTAAAGCGGTTGAGGGTACAGACCCAATCGTAATTGAAAATGCCATTAAACAACTGGATAAGCAATCGCAGGAGTTTGCAGCGCGTCGCATGGATACCTCCATTCGCCAAGCGTTGTCAGGCCATTCTGTGGATGAGATATAATTATGCCTAAAATAGTTTTTTTACCTCATAGTGATTTATGTCCAGACGGTGCAGTAGTTGAAGCACAAGAAGGCGAATCTATTTTAAATGTTGCACTACGCAGCGGTATTGAGCTTGAGCACGCCTGTGAAAAATCCTGTGCTTGTACAACCTGTCATTGTATTGTTCGTGAAGGTTTCGATTCACTGGAAGAAAGCAGTGAACTCGAAGATGACATGTTAGATAAAGCATGGGGGTTAGAGCCTGAAAGCCGTCTAAGTTGTCAAGCATTGGTGACGGATGAGGATTTAGTGGTAGAGATCCCTCGTTATACTATCAATCACGCCCGCGAACACTGATTTTTGTCATACTTCACGCTGTAGCGTTGTTGGCTTCTTTCGCTAACCCTAGTCACATACTTTTGTATGCTCCTAGGGATTAGCTCAACTTGCCGCCTAGCTACAACGTGAATTATTTAAAAAATAGAAACGCTCGTCATACTTCATACTGTAGCGTTGTTGGCTTCTTTCGCTAACTCGAATCACATACTTTTGTATGCTCCTAGGGATTAGCTCAATCGCCGCCTAGCTACAATGTGAATTATTTAAAAAATTGAAATGCTCGGCATGTTTGGCGTTGTAACGTAGAGCATCAATGGTAAAAATCATTTAATAATCAAATTGGTGAGAGAACATGAGTTTAAAATGGTCAAATAGCCGCGAAATCGGTGAAGCACTGTACGACGCATTTCCTGATGTTGATCCTAAAACGGTGCGCTTTACTGATATGCACCAGTGGATTTGCGATTTAGAAGAATTTGATGATGACCCGCAAAAATCGAATGAGAAAATCCTAGAAGCCATTTTGTTAGTTTGGCTGGATGAGTTCGAATAAGTAGAGTTTTACCCTAAAAACCGAGTGACTGTCAGAAATAGTGCTCGGTTTTTTATTTTATATCAGCACTATAATGATATCCCTATTGGTATTTATCAGTTAAGGTAATGCTATCTGCCGACAGAATCAATGGGTTTTTACTGTCTGCAAAAATAGACAAAGTGAGAAAAACGATGACAAAACAAATTATGCCAGTAATGATTTCTTGTGAGCCTGCTGCACCTTGTTGGGGTGAAGGCGCATTGTTAAGCTCTAGTGATAAAGGGATGACAATCCACCTGAAACATGCAGGTAAATTATGTGCAGTACAAAGCGCTGGCCGTAAATTAGATGGTCAAGGGATCCGCAATGTTGCTTTGGCTGGCGAAGGATGGGATTTAGAAAAAAGCTGGGCATTTTGGCAAGGTTTTCGTGCGCCAAAAGGGGCGAGAACGATTGAATGGCCAGTATTGCCTGAAGCAGACCGCAAAGAATTAGAAAACCGTATTCGTACCATTGATTGGGTACGTGATGTCATTAACGCACCTGCAGAAGAGTTAGGCCCAGAACAACTCGCACAACGCGCCATTGATTTACTCTGCACTGTGGGCGCACAAGACATTAGCTACCGCATTATTAAAGGCGATGACTTATTAGAACAGGGGTATACCGGTATTCATACGGTCGGTCGTGGTTCAAGTCGCCCACCTGTCTTTTTAGCGTTAGATTACAACCCAGGTGCGAACCCAAATGCCCCTGTTTTTGCTGCGTTAGTCGGCAAAGGTATTACTTTCGATTCAGGTGGTTATAGCATCAAACCATCGTCTTCCATGAATTCAATGAAAGCGGATATGGGCGGTGCTGCAACCTTAGCGGGTTCATTGGCATTGGCGATTTCTCGTGGCTTACAAAAACGCGTCAAAATGTTCCTGTGTATTGCTGACAATATGGTTAGCGGTAATGCATTCAAATTGGGTGATATTATTCGTTACCGTAATGGTAAATCCGTTGAAATTATGAATACGGATGCTGAAGGCCGCCTTGTGTTAGCTGATGGCCTGATTGATGCGAGCAAAGAAAAACCAACGCTGATCATTGATGCTGCAACCTTGACGGGTGCGGCGAAAACCGCCGTGGGCAATGACTACCATTCAGTGTTGAGCTTCGATGATAAATTAGTTGCTGACTTGATGAGCGCTTCAGACGCTGAGTTTGAACTGTTCTGGCGTTTACCTTTGGCAGAGTTCCATCGCCAACAATTACCGTCTGGCTTTGCGGATTTGAACAACATCGCGGCACCATCGCACACAGCAGGCGCAAGCACTGCTGCGGCATTTTTATCGCATTTTGTCGAAAATTATCGTCAAAATTGGGTACATATCGACTGCTCCGCGACTTATCGTAAATCTGCAGTTAGCTTATGGGCAGAAGGCGCAACGGGTACAGGTGTAAGAACATTAGCAAACTTATTAATCAGTAAATCAAAGTAGTGAATGTTTGATTAATAACAGGCACGGGAAGGTAACTTTTCGTGCCTATTTTTTATCTTGATGTATTTGCGAGTATAATAAGCTCTTCTTTTTAATAGCAGGGGATTGGCAATGTCGCAGCAATCGAATAATAACAGTTCCACCCAAGAAACTGAGATCCAATTTACTGAGTTAACCGTACCGAAAGGCTCATCACTTAAATTAAGTGTGTTAGAAGAACAGCCGCAGGCTATTGTTGATGCGCTTAGCGAATTTTTTAAACAACACAAAGTCGTGAGACGCGGTTTTATGGTCTCCGCAGTAGAGAGTGATAACGCTGAAGAAACGCCAATATTAATGATAGCGTTAGAGTTTACTGCAGGGGCAGAAAATATTGATTCCATTATTCATGAGGCGGGGACACTTGCTTGTGAGTTTTTAGCCGATGACGAATCTATTGATTTTTGTGTGGTAAATGAGAATGAGCAAGGTGTCAGCCACTTTATTACTCAACATATTCAGCCTTTTTATCAGCGTCGCCTTGGTAGCTTCTTACGAGACACAATCCCAGTAAAAAACACCTAATAGTTCCATGTATAGAGTGAGAAAAATGTTTTTCTCACTCATAAAAGGCATATTGCTCATTTATTAAATATATATTCTGCTTACTATTTAAAAAATATTATTTCATTTCACTGTTTTTCTCGCCCATCATTTTTTCCGTTTTGTCTGATAGGTGTTCTAATCACATTCTGTTAAATTATATTGATAATTGAAACAATATCAGCAGTATTTATCTGTGTGTGTTTTTAGCCATTTCCAAGTATATAGTGGGTTTTAACCTCCTGTTAAAACCTTAAAAAAACAGAATAAATTTTAACTAATTAAAGGGCGGGCGGTAATGAAACAACAATCTAGTTGGGCTTCATTGGCGGGTCTAAAAACCAAAAAGCGTTATTTAGCACTTGCGTTGGCATCTGTCGTGGCATTGGCCGGTTGTGATAATACAGAAGAAGCAACCAAAAATGAGCCAAATGTTTCCACGACAGCGCCAGAAAATCAAACTAAAACAGCGCCAGTTGCAGAGCAGAAAAAAGCAGCACCGAAACTTTCCACTGAAGAAATGGTAAAAAAATATGCAGGGAAAGATCTCACCATTTTAGATGCGTCTGAATTGCAGCTTGATGGTGCGAGTGCCATGGTGGTGACATTCTCCGTTCCATTACAAGCAAACCAAGATTTTGGCCAGTACATAAACCTCATTGATGTTAAAACCGGTAAGTTAGATGGCGCTTGGGAACTGTCTGATAACCAAATGGAATTACGTTTTCGTCACCTTCCACCGTCTAAAGAATTAAACCTCACCATTAACCCGGGCATTAAAGCGGTTAATGAGCGTACAACGACCGAAAGTTTTGAGAAAAAACTCACCACGGCGCAAATCATCCCAACAGTTGGTTTTGCAAGTAAAGGCTCTTTATTACCGAGTAAAGTCGCACAGGGTTTACCTGTGATTGCGCTGAATGTTGATAAGGTTGATGTTAATTTCTTCCGTGTGGATGAAAAGCAGCTGCCACAATTTTTAGCGCAGTGGCAGTATCGTAGTAATTATGAGTATTGGTATTCAGAAGAGTTTCTCGACAAAGTGGAGCTGGCTTATACCGGCCGTTTTGATTTAAATCCAGATAAAAATACTCGCCAAACTATTTTACTTCCGTTGAAAGATGTCAAAGAATTACAGCAAGATGGCGTATATTTGGCCATCATGCAAAAAGCAGGCAGCTATAGCTATCAATTCCCTGCAACCGTCTTCACATTAAGTGATATTGGCGTGTCACTACACAGTTACCAAGACCGAGTCGATATTTTCACGCAATCCTTAGCGAAAGGCTCTGCCATTAAAGGCGTTGAGCTACGTATTTTGGATGAAAAAGGTCAGTTAGTGACAAAAGGCACCACAGATGGTGATGGTCACGCTCAATTAGATAAATTAGCGGGTGGAAAATTATTACTGGCAACCCATGAAGGGCAAACCAGTATGATTGATCTCACGCAGCCGGCACTTGACCTGTCTGAATTTGATATTTCAGGGCCAGAAGGCTATGCAAAACAATTTTTCACCTTTGGGCCGCGTGATTTATATCGTCCGGGTGAACTGCTGCTGGTGAATGGCTTACTGCGTGATGGCGATGGTAACCCAGTTAAAACTCAGCCGGTTAAAGTTGATGTATTAAAAACAGATGGGCAAGTGGTTCGTAGTTTCGTGTGGCAGCCGGAAGAAAACCAAAATGGGTTATATCAATACCAATTTGAAATTCCTAAAAATGCAGAAACGGGCGGTTGGTCGTTACGTTTTGATTTAGGTGACGGTTCACCACAACGCTATTACAAATTCAATGTTGAAGATTTCATGCCAGAACGCATGGCGCTGGAAATTGTTGGCAGTGATGTTCCTCGTTTAACAGACCAGTCGGTTGATTTTGATATTCAAGGCCGTTATTTATACGGAGCACCTGCAGCAGACAACCAGTTGCAAGGCCAAATTGTTTTAAAAGCAGACCGTGAAGCGGTAGCAAAATTACCCGGTTTTGAATTTGGCGCTGTCAATGAAGAGGGCTTACCTCGTAAATTAGATGAGTTTGACTTGACGCTGGACAGCAACGGTGAAACCGTCATTTCAATTCCAAACAGTAATTGGAGCTCAACACGTTCACCAATTTCGGCCGTTTTACAAGCAAGTTTACTCGAAGCTGGCGGACGTCCAGTGACGCGTCGTGCTGAGCAAGCCATTTGGCCTGCGGAAAAACTAGTCGGTATTCGTCCATTATTTGCCAAAAAAGAAATTTACGATTACCGCACAGATCGTTATGTCAAACGCCACAATGTGGATGAAAATTCACTCGCAGAATTTGAATTAGTCATGGCGGATGCGGCGGGTAATAAACTAGCGGCAGAAAACTTAACCGTGCGTTTAGTGTACGAACGCCGTGATTATTACTGGAGTTGGTCTGAAAGTGGTGGCTGGTCTTCAAATTATGACCAAAAAGACCTCGTTATGGCAAATGAAAATATTGCCATCGCGAAAGATGGAACGGCGAAAGTCTCCTTCCCTGTGGATTGGGGCGCATTCCGTTTAGAGGTATTAAACCCAGAGAATCAGCTCGTTTCTAGCGTTCAATTCTGGGCGGGGTATTCATGGCAAGATAACACGGGGGGAAGCGGTTCAGTTCGTCCTGACCAAGTGAAACTCAGCCTGAATAAGCCTGCGTATTTACCAGGTGAAAAAGCCAAAGTTCGCATTGAATCCCCTAAAGCCGGTAAAGGCTATATATTGCTCGAGTCGAGTAATGGCCCACTGTGGTGGGAAGAAATTGATGTACCAGAAAAGGGCTTAGACGTTGAAATCCCAGTCAATAAAGAGTGGGCTCGTCATGATTTATACGTTTCTGCCGTCGTTGTTCGTCCAGGTGATGACTCTAAAGAAGCCACGGTGAAACGTGCGGTGGGTGTGTTGCATTTACCAATTGCAGATGAAAACCGTAAGATTGCGTTGGCCTTAACGACGCCAGACAAAATGCGCCCTAATCAAGACTTAACGGTAAAAATTAAAGCGACAGCGCAAGATGGCAAACCGTTACCTGAAAAAGTGAATGTGCTGTTATCTGCAGTTGATACTGGTGTATTAAATATCACGGATTTCAAAACCCCAGACCCGTATGACGCCTTTTTTGGCCGCAAGCGCTATGGCGTTGATCAGTATGACGTTTATGGCCACTTAATTGAAGGACAAGGTAAGATTGCTAACTTACGCTTTGGTGGTGACAGCGAGGATGCGGCATTAGAGCGTGGTGGTATGAAGCCACTCACTGAAGTGCAAATCATTGCGGAGCAAGCCAAACCTGTCACATTAAATAAAGACGGTGAGGGTGAAATTAGCCTTGCTATCCCTGATTTTAACGGGGAATTACGTGTGATGGCCCAAGCATGGAATGAAAAAGAGTTCGGCCATGCGGATAGCAAAGTGATTGTCGCGGCACCATTAGTGACACAAATGTCGATGCCTCGCTTTATGGCGGGCGGTGATAAGTCTTACTTTGCGCTTGATTTGACCAATATGACGGATAACACACAAAATGTGACTGTTAATTTCAAGGCATCAGGAATGGTGAAACTTGATGGCGTCAGCAGCCGTGAGTTGGAGTTACCAAAAGGCAAACGCACCACCATTAATTTACCTGTCAGAGCAGACTACGGCTTCGGTGAAGGCGAAGTTTCGATGACCATTAATGGCGTGAAAATTCAAGGCGAAGCCAATAAAGACTACAGCAATAGTTGGAAAGTGGGTGTTCGTCCGGCACAGCCAGCAGAAACGGTTTCTTTTGCCACTTCCATTGAGCCAGGTACTTCATGGGCACTGCCAACTAACCAAATTGCAGGCCTGCAACCGGATACCATTGAAGGGCAAGTTCTGTTAACCAGCCGTCCGCCATTAGATATCTCACGTTATATTCGAGAGTTATTTGCTTATCCATACGGTTGTTTAGAGCAAACTATCAGTGGTTTATACCCTTCATTGTTCTCAACCCAAGCCGAACTGAATAAGTTAGGGATTAAAACGCAAACAGATGCGGACCGCCATAAAGCGATTGAAATTGGTATTCCACATTTGTTAAGTATGCAACGTAATGATGGCGGTTTTTCATTATGGGATAGGAACGGTCGCGAAGAGTATTGGTTAACTGCGTATGCGGCGGATTTCTTGAATAAAGCCAATCAACGTGGCTTTACTGTCCCGCAAGAGGCGATAAGTAACGCCAATACGCGTCTACTGAGCTATTTACAGGATGGTAGTCAAATCAACTACCCGTATACGGAAAACCATGAGGGCGCTCGTTTTGCTACTCAGGCCTATGCAGGTTTAGTGTTAGCATCACAGCAAAAAGCACCGTTAGGCGCATTACGTCAACTTTATAACCAAAGAAACTCTGCAGCAAGTGGCTTACCTCTGGTTCAGCTTGGAGTTGCATTGAACTTGATGGGTGATAAATCACGTGGTGAGAGTGCAGTGATTGACGGACTGAAAAAACAACGTAACCGCTACAGCTATGTTGGGGATTACGGTTCGGTGATCCGTGATGATGCGATGATTGTTGCGCTATTAAATGAATATAATTTAATGCCAAAATCCCGTGACCAAAAACTTCAAACTTTATCTAATAATTTGACTTCTCAACGTTATTTCTCAACACAAGAGAGCAATGCGTTATATTTAGCAGGTCGTTTCTACTTAAATGAAAGTGAAGCACCGTGGAAAGCTACGATTAATGGCCAAGAACCCCCAATGGTCTCAGATAAACCTGTAAGTGAATTCCTGAGTAAAGATCAATTGGAGACAGGTTATAGCATCGAAAACAGCGGAACGAATACTTTGTATACACGCTTAAATGTGGTGGGTTATCCGCAACATTCACCAAAACCAAGCTCGAATGTATTAGGTATCACTCGTAGCTACTATGATATGAAAGGCAATCGCATTTCGTTAGATAGATTAAGAAGCGGTGAAATGGTGGTGGTTAAACTGGAAGTTCAAGCATCCCAAAGTGTGCCAGATGCGTTAGTGGTTGACTTGCTGCCCGCAGGCTTAGAACTGGAAAACCAAAATTTAGCGAACAGTAGCGCTAATTTGAGTGAGTCCGCGCCGAACCTGCAAGAATTAATTGATGACATGCAGCAATCGCAAATACGCCATATGGAATACCGTGATGACCGTTTTGTGGCTGCGGTTGAAGTTCAGCAATACCGCCCAACGACCTTAGTCTACTTAGCGCGAGCGGTGACGCCGGGTGTGTATAGTATTCCGGTACCACAAGTTGAATCAATGTATGTCCCTGACTGGCGTGCGACTGGCTACTCGGATGGCCAATTAGAAATCGTTCGCTAATCACCTTCTAAAGCCCTTATATTGATACTCAGATATAAGGGCTTTTTTAATTTATTTTCGGTACTCCCATCAATGAAAAAATGGTTACGTCGCACAGGCATCACACTGGTTCTGTTGGTCATTATTTTGCCACTGGCTTTTTTAGCTGCTGATAAAATTTGGCCGTTGCCGATTAAGCAAATTGAAATGGCACGAACCGTGGTTGCAGCTGATGGTACACCATTGTGGCGCTTTGCAGACAAAGAAGGAATTTGGCGCTTTCCTGTTACACTCGAAGAGGTTTCTCCTGATTTTATCGAAGCGTTATTAACGTATGAAGACCGCCATTTTTACCGTCACCCGGGGGTAAACCCGTTTTCGTTAGTTAGGGCAGCGGGGCAGTTTGTGAGTTCAGGGCGTATTGTGTCGGGCGGAAGTACCATTTCGATGCAAGTTGCACGGTTAATTGACCCCCATGAAAGAACATTGGGCGGTAAGCTGAAACAGCTTTGGCGTACGGCTCAACTCGAATATCACTATTCGAAAGATGAAATTTTAGAAATGTATTTAAACCGTGCTCCGTATGGCGGAACCATTGAAGGTATTGGCGCAGCTAGTTGGGTATATTTGAATAAGTCACCGGCAAAATTGACGGCGAGTGAAGCGGCTCTCTTTGCTGTTCTACCTCAAGCCCCTAGCCGTTTAAGGCCAGACCGTTATCCACAAAGGGCACAAGCCGCCCGTGATAAAGTATTGGATAGGTTAGAAGAATACCAAGTCTGGAGCTCTGAAAAAGTTGCCGATATTAAACAAGAACAAATTTGGTTAGCACCGCGAAAGAATCCGCATTCAGCCCCTTTGCTTGCAAGGAGGGTGACCATAGATACGCAACAGTCCATCATTGAAACCACTATCGATGCCAGTTTGCAAAGGCAACTGGAAGACATGGCCATGAATTGGAAAAACCAACTACCAAAACAAACATCATTGGGAATTTTGGTGGTTGATCATACAGATATGGCAGTGAAAGCGTATATTGGCTCAATTGATTTTCAGGATGATAGCCGTTTTGGTCATGTGGACATGATTAGTGCTTGGCGCTCTCCAGGCTCAACGTTAAAACCATTCTTATACGCATTAGCTATGGATGACGGGCTCATCCATGCGGAATCGTTATTACAAGATGTTCCACGGCGCTTTAATGATTATCGTCCGGGGAACTTTGACAGTGGTTTTAATGGGCCAGTGAGTGTTAGCGATGCGCTCGTTCGTTCATTGAATTTACCGGTGGTTCAGTTGTTAGATGTGTATGGCAGCAAACGATTTACGGCTCAACTGCGCAATGTTGGGACTGAGCTACGTTTTCCGTTAGGTAGTGAACCAAACTTGTCGCTGATTTTAGGCGGCACAGCCACACGGATGGAAGATTTAGTTTCTGCCTATAGCGCATTTGCGCGAAAAGGTAATGTGTCACCGTTACGTTTTAAACCAGCCGATGAAATTCGCGATAGAGTGTTGATGTCACCGGGAGCTGCATGGATAGTACGCCGTATTATGGGGGGGGAAGCACGCCCTGTTCCTGAGGCTAATTTATCAGGGCAACTCAATTTGGCATGGAAAACGGGAACCAGTTATGGTTATCGCGATGCGTGGGCGATTGGTGTTAATCCACGTTATACCATCGGCGTTTGGGTTGGGCGGCCTGATGCGACACCCGTTGCGGGACAACTAGGCTTTGCAACCGCCATTCCGATTATGAACCAAATTAATGGCATGTTACTGAGCAAAATCTATCAATCCCACGAACCACTACCAAAAGATGTAAAACCTGCCAGTGTGAGCCAAGCGGTGATCTGCTGGCCGGGAGGAACTTCATTACTGAAAGACGATAATAACTGCCGCCAAAGGCGTCTTAGTTGGATCTTGGATAATACCATTCCGCCTACTTTAATGGCGCGAGATCAAGAGTCACTATTAGGATTAAGACAAAAAATCTGGGTAAATGACAAAGGGCTTCAAGTCGCGGCAGATTGCCCAAATGCCCAAGAAAAAGAAGTACATTTATGGCCTATTACCGTCGAATCTTGGTTGCCATCAAGTGAAAAACGTGAGAACCGTTTACCCAAAGCGGATTTAGCGTGTCCACCGATGAAGCTAGAAATGCCGCCATTATTGATTTCTGGTATCCGTGATGGGGAGGTTTTACAGCGTCTATCCGGGAAAACCAGCTTAGATTTACGTTTAGTCACGCAGGGTGGGCAAGGGCAGAAATGGTGGTTTTTAAACGGAGAACAAGTGAATACAACCGAGCAAAACGGTTCTATTTTGCTGACACTCGATAAAAGTGGGAACTACCAAATTTCGGTATTAGATTTAAGCGGCCAAGTGACGGCAATGAGGTTTAGAGTGAAGTAATAGATGAAAAACGTGACTTACCCGAAAAAATAGTGTTTTTTGCTATAAAAAATTTAACAAAATGTTGTTGTGACTGTAGGAAATTGTAATCAGAGCCCCTATAATCATCGCCTTATTTTTCTTTTTCCTAGATATGGTTGCTTTTGAAGTCTAAAGGCCTAACAATAGAATTAGAAATAATATAAAAAACTACAACATGCCTATTTTAAGTTCTTGCATCCTAAGTTACAGGGAAGAATAAAGAATAAAGGCCTAATGAATCGCTAAGAGGTTATTTATGACTGTTCAACGTACATTTTCTATTATTAAACCAAACGCTGTGAAGAAAAACGTTATTGGTGCAATCTACAACCGTTTTGAAAGCGCGGGTTTCACAATCATCGCTGCTAAAATGATGCATTTGACTCGTGAGCAAGCTGAAGGCTTCTACGCTGAACACAAAGGCCGTCCTTTTTTTGAAGGTCTGGTTGAATTCATGACTTCAGGCCCTATCATGCTGCAAGTGTTAGAAGGTGAAAACGCAATCCAACGTCACCGTGACCTGATGGGCGCAACTAACCCAGATAACGCATTAGCGGGTACTTTACGTGCAGACTACGCAGACAGTTTCACTGAAAACGCAACTCACGGTTCAGACTCTGAAGAATCTGCTGCACGTGAAATCGCGTATTTCTTCACTGCTGATGAAATCTGCCCACGCTAAGACTTCTTTAACTAATGCATTAGCATTATTGTTATAAAGTTTGTACAATGCGACGCCCTGCTATGATTAGCGGGGCGATTATATTTTTAAGACCGCAAAAATTACGTCGTGCTATACTCACTACTAGCACTGCCGAAAGTGTAACAACGAGGCAATACACCATGTCTGATATGACGACAGATGCACAATGTGCAACTTCTTCCGCTATTTCTGTCACACCAGAAAAAACGAACCAAAAAACCAATTTACTCGATTTAAACCGCAAGCAAATGCGCGAGTTCTTTGCTCAAATGGGTGAAAAACCGTTCCGCGCGGATCAGGTCATGAAATGGATTTATCATTATTGCTATGATGATTTTGACCAAATGACCGATATTAATAAAGTCCTTAGAGCAAAACTGAAAGAAGTCGCGGAAATTCGTGCACCAGAAGTCGCTGATGAACAGCGTTCATCAGATGGCACCATTAAGTGGGCAATCAAAGTGGGTGACCAACTGGTTGAAACGGTGTATATCCCAGAAGCAGACCGTGCAACATTGTGCGTTTCTTCACAAGTGGGTTGCGCATTGGAATGTAAATTCTGCTCTACGGCGCAACAAGGCTTCAACCGTAACTTACGTGTTTCAGAAATTATTGGTCAGGTTTGGCGAGCTGCCAAAATTATTGGTTCACTGAAATCCAGTGGACGTCGTCCAATTACCAACGTTGTGATGATGGGAATGGGCGAACCATTGCTGAATTTGAATAATGTCGTCCCTGCGATGGAAATTATGTTAGATGACTTCGGCTTTGGTCTATCTAAGCGCCGTGTCACGATTTCCACTTCAGGTGTTGTGCCTGCACTGGATAAGCTAGGGGATATGATTGATGTTGCGTTAGCGATTTCATTGCATGCGCCAACAGATGATATCCGTGACGATATCGTTCCAATTAATAAAAAATACAATATTGAAACCTTCCTCAACAGTGTGAATCGTTATTTAACGAAATCGAATGCTAATGCAGGGCGAGTAACTGTTGAGTATGTGATGTTAGATCACGTGAACGACAGTGTTGAGCAAGCACATCAATTAGCGGAATGTTTAAAAAATACACCGAGTAAGATTAACTTAATTCCATGGAACCCGTTCCCAGGGGCGCCATACGGTAGAAGTTCGAATAGTCGTATTGACCGTTTTTGTAAAGTATTGATGGGATATGGTTTTACCACGATAGTGCGCAAAACACGCGGTGATGATATTGATGCTGCCTGTGGGCAACTTGCTGGCGACGTGATCGACAGAACAAAACGAACGTTGAAAAAACGCTTAGCAGGGGAACCTATCAAGGTAAAAACAGTCTGATTTATAAATAGGCTTGAATCAGTGAATTAGGTGATGATTTAGGGCGTTTTAGAGTTAGGCAAAACGCCTTTGTTCACCTACAATAGTTGAAGCAATAAGAAAAATTTAATTGTTGTTTCAACATGATGATAAATTATTGACGAATAAAGCTGCTCAATGTTTGCTTTATATCTTTTAAACTTGGAAATAGTGTTGCCAGCAAATGACTATCGAAAATAATACCGAACAAGCTACGACCACAGTAGGACAATTATTGACGCAAGCACGTGAGCGCATGGGGCTAACCCAAGATGTTGTTGCAGAACGATTGTGCCTTAAAATCAGTACGGTAAAAGAGATAGAACAAGATATTGCTCCCGCTGGCGTGGAACCAACATTTTTACGAGGCTATATTCGTCTTTACGCTCGTATGGTAGGTATACCCGAAAGCGAATTAAAAACGTATATGAAAACGGAAGAAACCGTTACGTTAGCCAAAGTTTCTCCTATGCAAAGTTATTCTTTGGGGAAAAAACGCAAAAAGCGCGAAGGTTGGTTAATGAAGCTGACTTGGTTGATTGTGATTGTTCTTATCGCAATGGTTGGCATATGGTGGTGGCAGGATCATAACGCTCAAAAAAATGAGCTAGTTTCAATGGCAAATCAAAATGATTTGATTTTGTCCCAGCAAGATAATAACACCACACCGGTTGAATTACTGACATCAACAGAGGTCGTCTCAACTGACACGGCGCCTGTTGTACCGGAAAATACTCTTGAATTACAAACTCAAGAGCCCGTATTAGCGACTGACCCTATTACCGAGCCTGTCAAAACAATTCCATTGCCTAATGCACCGCAATCTTCAGTTGCATTAGACAGAACACAAAATACAGAAACGGCTGAACCTGTTGCTGCAAGCAGCCAAGCCCTAGTATTGAATTTTACTGGCCAGTGCTGGTTAGAAATTCGTGATGCGAATAATAAAATCTTATTTAGTGGCACCAAAAATAATGGTGATAAGTTGGAACTTGATGGGCCGCAACCTTATCGCCTGAATATTGGTGCACCAGCGAATGTCACTGTACAGTTTCAAGGCAATACTGTTGATTTAAGCCGCTTCATTAAAGCGAAACGTCCAGCAAAATTGAAGTTACCTGAAGCCTAAAAACAGACAGGTAAAAAGAAGCAAACTATATCCGAAAACATCTTTTTTGATAGGCTATAGTTTGCTTTCTTGTGTATAGTTGAGCGTATAAAAATAATCGTTAAAACTATATCGCGGTAACAAAGAATATCACGGTAATAAAGAGTACCACGGTAACAAAGAGCACATGGACGTTCGGAGAATTAAACCAAAATGCATAATGAATCACCGATAAAAAGACGTAAATCCACCCGTATTAATGTAGGTAGCGTACCCGTAGGCGATGGCGCTCCTATCGCTGTCCAGTCAATGACTAATACCCGTACAACTGATGTCGAAGCCACAGTTCGCCAAATAAAATCCCTTGAGCGTGTGGGTGTTGATATTGTGCGTGTTTCTGTTCCTACCATGGATGCCGCTGAAGCATTTAAATTGATTAAACAACAAGTTAGCGTTCCATTGGTGGCGGATATCCATTTTGACTATCGTATTGCATTAAAAGTGGCAGAATACGGCGTTGATTGCTTGCGTATTAACCCAGGTAATATTGGTAGCGAAGAACGAATTCGCCAAGTTGTTGATTGCGCACGCCACTACAATATTCCGATTCGTATTGGGGTTAATGGTGGCTCCCTTGAAAAAGATATTCAAGAGAAGTACGGCGAGCCAACACCTGAAGCATTGGTTGAGTCGGCAATGCGTCATGTGGACATCCTAGATAGGCTTAATTTTGATCAGTTTAAGGTTAGTGTAAAAGCATCAGATGTATTTCTTGCTGTCGGCTCTTACCGTTTATTAGCGAATAAAATCGATCAACCACTGCATTTAGGGATTACCGAAGCCGGTGGTGCCCGTGCAGGTTCAGTAAAATCTGCAATTGGCTTAGGAATGCTATTGTCTGAAGGTATCGGTGACACCTTGCGTATTTCTTTAGCTGCTGACCCTGTTGAAGAAGTTAAAGTGGGTTTTGATATCTTAAAATCACTGCGAATTCGTTCACGTGGTATTAATTTTATTGCTTGCCCAACTTGTTCACGGCAAGAGTTTGATGTGATTGGTACCGTGAATGAATTAGAACAGCGTTTAGAAGATATCATTACACCAATGGATGTATCGATTATTGGCTGTGTGGTTAATGGCCCCGGTGAAGCGGAAGTTTCTACGCTAGGCGTTGCAGGGGCAAAAACCAAGAGCGGTTTTTATGAAGACGGTAAACGACAAAAAGAGCGTTTTGATAATGACAACATTATCGACCAGTTAGAGGCTAAAATTCGAGCCAAAGCGGCGATGATGGATGAAAGCAAGCGGATTGAAGTCAACTTAAAAGACTAATTTTGTGTATTCTACTGCTAAGCGGCTCACCGAGTCGTTTGGCATGTTTAGAACAAACACTCTATCAATCATCCGCATTTTTTTCTAAAATCGGTCGCTCACCGTACAAATTGACAGATAAATCCCGATTAGTATCAGTAATTGGTGTTTGTTGATTGAACCAGATGATATTTCGCTCTTATAATCAAACTTATGTAATTCTGAAAATAGAGAAATAAAGTGGGAAAAAATATCCAAGCCATTCGCGGTATGAATGATTACTTACCAGCTGACACGCGTGTATGGCAGAAAATCGAAGCAACATTGAAAAATATTTTACAGGGTTATGGTTTTAGTGAAATTCGTACCCCGATTGTAGAGCAGACCCCGCTATTTCGCAGAGCGATTGGTGAAGTGACGGATGTCGTTGAAAAAGAAATGTACACTTTCAATGACCGTAACGATGAAAGTCTGACATTACGCCCTGAAAATACCGCAGGTTGTGTCCGTGCCGGTATTGAGCATGGTTTGCTGTACAATCAGGAACAGCGTTTGTGGTATTTAGGACCTATGTTCCGTTATGAGCGCCCACAAAAAGGCCGTTATCGTCAATTTCACCAGTTAGGGGCTGAAGTTTTTGGTCTTGCGGGTCCTGATATCGATGCTGAAGTCATCTTAATGACGGCACGCTGGTGGAAAGCGTTAGGCATTAGTGAGCATGTGACTTTAGAGCTGAACTCGATTGGCTCATTAGAAGCGCGTGCCAATTACCGTGAGGCTTTAGTTGCTTTCTTAGAACAGCATAAAGACAAGCTGGATGAAGATTGTAAGCGTCGCATGTATACAAATCCTCTACGTGTTTTGGATTCTAAAAATCAAGAAATTCAGGCTTTATTGAATGATGCACCTGAACTGTTTGATTACCTTGATGTCGAATCACGTGAGCACTTTGATGGCTTATGTAAGTTATTAGAAGCAGCAGGGGTTAAATACCGCGTTAATCAACGCTTAGTTCGTGGTCTTGACTACTACAACCGCACCGTTTTTGAATGGGTAACAACGGCACTGGGCTCACAAGGCACAGTTTGCGCGGGCGGTCGATATGACGGCTTAGTTGAACAATTAGGCGGTCGTGCAACACCTGCGGTTGGTTTTGCCATGGGTATGGAACGGATGGTGTTGTTAGTCCAAGAAGTGAACCCAGAATTTACAGCGGATGCTTCAGTTGCTGATGTTTATCTTGCTTCTTTTGGCGAAGATAGCCAACAAGCAGCGATATTAGTAGCCGAAAAAGTACGTGATGCACTACCAACACTACGGTTAATGACTAACCACGGTGGTGGTAACTTCAAGAAACAGTTAGCAAGAGCGGACAAACAAGGCGCTAAAATTGCACTGATCTTGGGGGAAGATGAAATTAAAAATAGCCAAGTCACATTGAAAGATTTACGCACAGGCGTACAAGAAACTATTTCGCAGCAACTTATGGCGTCACGCATCGCCGAGTTATTAGGTTAAGGAGAGACAAGTGGAAGTCTATACAAACGAAAATGATCAAGTCGATGCGATTAAACGCTTTTTTGCGAATAATGGCGTGGCATTAGTTGTTGGCCTCGTAATTGGTGTTGGTGGTGTATTTGGTTGGAACTACTGGCAGTCTCATAAAACGAATGTACTGCAGGAAAGCGCTCAAAAGTTTGAAGCAGTAAATAGCCAATTACGTTCAGGCTCAGAGCAAGGCATTGTTGCAGCGCAAAAATTCGCGGCTGAAACCGACGATGTATACAGTGCGATGATGGGCTTAGAGCTTGCACAAATCGCGGTGGATAAAGGCGATTTAGCTAATGCACAAACTGCATTGACCAATGCACTAGCCAAGGCAAAAACCGTGGATATGCAAGATTTAATTAACTTGCGTTTAGCGCGAGTGCAATTAGCCCAAGGTAATGCTGATGGCGCGATAGCGTCAGTTGCAAATATTAAAAGTAAATCATGGCAAGCAACGGCACAGGATGTCCGTGGCGATGCTTTACTCCATAAGGGCGATAAAGCTGGTGCAAAAGCCGCTTATGCTCAGGGGTTAGAAAGTGAAGGCTCTCAATCTATTAGAGGTATTTTGACTCTGAAGTTGAACAACGTATCTAATTCATAAGAAGAAAGGAAACGACAAACATGCAGTTGCGCAAAACACTTTTAGTTGGCCTAGTCGCTTCAGCTTTACTTGCCGGTTGTTCCAGCGAAACTGATTCTATTATCATGGCGCCACTTCCACAGGTTGAAAATCAATTCACCCCATCAATTGTTTGGGATAAATCGGTTGGAAATGGTGTTGAACAATTTTATTCTGAATTATCACCTGTTTGGGATGGTTCAGCCGTTTATGCAGCAGACCGCAAAGGTTTAGTTAAAGCCTTTGAACTCGATAGTGGCAAAGAACTGTGGTCAGTCGATTTATCTAAACGCACGGGTTTTCTTTCTGCTAACTTATCGGCATTGCTATCAGGTGGTTTAACCGTTGATGGTGATAAAATTTTTGTGGGTACTGAGCGCGGAACCGTTATTGCTCTGAACAAAGAAGATGGCCAAGTTGCTTGGGATGTCGAAGTTGCAGGCGAAGCCCTTTCTAAACCTGTTGTGAGTAACGACTTTGTTATTATTCACACCAGTAATGGTCAACTACAAGCTTTAGATGTCAATAGTGGTGAAATCAAGTGGACCGTTAACATGGATACACCATCGTTGTCATTACGTGGTGAATCTGCTCCTGCGGTTGCTTTTGGTGCTGCGATTGTCGGTGGGGATAACGGCCGTGTCAGTGCGGTGCTATTGTCTCAAGGTCAGTTAATTTGGCAACAACGTATTTCTCAAGTGACAAGTTCGACAGAAATCGGCCGTTTAAATGATGTCGATATGACACCAATTATTGATGACGGTAAAGTGTATGCGATTGCTTATAATGGTACTTTAGCCGCACTGGATATGCGTTCAGGTCAAATTCTGTGGAAACGCGAGCTTGGCTCAATCAATGACATGGTGATGTCAGGTGAAAACCTGTATCTTGTCGACCAAAATGATCGCGTGTTATCTGTTCGTAAAAGCGATGGTGTAACGCTGTGGACACAGGAAGAACTGCTAAACCGCGGGCTATCTGCGCCAGAAATGTATAATGGCTATCTTGTGGTCGGTGATAAAGAAGGTTATCTGCATTGGTTAGATATGAGTACGGGCGGGTTTGTAGCACAAAACAAATTAAACAGCTCCGGTATTCACAGTCGTCCAGTGGTTGCAAGTGATAAGCTAATGGTTCAGACAAAAAACGGAACAGTTTACCTCTTAACACGTTAATTTTCTGACAAACCGCCAATTTATCGATAAAATCAACGGTTCCTGAAGATAGGAGCCGTTTCGTTTTTTGTTTTCTGAGTTAAAGCCTCAGAATTCCTTTAGTTAATAAAAGTTGTGAGGCATCTAAAAATGATACCCGTCGTAGCGCTGGTAGGGCGTCCAAACGTAGGAAAATCCACGTTATTTAACCGTTTAACCCGTACCCGTGACGCATTAGTAGCGGACTTTCCCGGTCTGACTCGTGATCGTAAATATGGTCGTGCTGAAGTTGAAGGGCATGAGTTCATTATTATAGACACGGGTGGTATCGATGGGACTGAGGAAGGCGTAGAGACGCACATGGCCGCACAGTCCTTGCAAGCAATTGAAGAGGCAGACATTGTTCTGTTTATGGTTGATGCAAGAGCCGGGTTAATGCCCGCTGATGAAGGCATTGCCAAACATCTTCGTAGTCGCAAGAAAAAAACCTATTTAGTCGCGAACAAAACCGATGGAATTGATGTAACTACGGCAATCGGAGATTTTTACTCGCTTGGCCTAGGCGAAATTCATCCGATCGCGGCATCACATGGTCGCGGTGTTACTCAGTTAATTGAACAGTCGTTGAAACCTTTTGTGGAAGAAGACGAGGAAGAAGTTGAGTTGACCGAGGAAGAAGAAAATGCGGCATATTGGGCTGAGTTAGAAGCTCAAGGTGAGCTTGATGAAGACGAAGAAGATGACTTTGACCCAACAACATTACCGATTAAATTAGCCATCGTTGGCCGTCCGAATGTCGGTAAATCGACATTAACCAACCGTATTTTAGGTGAAGAACGTGTTGTGGTGTTTGATATGCCAGGAACCACACGTGACAGCATTTACATCCCAATGGAACGCGATGAGCGTGAGTATATTTTAATCGATACCGCCGGTGTGCGTAAGCGTGGAAAAGTTACAGAAACAGTGGAAAAATTCTCTGTTATCAAAACATTGCAAGCGATTGAAGACGCGAACGTCGTACTCTTAGTTATCGATGCACGCGAAGGTATTTCAGACCAAGATTTATCTTTACTTGGCTTTATCCTCAATGCGGGGCGCTCATTGGTGATTGCAGTCAATAAATGGGATGGTATGAAGCCAGAAGACCGCGAGCACGTAAAAGACATGCTTGAACTGCGTCTTGGTTTTGTTGATTTCGCGCGTATTCACTTTATTTCTGCACTGCATGGTAGTGGAGTGGGTAATTTATTTGAATCAGTGCAAGAAGCTTATGAGTCTGCAACTCGTCGAGTAGGTACTGCATTATTAACTCGTATCATGAAGATGGCAGAAGATGAGCACCAACCGCCACTTATTCGTGGTCGTCGTGTTAAAATGAAGTATGCCCATGCTGGGGGACACAATCCACCGATTGTAGTGATCCACGGTAACCAAGTTTCTGATTTACCAGATAGCTATAAGCGTTATTTGATGAATTACTTCCGCCGTTCATTGCAAGTGATGGGAACGCCAATTCGAATTCTGTTTAAAGAGGGAGAAAACCCTTATGCAGATAAGAAAAATAAGTTAACGCCAACCCAGTTGCGTAAGCGTAAGCGTTTAATGCAGCATTTGAAAAAACGCTAGTCAATAAGGCGCTGATGAAAGCTTAATTAGCCCTATTGAACGCATAAAAGCCGTAACAAAGTCATTATGTTACGGCTTTTTAATATTATCTGGATAATACTTTAAGAATGAATATCGCCCTTACGTTACTAGCATATATCATGATGAACGTAAGGGTAAGAATCAAAGATTGAGGAAAATTATGGACACTCGTTCTTCTACACGTTTAAACAAATATATTAGTGAAAGTGGTATTTGCTCAAGGCGTGAAGCTGACCGTTATATTGAACAAGGTAATGTATTTATTAATGGTAAGCGTGCAGGAATTGGCGACCAAGTTTTTGCTGGTGACGTGGTAAAAGTTAATGGGCAATTAATAGAGCCGCGTAATGAAGAAGATTTAGTATTAATCGCACTCAATAAGCCTGTCGGTATTGTTAGTACGACAGAGAGTGGTGAAAAAGATAATATTGTTGATTATGTTAATCATAGTACCCGAATTTTCCCGATTGGCCGCTTAGATAAAGACTCTCAAGGGTTAATTTTTCTCACCAACCATGGGGATTTGGTGAATAAAATTTTACGGGCAGGCAATTCTCATGAAAAAGAGTATTTAGTCACGGTCAATAAACCCGTAACGGATGACTTTATTCGTGGAATGGGGGCTGGAGTACCCATTCTTGGAACAATGACGAAAAAATGTAAGGTTAAGAAAGAGGCTCCTTTTGTTTTTAGAATTACACTTGTACAAGGACTAAACCGTCAAATTCGTCGTATGTGTGAGCATTTTGGCTTTGAGGTCACCAAGCTTGAACGTGTTCGCATCATGAATGTTAAGTTAACAGGCATTCCTGTCGGGGAGTGGCGTGATTTAACTGATGATGAACTGATTGAATTATTTGATATGATGGAAAAATCTGAATCAGACGTAAAAGTAAAGAAGCCACAGAAGTCAGCTTCTGCTAACAAAAGTAATACAAAGCAGACTTCGCCAAGTAAACCCAAAGTAAAACCAGAAAACCCGACACGCAAAAAGTTTACACAACCAGGTAGAAAAAAGAAAAAACGTTAACGTGCAGGTTTGATTAATAAGGCTGAATAAAAGAGTTGTTTTGAGCTCTTTATTATCGGCCTTTATGTTTTACAGAAAAATTAATCTTAAATTAGTTTAAAACTGTTTATATAAATTATTGCAGTTTTAAAACTAGTCCAACATCTAACCAGCTTTGCTGTGTTTTTTGCGCGATATTATCATCAAATAATTTCTTAGCAGCACGGATCGTTGCATTAGCAAATTCGATGAAGTTGGCTCTCTTTGTCACATTATTGTCAGACACGGCTTCAAGCCAAATTTTACCGGCGATGTCCCATGTATAACCTCCAAGACTCTTAGCTAATAGGTAAAAGGCTCTATTTGGGATACCTGAATTAATATGTACGCCGCCATTGTCAATAAAAATAGGTAAATCCTGATATTGAGACATATGACCAACTTGCGGGTCTCTAACATCGTCAGAAAGATAATAAGCATCCCCTGGGTTTATCATAGAACGTAGTGCCGGCGCATTTATTTGGTCAATAAATAAATTTTCGCCTAGTAGCCAATTAGAAGTATCGGCTGTTTCATTATTTAAATATTGTTTCACCATAATCCCAAGTACATCTGCGACAGACTCATTGAGCGCACCAGATTGGTAAGTATATCTAAAATCAGCTTTTGAACTAATAAAGCCGTGAGCCAGCTCGTGAGCGATTATATCGATGTCATTATAGAATGGGCCAAAAACGATTCCATCCCCGTCACCAAAGAAAATAGCTTGAGAATTCCAAAATGCATTAGCGTAGTTTGTTCCATAATGGATAACCGCATTAATATCAGCAGAACAGCCAAAAATTTGGTCAATATTTAACTTTTCCTTAAAAAAGGTACGGATAATGCCAATTGAATTAAATACTTGCCCCGCTGGTTCTGATGGCGCATGAGTATCTTCTTCGCGCATAATCACCGCGTAGTCATCATGTGGCATATGGCTATCAGGTGAAAGTCCTGAACGTTCACAAATTGGCAGGTCGGAATGCCAGTGGTTTTTATGTGGGACAGGGCGTTGAGCATCGCGAATAAAGCGATTATAGCGCTTTCCTATCATATCTATAGGGCATGCTGAAAGATTATTGCGGTGGAGTAATGCATCTTCATGTGAATAGGTTCGGCTCATAATATCATTGATATGCGTGAGCGTTGATTTTAAGTCTGTGTGGCCTGATTTAGTGACTAAACTTGCTAATAAACAAGGTGATAATAATGAACGGCCTAAAATTTGATTCATATTACAACTCCATTCAGTTGGGTGAAATGGAATCATAATCTGTCGTGATTGATTTGTAACTACTTGATATTTAAGATTTATAATCAATAATTATTATTTTATGTTAGAAAGGTAGAACGGTTATTT
The DNA here is from genome assembly GCF_028477785.1 of Providencia sp. PROV269. Taxonomy (NCBI): domain Bacteria; kingdom Pseudomonadati; phylum Pseudomonadota; class Gammaproteobacteria; order Enterobacterales; family Morganellaceae; genus Providencia; species Providencia sp. PROV269. Next base: position 138,210 of record NZ_JAMPLV010000004.1, on the reverse strand, counting down.
TTCTACCTTAATTTATAAACCAGTGTTATCAATTATGGCGAAACCCACTCTTTATTTAAGACTAAAAATTCAGTATAGAGGGCAGCTTCTGGGCTATTAGGTTCTGGATGATAGTCGTATTCCCAGCGAACAAGCGGTGGCATTGACATTAAAATTGACTCTGTGCGGCCTCCGCTTTGTAAGCCAAATAATGTACCTCTATCCCATACTAAATTAAATTCTACGTAGCGACCACGACGATATAATTGGAATTGACGTTCTCTTTCACCCCATGAATGAGCTCGGCGTTTTTCAACAATCGGGACATAGGCATCTAAAAAACCATTACCCACCGCTTGAGTGAAGCTAAAACAAGACTCAAAACCACCTTGGTTAAGGTCATCATAAAATAGCCCACCAACACCTCGAGGTTCATTTCTATGTTTCAGGAAAAAGTATTCATCGCACCAATTTTTATATTTAGGATATACATCAGTCCCATAAGGGCGACATAGATCACGAGCAACGGTATGCCAGTGGATAACATCTTCATGAAAACCATAGAAAGGGGTTAAATCAAAACCGCCACCAAACCACCAAACGGGCTCATAACCTTCTTTTTCAGCGATAAAGAAACGAACATTAGCATGGGTAGTTGGAATGTAAGGATTCAGAGGGTGAATAACAAGAGAGACGCCCATTGCTTGGTAGCTACGGCCAGCAAGCTCGGGCCGATGTGCAGAGGCTGATGCTGGCAACTTTTCTCCTTTAATATGTGAGAAGTTAACCCCAGCTTGTTCAAATAATGCGCCTTTCGTTAGTACTCGGCTACGACCGCCACCACCTTCAGTTCGTTCCCATGTTTGTTCTAGAAAAGTTTGCTTACCATCTAGCTCAGTAATTTTTTGGCAAATAGTCTCTTGCAAGTTCTGCAAATAGGCTTTTACGCGATCAATATCTGGGTAATTCATTGTTTTATAATAGAACCATAGCAAAAAAATAATGGTTAAAGTATACCCTTTTACTCGAAGAAAGGCATATTGAATATTGATTGTGTTGCAAAAGCAGAGATAATGGCAGAAAGATTAGCTTAAGTAGGCAAATGAGATGGAAATACGAGTCTTTCGGCAAAGTGATTATGAAGACGTCCTGACCTTATGGGAGCGTTGTGCTCTCAATGAATTTTCAGGTGATCCTGAACTCGATATTGAACGCAAATTACAGTGTGGGGCCGACTTATTTTTAGTGGCTGAAGTTGCCGGTGAAATTGTCGGTACTATTATGGGGGGCTACGATGGCATTCGTGGCACAGCTGTTTATCTTGCTGTTCACCCTGAATATCGCGGTCGTGGTATTGCTAATGCATTAGTGAGTCGACTAGAAAAAAAACTGATAGCCAGAGGCTGCGGAAGAATAGAGTTATTAGTGAGTGAAGAGTCTGATGCGGCTATTTGTATGTTTGAAAAAATGTTGTATGAAGAAGAACAACCTGAACGTTTGATTTATTCGAAAAAATTAACGCACGAAACGGATTTTTAAGTTAATTGACTATTTATTTAACTTTCTATGGGAATGTTTTAGTAAATAGATTGTCACAATATGCATTATGCGACTCATAAAAGAGGATGATATGTCCCAACATGCAAAGTTGAACAGTAATAATGGATTATCGCCGTTGTTGAAGGTTTCTCTACTCTGTGGAGCAGCCTTGTTATCAGGGTGTGCGGGTGTGAAGGTTTTTTCGCCATCGACTTGGTTTAGTGGCCCGTTGGTAGTTTCTAGCTCAGGGCTTGGCCAAGTGACCAGTTTTACACCAATGCAAGCGGATATCATTAAGAAACAGCTTAATGACCGTTATACACTACGCAGCGGTATGCAAATGGAAAGTGGGGATGTGGTCACAGTTTTCCAAGGTATGGATGACAATGAAGTAAAATTAGAAATAGTGGGCCCTGAGCACGGTTATGTCTCACGTATTACGGTGAGTGATCCAAATATCGTCACCGAATGGGGGCCTGCAATTGGTACTGAATTTAGCGAAATTTACCAAAAAGCCTTCGGTATTTGCGGCTTAGGTGAACGAGTCAATGATGTTCCGACTATTGAATGTAATTCACCGCAATCAAGTAAAGTGGTTTACCGTTTTACAGGTAAATGGCAAGGGCCAGAAGATTTAATGCCCCCTGATGATGATCTGAAAACATGGCAAATCTCACAAATTATTTGGCATAAATAGTTTTATTTCGTTAATGATATCGCTGGGTCTATTCAGACTGGCGATATCTTCCCATTAATACTTCTTTTTCGTTGTTTTCAAAGAAATTTCCCCTTTCTTAAATTTTCTTTCTTATAATAGGCCTGAAACCTATATTCCCTTGCGTTAAAACAAGGTGAACATCATGGCGATAAGATAGGATATTAATATCGTTTTATATAAGAAATAGGTTATATAACATATTCATTTTACGAGGTTTACCGTATGTCTCATTCTCAAAGTGGTATTTTGAAAGAACATAGCCGTTTTGGTATTTTTATTGAAGCGCAAGTGCAAGAGGGATCTCTGGATGAAATTAAGTCTGGATGTAAAAGCTTTGTCGAGGCTTTAACTAAATTACAAGCCCAATACCCAGATGACCGCCTCGGCGCGGTTATCGCGTTTGGCTCTGACATCTGGAAACAGCTCGGTAAGACAAATAGTGCCCCTGAATTGAAACCATTTCGCACGCTAGGTAAAGGACTCGCTCCTGCCACTCAACGGGATATGTTTATTCATATTCAATCACTGCGCCACGATATTAACTTTTCATTAGCACAGGCGGCTTTAAAAGCATTTGGTAAATCTATCTCTGTGGTTGAAGAAATCCATGGCTTCCGTTGGGTAGATGATAGAGATTTAAGTGGTTTTATTGATGGAACCGAAAATCCGCAAGGGGAAGAAATTGCGGAGGTCACATTAATCGAAGACGGTGAAGATAAAGGCGGAAGCTATGTTTTAGTCCAACGCTATGAACACGATTTAAGAAAATGGGATCGTTTTTCGGAACATGAACAAGAAAAAATGATTGGTCGGACGAAAAAAGACAGTATTGAGCTGGACGAAGATGCCCGTAATGTTACCTCTCATGTTTCCCGTGTGGTTATTGAAGAAGAAGGTGAAGAGCTTGAAGTTATGCGTCACAGCTTGCCATATGGAACAGCAAGCGGTAAGCACGGCTTATTCTTTGTGGCTTATTGTGCAAGATTACACAATATCGAACAGCAATTATTAAGTATGTTTGGTGAAAAAGACGGCAAATACGATGATTTGTTGCGAATGACGAAAGCGGTATCGGGCAGTTATTACTATGCTCCATCAATAGAGTCATTGCTGTCTTTATAAGTTTACTCGTCATACTTTGCGTTACAGTGCTGTTAGGTAGGTTAGATTGCCTTAGTCACATACTCTAGTATGCTCCTAGGGCTAATCTTCCTTGCCGCCTAGCTGTAACACAAATTATTTAGAGTAACTGTTTATACTTAGCAATTTAAACATAATGATTTGTATTTATTCTATTATTATTAGCCCGTTATCATTAATGCCTACTTACTACCTAGTAATGATTTAACTTATAGAATGCTCCTCCATTGAGTAATATTCATATCACTAACTAATTAAAAAATCAGTTAATTTTCCTGCTTATGACGTTCATTTCTTTGTTATTCTAATTTGATATATAAAAAGGTGATTGATAGCTACACAGTTATAACCAAAACATATACAGTGGTTCCAATGTCAGCCATTTGGGTTTAGTTACGAACAGGTGTGGAATGAAAAAATCATTTTTGAAAAAAACGGCACTCGCAAGTTTGGCAACAGTCTCATTACTCGGCAGCTCGCCACTAATTGCAGCTGAACTGCTTAACAGTTCTTATGATATTGCACGTGAACTATTTGTGGCGTTGAACCCATCATTTGAAAAACAGTGGAATGAGGCTCACCCTGACGACAAACTAACGATTAAACAATCACACGCAGGCTCATCAAAGCAAGCCTTAGCGATTTTACAAGGGTTAAAAGCAGATGTGGTGACCTACAACCAAGTCACCGATGTGCAAATTTTGCATGATAAAGGCAATTTGATCCCAGCAGACTGGCAAGCTCGCTTGCCAAATAATAGCTCACCGTATTATTCAACAATGGCGTTTTTAGTTCGTAAAGGAAACCCGAAAGGAATTAAAACGTGGGATGATTTGGTCCGCGAAGATGTCAAATTAATCTTCCCAAATCCAAAGACTTCAGGAAATGGTCGTTATACCTACCTTGCTGCATGGGGGGCTTTTAATCAAGAAAATAAAGGTGATAAAGCGAAAACCCGTGAGCAAATGAAACAGTTTTTGAAAAATGTCGAGGTATTTGATACCGGAGGGCGTGGTGCAACAACGTCATTTATTGAGCGAGAGCTTGGTGACGTCCTGATTAGCTTTGAATCTGAAGTGAATAATATTCGCTCTCAGTATGGTGAATCAGACTATGAAGTTATTGTGCCACCAGTGGATATTTTAGCAGAATTCCCTGTCGCTTGGGTCGACAAAAATGTACAAAAAAATGGGACTGAAGACGTCGCTAAAGCTTACTTAAATTATCTCTATAGCCCACAGGCGCAAGAAATCATCACTCAGTATAATTATCGGGTGAATGATAAAGCGGTAATGAATGCGAATAAGGATAAATTTCCTGAAACTCAGCTGTTTACGGTTGAATCTCAATTTGAGAGCTGGCCAAAAGTGATGGATGTTCATTTCGTCACTGGTGGGGAATTTGACAAATTAATGGCAGAAGGGCGCCGTTAATGAATCGTTCAGGAAAGCGCTTTTTGCCGGGTTTTGGGCTAACGCTAGGTAGCAGTCTGTTCTATACGTGTTTGATTTTGCTATTACCCATGAGTGCATTGGTGATTCAATTATCAGAAATGACATGGCAGCAATACTGGGCCGTCATAAGTTACCCGCAAGTGGTTGCTGCGTATAAAGTGACGTTACTGTCAGCGTTAGTCGCAAGTCTGTTTAATGCGGTATTTGGCATGCTATTAGCTTGGATTTTAACGCGTTATCGCTTTCCTGGGCGTTTGTTTTTAGATGGTTTAGTGGATTTACCCTTTGCATTACCTACCGCTGTGGCGGGGCTAACATTAGCAACCTTATTTGCAACCTCAGGGTGGTATGGGCAATATCTGCACCAGTTTGATATTAAAGTTGTTAATACTTGGCTGGGAATTGCGGTTGCAATGGCATTCACCAGTATTCCGTTTGTTGTGCGTACGGTTCAACCAGTGTTGGAAGAGCTCGGCCCTGAGTACGAAGAAGCTGCTCAGACTCTAGGTGCAAGCCGTTGGCAAACTTTTCGTAGAGTGGTATTACCGGAGCTTTCACCAGCCTTATTAGCCGGAACGGTTTTATCCTTTACGCGTAGTTTAGGTGAGTTTGGCGCCATTATATTTATTGCGGGTAATATTGCGTGGCAAACCGAGGTTGTTTCATTAATGATTTTTAGTCAATTACAACAATTTGATTATCCGGCCGCCAGTGCTGTCGCCTCAGTTATTTTAGCGGTTTCATTGTTACTGTTATTTAGTGTCAATTTAGTACAAAGCCGCTTCGGTAAACGGTTAGGAGGTAAGTAATGGCGCAAATTACCCCCATTCATACTGCTAGCCGTACCCAAATAAACTGGGGGAAATGGCTATTAATAGCGATAGGTTTATTGTTTTCACTTTTACTATTAGTTATTCCAATTGTTTGGATATTTATTACAGCTTTTCAAAAAGGGTTAGATGCTGTTTTACTGAATTTGGCAGACTCTGATATGCTACATGCCATTGGTTTAACAGTATTAATTGCTTTAATTACGGTTCCGGTAAATTTAGTCTTTGGTACCATGATGGCGTGGTTAGTGACGCGATTTCAGTTTCCTGGTCGCCAATTATTACTAACCCTAGTTGATATTCCGTTTGCGGTTTCACCTGTTGTTGCAGGTTTGCTGTACTTACTTTTTTATGGCTCAAACAGTTGGTTTGGTGGATGGCTTGAAGGTTTTGACATCCAACTGATGTTTTCATGGCCCGGTATGGCATTGGTGACTATTTTTGTCACTTGCCCATTTGTGGTACGTGAGTTAGTCCCGCTAATGTTAAGTCAGGGTAGCCAAGAAGATGAAGCGGCGGTTTTACTTGGGGCCTCAGGATGGAAGATGTTTTGGCGTGTGACATTACCTAATATCCGCTGGGCATTGTTGTATGGGGTTGTTCTAACTAACGCCCGCGCGATCGGTGAATTTGGTGCGGTTTCGGTGGTCTCAGGGGCTATTCGCGGTGAAACATACACCTTACCATTGCAAGTTGAATTATTGCATCAGGATTATAATACGGTGGGCGCATTTACGGCCGCAGGGATCCTCGCACTAATGGCAATTATCACCTTAATTCTTAAAAGTGCATTGCAGTGGCATTTGAGTCGCCAGCAATCTGAATCAGGAGTCCATTAATCATGAGTATTGAAATTGAAAAAATCGGTAAATTATTTGGTAAAACCCAAGTACTTAACGATATTTCACTGGATATTGCATCGGGTGAAATGGTTGCCCTATTAGGGCCTTCCGGTTCAGGAAAAACAACCTTATTGCGGATTATTGCAGGGCTTGAGCAACAAAGTCAGGGGCTATTACGTTTTCATGGTCACGATGTCAGTAAAATCCATGCTAAAGATAGGCATGTTGGCTTTGTATTTCAACACTATGCACTATTTCGCCACATGACAGTGTTTGATAATGTAGCCTTTGGTTTAACTGTCTTACCAAGAAAACAGCGCCCATCCGCTCAGGCTATTAAAGATAAAGTAACAAAATTGCTAGAAATGGTTCAACTCGGTCATTTAGCTTCACGTTACCCTGCACAACTTTCAGGGGGGCAAAAACAGCGAGTGGCATTAGCAAGAGCTTTAGCCGTTGATCCACAAATTTTATTATTGGATGAACCTTTTGGCGCGCTCGACGCACAAGTACGTATTGAATTACGCCGTTGGTTACGTCAATTACATGATGAATTAAAATTTACCAGTGTTTTTGTGACTCATGACCAAGAAGAAGCCATGGAAGTTGCAGACAGAGTGGTGGTGATGAGCCAAGGTCATATCGAGCAAGTTGGCACACCGAGTGATATATGGCAGCGCCCAGAAACACGATTTGTCCTTGAATTTATGGGGGAAGTCAACCAAATCTCTGCCCATATCAAAGGTTCAACATTAAATATCGGTGGCTATGACTTTCCACTGAACCACACTAGTGTTCAACAAGGAGAAGTCGACGTATTTTTACGTCCTTGGGATATCTCATTACAAGCTGAAGTGGATGAGCAGCACCGTTTACCTGTAAGGGTCACGGAATCGGGGCCAAGAGGGCATTTTTGGCAATTAACCGTTCAACCGTTAGGTTGGGGGAAAGAGCCGTTGTCAGTGATTTGGCAGTCTGAGAAAACAATACCCACTCGAGGTGAACGTTACTTTTTAGGTAGCCAGCAGGCAAAGATTTATCAAGGTGATCAGGCGTTAATTTTTCCACAACTCGCTGAAAGTGCATGAATATAAAATTCAATAATTTATAACACTAATAAATATATTATTGGTGTTACCTTCTCTATTACTTTCTAGGTATATTCCCGATGATTAGACTTTATATTAAAAATATTAAGTCTAATCTCTCTATGTTTAATTTTCGCATAACCATTTGATATCAAATAATTAATTATTATATTTTTATGGGAAATATAACTGGCAATTCTATAAACTTATTGTAATATAATATATCAATTAGCTATATCAGAAATGGTAATTAAGATAATCTATTTTTCTAATATTAATGTGAAGAGATTTCAATTTTTACATTTCAATATTGGGGTAATATCTTATCTCTATTCTTTCTTATTTATATATAAAAATTATAAGGATGGTAAAGTGTCGGCTCTGGAACAGTTTATCGGTAATACCCCATTAGTAAAACTTCAGCGTTTAACACAAGGGATTGAAGCTGAAATTTGGGTAAAACTTGAAGGCAATAACCCCGCGGGTTCAGTGAAAGATCGTGCGGCATTTTCAATGATTAATGAAGCGCAATTACGGGGTGAAATTAAGCCAGGCGATACGCTAATTGAAGCGACTAGCGGTAATACCGGTATCGCCCTCGCGATGATAGCCGCAGTAAAAGGCTACAAATTAAAATTACTCATGCCAGATAACATGAGTAAAGAGCGACAAGCCTCTATGCAAGCTTATGGTGCAGAACTTATCTTAGTAAGTACGGCTGTCGGTATGGAAGGTGCACGGGATCTCGCTAAAGAAATGGAGCAGCGAGGAGAGGGGAAAGTTTTAGACCAATTTAATAACCCTGATAACCCATTAGCCCATTTTAAAACAACGGGTCCTGAAATTTGGCAGCAAACTCACGGCGCAATTACCCATTTTGTGTCGAGTATGGGAACCACGGGGACCATTACAGGGGTTAGCCGCTATTTAAAATCCCAGTCAGCGGACGTGCACATTGTTGGCTTACAACCTGCTGAAAAAAGCCAAATTCCGGGTATTAGGCGCTGGTCACCGGGTTACTTGCCCGGCATCTTCGATAGCTCATTAGTTGATAGCGTACTGGACATCAACCAGCAAGAAGCCGAAGAAACCATGAGAGCCTTAGCGAAGGTTGAAGGTATCTTTTGTGGTGTGAGCTCAGGTGGAGCGGTTGCCGGTGCTTTAAAAGTGGCTCAAGCTAACCCAGGAGCGGTGATTGTGGCAGTCATTTGCGACCGAGGAGACCGATATTTATCAACAGGTGTATTTAATGAGTGAGATAATTTAATTGCCACTGGCGTGCAATAAAGTACCCCATCAATGAAAAACCATCAGGCAAGCCTGATGGTTTAAACTAAATATAGGTAGTTGAGTTATTTCTTAATACGCATGACGACAGTTTCACCCACTGTCACTGAGCCCGTCAGTTTGTTTAGCTCTTTGATTTCGTCCATATTAGAAATGACAACCGGAGTTAGAACCGATTTTGCTTTCTCTTCTAATAGTGCTAAATCAAACTCAATGATTAAATCACCTTTTTTCACTGCTTGACCTTCTTCGGCGATGCGTTTAAAACCCTCACCTTTAAGCTCAACAGTATCAATACCGAAGTGAACAAATAGTTCTATGCCATCATCTGATTCAATAGAAAACGCATGGTTAGTTTCAAAGATTTTACCAATTGTACCGTCTACAGGGGCAACGATTTTGTTACCTGCGGGTTTAATCGCAATACCGTCACCTACAATTTTTTCTGCGAACACAACGTCTGGAACATCTTCAATATTGACTATTTCACCCGATAAAGGCGCGATAATCTCAATACTGCCACTGCTACTTTTGTCTTCCGAAACGAGTGATTTCAGTTTGTCAAACAGACCCATGGACCTTCTCCTAATCGTTTTATATGGGACCGAACTAATGTGCTGTTCTTAGCATAACGTTTTTTCTTGGATAAAGGTATCTACAAGTTTCATCAATTCATCGGCTGTTGGTTGAGCAAGTGCTTGTTCAGCCAAAGCTTGAGTATCAGTAAAGCTCGCATTGCGAATTAGCTTTTTGATACGTGGAATTGAAATTGCGCTCATACTAAATTCATCCAGCCCCATGCCAAGTAGCAATAAGGTTGCACGCTCATCTCCAGCTAACTCCCCACACATCCCAGTCCATTTACCTTCAGCGTGTGATGCATCGATCACTTGCTTAATTAAGTTTAGGACAGCAGGTGACATCGGGTTGTAAAGATGAGAAATCAGTTCATTACCACGGTCGACCGCTAAAGTGTATTGAGTGAGATCGTTCGTCCCAATACTAAAGAAATCAACTTCTTTTGCCAAATGGCGAGCAATAACAGCAGCTGCTGGCGTTTCAACCATCACACCGACTTCAATTGACTCGTCAAAAGCCTTACCTTCTTCACGTAACTGAGCTTTCAGCATTTCTAGCTCTGCTTTTAGTTCACGAACTTCTTCAACGGAAATGACCATTGGGAACATAATACGCAGTTTACCAAATTTAGAGGCTCTTAAAATAGCTCTTAATTGTGAGTGTAAGATTTCTTTGCGATCAAGACAAATACGAATTGCACGCCAGCCGAGGAATGGGTTCTCTTCTTTCGGTAAATTCATGTATGGCAGGTCTTTATCACCGCCGATATCCATAGTGCGGACAATAACGGCTTGGCTGCCCATCGCTTCTGCAACTGCTTTATATGCCTGGAATTGTTCTTCTTCAGTAGGAAGAGAGTCTCTATCCATGAATAAAAATTCAGTACGATAGAGGCCAACGCCTTCTGCGCCATTGCGTTCTGCTCCGGCAACATCACGCACGGTACCAATGTTGGCACAAACTTCAACTTGATGACCATCAAGGGTGATAGCTGGCAAATCTTTTAATTTTGCGAGCTCTTCTTTTTCTTGAAGATATTCATCACGGAAGGCTTTCAGTTTGTCAATTTCGGTTTCAGATGGGTTCAAGTGGATAGTGTTGTTGACACCATCTAACACAATGAAATCGCCATTTTTAATTTTACTGGTGGCATCGCTCGTACCGACAATGGCAGGTAACTCAAGGGAACGCGCCATAATTGAGGTATGCGATGTACGGCCACCTAAATCAGTAATAAACCCTAATACTTTATCTAAATTCAGCTGGGCGGTTTCTGAAGGGGTTAAATCCGCAGCGACTAAAATAACTTCTTCGCTGATTGCACTTAAATCAACGATAGGAATATTTAAGATGTTTTTTAATAAACGTTTACCAATATCGCGTACGTCAGCGGCACGCTCTTTAAGGTATTCATCGTCAAGAGATTCAAGTGCTTGGGCTTGGTCTTCAATAACGGAATATGCAGCTGCATCAGCAGTTTTTTTATCACCTTTGATTAAAGAGACAATTTCTTGTTCCAGCTCTTCATCTTCCAGCAGCATGATATGACCTTCAAAAATCTCAGCTTTTTCGGCTCCAAGATTTTTTTCGGCTTTCTCTTTAATCAAATTGAGTTGTTCGGCTGATTTGTTACGACCCTCAATAAAACGAGCGATTTCTTTATCAACCTGATCGTCAGCGATTTTTTTTGTGCTAACAACGATAGGATCTTCTTTGAGGATTAAAGCCTGACCAAAAGCAAAACCCGGGGATACTAAAATTCCTGAAATCATAATATTACCTTACTGCTGCTAGTGCTGGGAGTTCTGATGTTGCAGAGACGACAATAAATATAGCTGATTATACAAATGTCCCCGAATGAGATCACTCAGGGACATTGAATGAAATCAGTAAACGCTATATTCGTGCGAAATTATTCTAATTCGCCCATCAGTTTAACTAAATGCTCAACGGCTTCTTTTTCATCTTCGCCTTCAGCTGAAATTGTCACTACTGTGCCTTGTGTTAGGCCTAAGGTTTGTAATTTAAACAAACTTTTCGCACTAGCGGATTTACCACCAGAGATTAAAGAAATATCGGAAGAGAATGCTTTTGCTTCTTTTACGAATTGAGCTGCAGGACGAGTATGTAGACCATTTGGTGCCGTAATAGTAACTTCTTGCTGAAACATAGTATTTCCTCAATAACTTTCGTTTTTTTAATTACCCAGCCAATTGTAGATGAAATAGACTAGGTTTGCGTATAAGTTAGATTATTAACTTGAAAAAAGGTTTCCTACTTTGTGCGGTATCAACCCTTTTTCTGCTTTTCTTGCGAACTCGTGACTTTTTCTCGTTGGCAAATTATTTTACTTGGCCTAGAGGTTGGCTAAAAAGTGATTAATTTCGAGGTGCAAAATAATTACTATGTTTAATACTAAACCCCGAATTAGAAATCATCTCCATCCGTGCTAAAGTTTGATCCATGCCACAAAAAAAGCACCATTTAGGTGCTTTTTTAACGATATTGTAACGAAATTATGTTATTCAGCGGAAATGTCAGCAAACAGGACAGTTGACAGATAACGCTCACCTGAAGAAGGTAAAATAACGACAATATTTTTACCTTTATAAGCAGGGTCAGCGGCAATCTTAGTGGCAGCAGCAATTGCTGCACCTGATGAAATCCCTGCGAGAATACCTTCTTTTTCCATCAGCTCGCGTGCGGTTTTAATCGCTTCGTCATCACTGATTTGAATGACTTTATCAAGTAATTTTAAATCTAAGTTACCTGGAATAAACCCAGCGCCGATCCCTTGTATTTTGTGAGGACCCGGCTTAATTTCTTCGCCCGCCAAAGCTTGGGTAATGACAGGAGATGTTTCGGGTTCAACAGCGACGATAGTCACATCTTTACCTTTGGTATTTTTCAGATACTTTGCAATACCGGTAATTGTCCCACCCGTACCGACACCTGCGACTACAACATCTACATTGCCATCGGTATCTTCCCAAATTTCAGGCCCTGTGGTTTTTTCATGAATTTCAGGGTTTGCTGGGTTATTAAACTGTTGAAGTAATAGGTATTTTTTAGGGTTACTATTCACTATCTCTTCAGCTTTAGCTATCGCACCTTTCATGCCTTTTGCACCCTCGGTTAAAACGAGGTTGGCACCCAATGCTTTGAGCAGTTTACGGCGTTCAATGCTCATAGTTTCAGGCATGGTTAACGTCAATTTATAACCTCTTGCCGCAGCCACATAGGCTAAAGCGATACCCGTATTACCACTGGTTGGCTCAACTAATTCTTTATCTTTGTTGAGGATACCTTTTTTTTCTGCATCCCAAATCATGTTCGCACCAATACGGCACTTAACACTGAAGCTTGGGTTGCGAGATTCCACTTTTGCTAAAATATTGCCATTACCAAAATGCTTTAAACGGACAAGAGGGGTGTGGCCAATGGTCAACGAGTTATCATCATAAATTTTGCTCATGGGATATCCTTAAAATCGGTTAGCCGGTAATGTAATCGGTATTAATAAAAAAATAATCAGATGGATTCAACATACGTTAAGAACAAATTAATGCAAATATGATTTGAGTATAAGCTTATAACGTAATGCTATTTTAGATCCAATTGTTCTAAGAAATTTCGCTGAAAAGAAGTGAAGTATTCGATAAGAGAAAGGCGCAGGCGATAAGCCTGCGCAATAATTGGTATACAATAATTGATAAAATTAGTAACGTGCGTAACGCTCACGATACCGGTCAACCCACATCAATGTTGCACCACAGACAGCAACAGGCATGATCACTAAGTTGACAAAAGGCACCATCATTAACAGGCTAACGACACCACCAAATTGAACATTTCTCATTCGTTCTTTGGCAAGCGCTTGCTTCATTTCACTGAAACCAACACGATGGTTATCAAACGGATAATCGCAATATTGAATTGACATCATCCAAGCACCAAATAAAAACCACAGTACCGGAGCGACAGTTTGGCCAATACCAGGTATGAAAAATAGGATTAATAACCCAATAGCGCGAGGCAAGTAGTAACCGATTCGGACAAACTCGCGTTTTATCATACGAGGAACATCTTTTAATAACTCAGCCACACCCGTATCTGGCGATGGTTTACCCGTTAGCTCAGCTTCGAGTTTCTCTGATAGCCAACCGTTAAAAGGCGCCGCGATAATATTAGCAACCGTACTAAAGAAATAGGTAAATACGAGCAGTATTGAGATAACGGCGATTGGCCAAATAACATAGTCGAGCCATTGTAGCCAGTCAGGAACGTAACTCATCACTTGGTTTATCCAGCCACCAAGCTTGGTATATAACCACCAAAATGCGCCGCCTAAGAATAAAATATTGGCTAATAGGGGCAAAATAACAAAACGTTTAATACCGGGACGAGTGATTAATCTCCACCCTTGTGTAAAATAATAAAAACCGGAATGGTCTTTTTGTGTCGAAAATGTCGATTGGGTCATACTTCTTGTTCTCTCCTTTTCGGTTGACCATGTATCATATAGATATGAAATTAGGCTGACTAGCCATTATTCGCTTAAAAAAGCAGCAAATGAAAGCGGAATATTCTCTTTCTTGTAAGAAAATCGTTCTGGGGGTTGCACTTAGAGCAATTGAGAAATAATCTTAGGGTAGTTTCCGCCGTATTGGCATTATCATTCATCAACTAGAGATAGCAGCGATGCAGGATTTGCGTCTGATATTAGTGGTCGTAGGTGCGATAGCGATTGTCGCTTTATTACTGCATGGTTTATGGACCAGCCGTAAAGAGCGCTCAAAGTTATTTCGCGATAGACCCGTAAAACGTAGAAAAAACGATATGCAAGAGAATTCATCAGAATATGATGATTCCGCATTATTTACTGAAAATCAACCTACTCAGCAAGCGCCTGTTCACCCCGCTGCGACTGAGCCTGTATATCCGGTAAAAAATGAGTCTCCAGTTGAACCTAATATACAGCCACAGGCATCGGTTGAACCTGACATTATTATGAATATGGAGCCAGAGGCTAAATCGCCAGTTCATAATGAGCCTACGATGCACCAACGTACTGAACCTGTTCATGTACCTGAGCAACTCACCATTAATATGAGTGAGGAAGTGGCTATTGAGCCAGAAGTTCGTACTCAGCCAGTCATTGGTACTGCCGCTGAGCCGCATATTGATTCAACTAAATTGAGCGAAGAGCCTCAGCCGAGTACCTATGAACAAGAGACGCAGCATATTGAGAAGAAAGCTGAGCCGCAGGAAAATTCTGCTACAACAAGTAGCAAGGAGACAGTCCTGGTACTTCACGTAGCAGCTCTTCAAGGACAAGAACTTCAAGGTGAATTGTTACTGCAGAGTATTTTACAAGCCGGTTTCCAATTTGGGGAAATGAAAATATTCCACCGTCATGTGAATCCGTCTGGTACAGGGCCTGTGCTGTTTAGCTTAGCTAACATGGTAAAGCCGGGCTCATTTGACCCTGAGACAATGGCGGACTTTACCACCCCAGGGGTTTCCATGTTTATGATGGTACCGTCTTACGGTGATGCAGGGCAAAATTTCAAACTGATGTTGCAAGCGGCTCAACGTATCGCATCAGATGCGGGAGGGGTTGTTCTTGATGACGAACGCAAAATGCTGACACCTCAAAAAATAGAGGTGTATCATGCACGAATTAGAAACACACTAAGTTAAGTAAACATTGAACAAAACCCCCATTAATTGGGGGTTTTTTATCTGTATGAGTGAATCATGACTACCAAACAAGAAATAGACGAATTAAAAAAGCAGTTACGTCATCATGAATATCAGTACCATGTATTAGATGCGCCTGAAATTCCAGACGTGGAATATGACAAGTTAATGCAACGTCTAAAAGAGATAGAGGCGCAGCATCCTGAACTTGTCACCAGTGATTCACCGACTCAACGTGTTGGTGCTGCACCATTAGCTGCGTTTGATACCGTACGCCATGAAATTCCTATGTTGTCGCTAGATAACGTTTTTGATGAAGAAAGCTATCTTGCGTTTGATAAGCGAGTCAGGGATCGCTTGAAAAATCATCAAGAACTGACTTTTTGTTGTGAGCTCAAGTTAGATGGGTTAGCGGTCAGTTTGCTGTATGAAAACGGTGAGCTAGTACAGGCCGCGACTCGGGGCGATGGAACCGTAGGCGAAAATATTACTGCGAATGTTCGAACCATTCGTGCTATCCCATTGCGTTTAACGGGAAGCAATATTCCTGATCGCGTTGAGATCCGTGGGGAAGTTTTTATGCCCCAAAAAGGCTTTGAAGCGCTTAATGAGCAAGCACGCAAAACGGATGGCAAAGTCTTTGCAAACCCACGTAATGCAGCAGCAGGTTCTTTACGCCAATTAGACCCACGTATTACCGCCAAAAGGCCGCTTACTTTTTATTGTTATGGTGTGGGGCTTGTGGAAGGAGGCTCTTTACCGGATACACATTATGACCGTTTAATGCAATTCAAGGCATGGGGTTTACCGGTTAGTGATTATGTTCAATTACGTGTTGGTCATCAGGCAGTATTGGATTTTTACCATGAAATTGAGCAAGTTCGACCTGACCTTGGCTTTGATATCGATGGTGTGGTTATTAAGGTTAACTCGATTGCGATTCAAGAAGAGTTAGGGTTTGTTTCTCGAGCACCTCGCTGGGCGACCGCATTTAAATTTCCAGCGCAAGAACAAGTGACATTATTAAAAGATGTTGAATTTCAAGTCGGGCGTACCGGGGCTATCACGCCTGTCGCGCGTTTAGAGCCCGTGCAAGTTGCAGGCGTCGTTGTCAGCAATGCGACTTTACACAATGCCGATGAAATCGAACGCCTTGGTGTGCATATTGGTGACACGGTTATTATTCGTCGAGCCGGAGATGTTATTCCGCAAATCGTCAGTGTTGTGGTTGATAACCGCCCTGCAGATAGCCGGGAAATTGTTTTTCCAACTCATTGCCCAGTATGTGGCTCTGATATCGAACGAATCGAAGGCGAAGCGGTAGCGCGCTGTACAGGTGGGCTTATTTGTGGGGCACAACGCAAAGAAGCACTGAAACATTTTGTCTCACGCAGAGCAATGGACGTCGATGGCATGGGCGATAAAATTATCGACCAATTAGTTGAAAAAGAGTATGTCAAAACGCCGGCAGATTTATATCAATTAAGTGCGGGTATCTTAACAGGCTTGGATAGAATGGGGCCGAAATCGGCACAAAATCTGGTTGATGCACTCAATAAGTCTAAACAAACGACGTTAGCTCGTTTTATTTATGCCCTTGGAATTCGTGAAGTTGGTGAAGCAACGGCGGCAAACTTAGCCGCGCATTACACCACACTTGAAGCCGTGATGGCGGCAGATGAAGAGTCACTAAAAACGGTTCAAGATATTGGTCATGTGGTCGCGAAGCATGTGGTCAATTTTTTCCGCGAACCTCATAACCAAGCGGTGATTGAAGATTTACTGACTAAGGCAAATATTCATTGGCCTGAAGTAAAAGTCGTCAACAGTGCAGAAATTGATAGCCCATTTGCAGGTAAAACGGTAGTGCTAACAGGGTCAATGAGTATCTTGACGCGTGATGAAGCCAAAGACAAATTAGTCGCTTTAGGTGCAAAGGTTTCAGGAAGCGTCTCTAAAAAAACAGATTTGGTGATTGCTGGTGAGGCTGCAGGTTCTAAATTAGCGAAAGCAAATGAACTTGGCATACGTGTTATAGATGAAAATGAATTGATTCGTTTGCTGAATATTCAATAGTGAACTATATTCAATTTGGCTTAGTTGCCTACAATCTCTGTAGGCAACAATTTTGTACGCAGGTTGTTGTAAGTCTTAACTTAAATTCTCAGTAAAATTTCTGTGCAAAAAAAGCGAATACTAGGATTTGTTATAGTTGAAACGTGATCCCCTTCTTCTTTTTGCAAAATACACCTAGTAAGCTTTCATATTAATGTGACCTCCGTCTCATTTAAATGTTGTCTATTACATAGAATATGCACATAGACTGATTCTTAAATTTGTTGGAGTCGCATATGACCTCGATCCTGCATTTCGTTTTATCTTTAGTAGTAATAGCTGCTCTTGCTATTTTAGCCAGTAGTAACCGTAGAGGGATCCGCCCTCGCTATGTTGTTCAACTACTGGTTATTCAAATTGCATTAGCTTATCTGTTCTTAAAATCGAATATTGGCGAATCATTTGTTCTTGGTGTGGCAGGGGTATTTACCCACTTGCTAGGCTATGCAGCAGAAGGGACCAAATTTATTTTTGGCGGTATGATTGAAGGCAACTTAGCGTTCTTCTTCTTACAAGTATTATGCCCAATCATCTTTATTTCTGCGTTGATCGGGATCTTACAGCACGTCAAAATTCTTCCTATCGTGATCCGTATCATCGGTACCGTGCTATCGAAAGTGAATGGTATGGGGAAATTGGAGTCATTTAACGCAGTCAGCTCATTGTTATTGGGTCAGTCAGAAAACTTTATTGCGTATAAAGACCAATTGAACCGGATGTCAGACCGCAGAATGTACACCATGGCCGCAACAGCCATGTCAACGGTATCTATGTCTATCGTTGGGGCATACATGACCATGTTAGAGCCACGTTTCGTGGTCGCTGCATTGGTTCTGAATATGTTTGGTACTTTCGTTGTACTCTCACTGATTAACCCGTATCCACCGGAAGGTGAAGAAGATATTCAAATGAGCAACCTGCATGAAGGGCAAAGCTTCTTTGAAATGTTAGGTGAATATATTCTTGCAGGGTTTAAAGTAGCAATTATCGTTTCAGCAATGTTAATTGGTTTTATTGCCCTCATTGCGATGATTAACGGTATTTTCTCAGCCGTATTCGGTATCGACTTCCAAACCATGTTAGGTTACGTGTTCTATCCGTTTGCGTGGATGCTCGGTATTCCTGCCGATGAAGCCTTACAGGTTGGCGGAATTATGGCAGTGAAAATGGTGACGAATGAATTCGTTGCGATGGACGGCTTACAAGCGATTGCTGGTGGGTTATCTGAGCGCTCTGTTGGTATCTTATCTGTATTCTTAGTTTCTTTCGCTAACTTCTCATCCATCGGTATTATTGCGGGTGCGATTAAAGGCTTAGATGAGAAACAAGGTAATACCGTGGCTCGCTTCGGTTTGAAATTACTGTACGGTTCAACCCTAGTTAGCTTCTTATCTGCAGCCGTTGTCGGGTTAGTTTTGTAATCCACTAAAACATGCTAAATTAAGAAACGGCGTTCAAATGAGCGCCGTTTTTTTATGCTTTGATACAAAAGAGAACTAATAATGGAAAAACAAGATCTCATCGATATGGCCAATACCTATATGCCATTTGGTAAATATAAAGGCTGCGTATTAATTGATTTACCCGAAGAATATTTATTATGGTTCTATAAGAAAGGAGAGTTTCCTGCTGGACGTTTAGGGCAGTTAATGGAGATGACCCTAGGGTTAAAAATAGAAGGCTTAGAAGGGCTAGTAAAGCCTTTAAAGCGAGGTTAATTGTGCCCTAGTGCGTGAGTAATCTTCTGGCTTAAAGTAATAAATAACTTTTGCTCTTGGGGGGTTAATGCTGCTTTGACCTTAGCCGCGTTTTCAGCACGTCCTGTGGCTGCACGCTGCAAAAAATGATGCCCTTTGTCGGTTAAATGGGTGATCAGTTCCCGTCTATCTTCTTCAGATTGATATTGCTCGACAAATTCATAATATTTCAGAACTCGAAGAAACTTCGATAAATTTTGGCGAGAAAGGCCAAGTGCTTGGCTTAACTGGCTTGGTGTTAAGTCTCCTTTTAATCTCAATATCTCTAGCACATCATATTGGCCCCAAGTTATTTGTTCAGGGGTAAAGCTAACTCTGCGTGCAACTAGCGTACATTGCAGTAGAGAAAGCGCATCTTCAAGAGAATTTGGCATTATGACGATCCCGTAATATTCAATCTGTTGAGTATATATTGATTTTAATAATAAGACGACCAGTTGATTAACTTTAGTTAATTAATTATAGTTAACTAAAGTTAATTATAATTGAGGTGAGCTATGGGTAAATTTAATCAGCGAGTTGCGCTTATAACAGGGGCATCGACAGGTGTCGGTTTCACTATTGCACTAAAGCTGTATTCACTTGGCGTAATAGCGGTAATTACGGGGCGTAATGAGGCAGCTTTACAACAAGCCGCTAAAGAAATAGACCCAACAGGACAACGTGTCTATGCCATAAAAATGAATGTCGCAAATGCACAAGACTTTAAAACAACAGTTGAAAAAATTGAGCAACAATACGGTGCATTGCACTACTTGGTGAATAATGCAGGGATCACTGGGCCTCATGGCGTCAATATTGAAGATTATCCTTTAGAGGCTTGGCATGAGGTGATCGAGACCGATATAACAGGAACATTTCATGGTTTAAAGTACAGTATTCCTGCG
The DNA here is from genome assembly GCF_028477785.1 of Providencia sp. PROV269. Lineage (NCBI taxonomy): Bacteria > Pseudomonadati > Pseudomonadota > Gammaproteobacteria > Enterobacterales > Morganellaceae > Providencia > Providencia sp. PROV269. The sequence continues at coordinate 118,292 of NZ_JAMPLV010000004.1, read as the reverse complement.
ATTTTGCGCAGTGGTGGGGGAGCTATCGTGAATTTATCAGCTTGCAATGGGGTAACAGGGATAGCGGGCATAGCACCTTACACCGCAGCAAAGCATGCGGTACTGGGGTTAACGCGTTCAGCAGCCTTAGAAAACGCTCAAAAAGGTATTCGTATCAATGCGGTTGGCCCCGGCTATGTAGAAACACCGAATATTAGCGTATTACCACAGGAAACGAAGCAATGGATGGCTTCAACTCATCCAATGGGTAGAATGGCTACTCGGCAAGAAATTGCTAATGTTGTCGCTTTCTTGTTATCAGAAGAGAGTAGCTTTATAACAGGGGCGTTTATTCCTATTGATGGTGGTTATACTGCGCAGTGATGCAAAATAATCAAGGTTTGGCGTCAGCCACAAAATGAGGGAAGACGCCAAAATTACTACCAGTCTACGAGCCTGCTTTGCATCCCTTGGTGGCTAGGGAAATGTGGTAAAACCTCTTCAGCCATTTCTTGTAGTACCTCTAAAGCTGGTCGCTCAGAGTATTGAATTCCAATCGCGGCATGGTTAACTCCCGCAGCTTGCCATTCTTCGAGTAGTTGAATCAAACCGTTACGGCCTGTTCGTAGAGTGAATCCTCCTCGTAAAGGAGTGCGCGGGAAATCAGGATCATCGACAAGGTCAATCCATTCATTTGTCATATGTGGCCTAAAGTCATGTTCAGGGATGAGGGCACGCCAGGATGCAATTTTCTCAGCTAAACGAAGAGCGCCTTCTGGATGACTGGTAGCTTCAGGATAGGATAACCAACCATCGGAATAATCAGCAATCCACTGTTTAGATTGGCCTGAGCCTCCTGTGACGATTAATGGTATTTGCCCAGTGATTGGTTTCGGGAGTAGCTGGGCTCGATTGAACTCACCTAGTGGGGATTGAATATTCAGTAACCCATCAGCCATTAACTGCCTAAAGTAATCAACAGCCTGTGCAAATCTTTTTGCACGTTGCTCATAATTAATACCATAGGCAGGAAACTCAATAGCTCTATCTCCTGAGGCAATACCCATTACTAGCCGGTTACCTGAAAGTTGGTCAATTGTGGTGGCCGCTTTGGCTAAATCAATTGGGTGTCGTAATGAAAAAATCGAGCTTCCTGTAACCAATGCAACATTTTTTGTTCTGGCAGCAATAAAGGACAAATAGGTCAGAGGATCAAATAACTGACCTGCATCACCAAACAATGGGTCGAATAAGGGAATATCTCGCACCCAAACTGCAGCAAAATTATATTCATCAATATGTTCGATTAAGTTTATTTGCCCTTTTAATATCTGGGTATCTCCTTGATAAAAACGTAAGGGCAGGAAAATTCCGACAGTAAGTTTGTTAGGAGAAAACATACGATTATAGCCTACATGAGATGCAAAGGACGATGATGGCTGTGCTTTTTGTTTAGGGAAAAATGGGGATGTATTCATGTCATTGTCCAATATTAGGCTTCTGTAGCAGGGGCGGGTAGAGTGATCCCTTTCATGACAGCGGGTCTCAAGGCAACTCGGTCATACCATTTCGTTAAATGTGTGTGTTGGCTAAAATCGAACGCAATAACCTGAGCAATGTGTAACCAGCCGAAATTAGCGATATCTGCGATGGAGTAATCAGAGCCTGCAAGATAAGGTGCATTTTCGAGTTGTTTGTCTAATACCGTGAGTGCCTTGTGGGTCATATTAAAATAGCGTTCCACAATCTCTGGCTTTGGTGATTTATCGAAAATAGCGAAGTTTACCCATTGACCTATAATCGGCCCTAAACTGGCAGAATGGAATTGTAGCCATTTAATGGCTTCCCACTTTTGTTTAGGGATAGCGGGAAGAAGTTGGCCTGTTTTTTCAGCAAGATATAATAAAATTGCGGCTGATTCAAAGAGAGTAATCTCTGTTTGTGGATCATAAATAACAGGAATACGTCCATGAGGATTTAACTGTAAAAAAGCGGGTTGCTGGTGGTTACCACGAGAAATTTGTATATGATTAAGGTGGTATGGAAGGTTTAGTTCTTCTAATGCTATTGTTATTTTAAATCCATTTGGTGAGCTATCAGTATAAAGTTCAAGCATAGTTGTATTCGCTTTTCTATATCGTTAAGATTGAATTGATGCCTTGATTATTGGTTTTCTACTGAAGAAAATAAAACCATATTAACTCAACTTAAATTTAGAAAAACTAAACTATGAATCCGGTTCTTCCATTACTTGCTTTACGAGCTTTCACCGAAGTGGCGAAACATAAAAGTATTAAGCGCGCCGCACACTTTCTTGGTGTGACATCAGGTGCGGTTAGCCAGCAAATTCGTTTATTAGAAGAACGGATTGGAATGCCATTGTTTGTGCGCAGTCACCACAGCATGGAATTAACACATGCAGGGCAGTGTGTTTACCCTGCGTTGTTGCAGGCATTCGAACAAATCGAAGGTTCAATGTATGTGCTAGAAAATATTCGTAAAGAAAAAACGATTAACATTAGTACCGTTCCTTCATTTGCCGCCTCTTGGCTAGTACCCCGTTTAGGGAGGTTCACGCAGTCACATCCTGAAATTGAGGTGCATATTGAAGCTTCTTCAGCATTAGTTAATTTGCATCAGCAGCGGGTTGATATAGCTATTCGCCATGGTTTAGGGCATTACCCAAATTTAGTGAGTGAGCGGTTAATTACACCTGTTTTATTACCGGTGATGAGTCCTGATTTTCCGATTAATAGCGCGATTGAAACCCCGCAAGACTGCCTGAATTACCCATTATTACAAGATAATGACCGTATGGACTGGTCACTTTGGCTAGCGGCTCATGGCGTGGAAAATAGCGAAAGAGCAAAACGGGGAAGTGCATTTGATGATGATTATTTATTGATCCGTGCTGCGATTGCAGGGCAAGGTTTAGCCTTAGTCCCAAAAGAGTATGCGATACAGGAAATCGAAGAAGGGCGGCTAGTGCAAGTGATTGATAAGCCATGGCCAGCGAGGTTCGCGTATTATTTAGTGATGTTACCGGAATCTATTGAAAAACCAGAAGTTTTAGCATTTTAAAATTGGATTAAATCGGAAGCTAAACAGACTGAAAGTGTAGAAAGTTAATGGTGGAGCTAAGCGGGATCGAACCGCTGACCTCTTGCATGCCATGCAAGCGCTCTCCCAGCTGAGCTATAGCCCCAATCGAAATGTTTTGTATTGTGCCATCTAACAGGGAATTAGATGGTGGAGCTAAGCGGGATCGAACCGCTGACCTCTTGCATGCCATGCAAGCGCTCTCCCAGCTGAGCTATAGCCCCAAACAAAATCTTTTGGACGCAGGGATGATATTCAAGGCTAGAGAGAGTGTCAATCAAATAATAGCATTTCCAAACCGATTGATTAAATATAAAGCAAATTCTAGCTAATTCAAATGATTGAAGTAATCAGCGGGTAACTTTTATTTATTAAAGCCAAACCCTTGGCCGATGTTAATTTTTGCACCGTTTCTCAAGAGCAGCGTATTATTATATTGGATATCATCATTAGTTAGATTTGGAGCCATAAGCAATAAGCTACTGCTATCAACGAGAAGGAGCGTATTTTTTAATGATATGTTATTCATGCTTATTGATGAGGTTTTTTTATCATCTGGCCGTGTGATATTAATGGCGGAAAACACCTTTCCTTGAAACTCACCTAGAGTTGAGATCTCTGCGCGTTTAGTATTAATAATTCCATTATTTGCTATATTAAATTCATTTTCGCTATGAATGAATAGATAAGGTGTATTTACCGTTGCAGCTGGCCTTATCAGAATATTTTTTCTTTTCCGCTGTTGTGGTATTGCCTCAGGAAAGATATCTGGAATAATTATTTCATCTTTTGTGATTTTAACATCACCATTATAAATTTTAATACTTCCTTCAGAGTGATTTTCTTTATTAAACCTAATTTTATTGGCTATCAAATTCAAGTCATTATAATTATTTTTTAATTTACTGATGTTGATTGTTCCTTTTTGAACTGTATTGGGTTTATATTCTCCTTGATTATTAATATGTTGGACTGAAAAGGCTGTTAAAGTGGTTAAATTATCAAAGCTACAGCGATTACAGTTGATCCCATTGGGGTTGACGATAAGGTGATGGGTTTTCTCGGTGTTAATATTAATATTACCGTTAATATAACTTTTGTTATTGGAAGTGACCTCGCTAATAATTAATTTTGCTGGATAAATAGGGTGGTTATTGATTTTCAATCCCTTTTTATTAACATGAAATTCTTGATAATAATTATGGGAAACTTGGTTTTTATCGCTTGGGTTTACCTCTATAATAGGAATATTGTTTCTGTTTTCAGCTATTCTAATTTGTTGGTTTTTACTATTATCAATGAGTACTTTCTTTTCTGAGAGAATAGAGGAAAAACTCATTTTTGAAAATATTAATATAGGTAATATGATTGTGAGATTGATAATGAATTTTTTCATTTAATGACCGTAATTGTGTGATAGAAGTGTTTACCATAAATTAATCATCACCCATACGTCTAATTAAGATTTTATATGAACCCAGGTAATATATAAATAATAACCTCATACGTGATAAGACGCATGAGGTTATTTAATTTTAGTCGTTATTATTGTGCGCTTGATTCGCGCTCACTAATAAATGAAAGTGCTTTTTCAATACGAGCGATTGAACGGGCTTGGCCGATAGCGTGAACGGTCACATCAAGGCCTGGAGATTGGCCGGCACCTGTTACAGCAACACGTAAAGGCATTCCCACTTTACCCATACCCACTTCTAATTCAGCTGCAGTAGCTTCGATGGCTTGATGAACATTTTCAGCCGTCCAATCAGTGATCGCAGCTAACTTATCTTTTACGACTTCTAACGGTTGACGTGCAACAGGTCGTAAGTGTTTTTTCGCGGCATCAGCATCAAACTCTTCAAAATCTTGGTAGAAATAGTGGCAGGATTCCGCCATTTCTTTCAATGTCTTGCAGCGTTCACCCAGTAATTTGATTAGATCAACTAATTGAGGCCCTGTGCTGGTATCAATGTTTTGTTGTTCAATATGCCATGCAAGATAGGTTGCAACTTCTTCTGCTGGTAATGTATTGATATAGTGGTGGTTTAACCATTGCAGTTTTTCAGTGTTAAACGCACTTGCTGATTTACTGATAGCATCAAGGCTGAAATACTCTTTCATTTCTTCAACGGTGAAAATTTCTTGGTCACCATGAGACCAACCTAAACGCACAAGATAATTAAGAAGCGCTTGCGGCAAATAACCGTCATCACGGTACTGCATAACGCTAACTGCACCATGGCGTTTTGACAGTTTTTTACCATCATCACCTAGGATCATTGACACGTGGGCATACACAGGCACTGGTGCCCCTAATGCTTTTAGAATATTGATCTGGCGAGGTGTGTTATTAATATGGTCTTCACCACGAATAACATGAGTGATTTCCATATCCCAGTCATCAATTACGACGCAGAAATTATATGTCGGGGAACCATCAGTACGGCGAATGATTAAGTCATCCAGTTCTTGGTTACTAAACTCAATTGGCCCACGAATTTTGTCGTCAAAAATAACGGAACCTTCTTGTGGATTACGAAAACGAACAACGTGTGGCTCATCTGGCGTATGGTTGTGAGCATGATCACGGCAGCAACCATCGTACCGAGGCTTTTCGTTATTTGCCATTTGTTCTTCACGTAACGCTTCTAGACGCTCTTTTGAACAATAACAACGATAAGCGGTACCCGCATCTAACATTTGATCAATGACATCATTATAACGGTCAAAACGTTTAGTTTGATAATAAGGGCCTTCATCCCAATTTAAATTCAACCAGTTCATACCGTCCATAATGGCGTCGATAGCTTCCTGAGTTGAACGTTCTAAGTCAGTATCTTCAATACGCAGGACAAATTCGCCCTGATTGTGGCGACTAAATAACCAGGAATACAGAGCGGTACGTGCACCACCAACGTGTAAATAGCCAGTTGGACTTGGCGCAAAACGGGTTTTGATTTTACTCATCGAGATTGCCTTAATTGCAAAACATGTTTTTGAAGCGCTTATCTATTTACTGTAAAAGACTAAAAACAAGCACAGTTAACTGGGTAGCAAGTTTGATGTTCTAAACAGCGAAATGTCTAAGCATTGCTAAAATGTGTATCTATTCTATCATCCTACAATGATTCCTCAATCAAGTTATCAGAATAGAAGACAAGAAATTACGCAGTTTCGACAAATTTGACATAAATAAATGCGCTTTAAAAATAATTTCTGTTTTTTTCTTAAAAGAACAAAGAGAAAATGATAGGTAATTGATTAAAAAGGCAGCTTTTCTGGTGAATATTGAAACATCTTGATTATTTTTGCAACGAACGATAAAAATCTATTGAAAAAGCGTTGACTCAGAACTCAGTATCCCTATAATGCACCTCCATCGACGACGGGGCGATTAGCTCAGTTGGTAGAGCACCTCCCTTACAAGGAGGGGGTCAGTGGTTCGAGCCCGCTATCGCCCACCACCGTTGACGATGACAATAAATAATTGGGCGATTAGCTCAGTTGGTAGAGCACCTCCCTTACAAGGAGGGGGTCAGTGGTTCGAGCCCGCTATCGCCCACCAATTATTTATTATAATGTAATATAAGTCATGAAGTGGGCGATTAGCTCAGTTGGTAGAGCACCTCCCTTACAAGGAGGGGGTCAGTGGTTCGAGCCCGCTATCGCCCACCACTTCATTAGATACTTGCATTAAAATACAATTTAGATGGGTCGTTAGCTCAGTCGGTAGAGCAGTTGACTTTTAATCAATTGGTCGCAGGTTCGAATCCTGCACGACCCACCATCTAAGCAGTAAAAAAATCAGAATTTCCAAGATGGGTCGTTAGCTCAGTCGGTAGAGCAGTTGACTTTTAATCAATTGGTCGCAGGTTCGAATCCTGCACGACCCACCATCTCAGCCATTTCTAAGTTAATTCCCAATCAAGTAAATACTCAAGTTGCCAAGCTATACCTCGACAAGCTGGTTGTAGGTTCAGCCCGTAGGGAAAATCCGAAGGATTTAAATCCTGCACGACCCACCATCTCAGCCATTTCTAAGTTAATTCCCAATCAAGTAAATACTCAAGTTGCCAAGCTATACCTCGACAAGCTGGTTGCAGGTTCAGCCCGTAGGGAAAATCCTGTACGACCCACCATTAAGACATGGTGTTATTGCAGACTAAATCTAGCGAATACACACATATTATGGCAGTTTTATTTCTTAAAGGACTCAATAAGGATTAAAGTAATTAGCAATTATACTGCTTGCCTGATATGTAGAATAATTCAGGATGCGCTTTGCAATGATCATTTCGTTCTTACACCTATATTTCTATATGGCATTAGCAGAATATATTTTACTACTAATAGATAATAAAGGAGTAAGCGATAGACTATAATGATTTAATTAGGCATAAATGACAAAATAAAATTGTATAAATGAATGTCTAATTGCTATTTTGTGGAATAGAGAAAGTACATATCAATTTTTTATAAACTATTTTTATTATATCGTAAATGTGAGATACTACATCTTGGTTATAAACTCTGAGATCGTGTTTGTTTTTGAAATATTATAGCAATCTGCGTACTGTAAAAAATAGAAACTAGTAAGAACCAAATTAGATTGTCGATGAAAGTCATTTTTCATAATTTTGTGATGCTCATCTAGTAAAATGAATAATAAGCTTTCTTAACGTTATGGTTTTGTTATGTTTGGTACTTGAATATTATAAATTTTATTCTTGCTACTTTAAAAATTTACTATTTCGCTAATTGTAACAGGTTAACTGGCTTTTTAGCGTACTGATATTTTGTCGAATCAGAGAGTTTTAGAGATAAAATTGATTGTTTTTACTATTTTTTACATAAAAGTACCATCTAAACTGGGTTTATCACATTTCTCCAACTAAAATTGTATCAATAACATTAATATTGTTACAGTGTTAAATAATTCTGTTTATTTCCTTTGTTTTTAGATTATACATCGGCTATATGGGTCTTTTTTAGATAAATATTCCAAAGAAAGGTGGGTGTCTTATGGAATATAAGCATGAGGTATTACTCATTTTGTGCGTAACTAGGTGATATTACAGCACTATTTTGATTTTAAACATGAAGTGTATAGAGTGAAATACTTTGTTACATAGTTGCAATGTCAATTTAGGACTAGTTGAAACTAATTATAATGGTAGTATATCATTCTTTCCGATATATGCTGAATCGACTATAGCATTATCAAATGTTATACACATAAATATAAAAATAAAATATGTAGATAATTATCTGCTAATTTTTATTTCCTTAATATAAATTGAAGCGAGAATGTTTATGAACACGAAATATCCTGTCGCTTGTGCAGTTGGACAAAAAATAAAAGCCCTTAGAAGAGCTCAAGGCTTTACTGTTTTTCAGTTAGCTAAAGAGATAGATATAAGTGAACAGCAGCTATTTCGTTACGAGCGCGGTGTTAATCGTATTGATATAGATTGCCTTGTTCGAGTGTTAAAAGTTTTAGACGTTAACATGGGTGAGTTTTTTAGTGAAGTCCTACAAGATGATACTCAAGTAGATGAGAGCACTGGTGATAAAGGGTTTGAAAGCTCTGCATATACCCTTGTATAACCAAATATCCATATTGTCTCAGAATGAAACGTAATTAACTTTCGTTCTTAATTATTTCAATTGGGAACGTAAATTAAATGTATCTGCTGTGTATGATTTAAATAAGACAATAGCTATTTTTAGCTTATGTTTCATAATAGAACAAATAAAAGCCCGAAAGGGCTTTTATTTTTATATCCTTAAACTAACAATTACTTAATATTTCACTCGGTATGGGGGTAGTTTTTCTGGCGTGCTTATGCCTAGTTAACTTTCTTGTTCTTGAATTGGCTCTAATATTACTGTGACGATACGTGTTTCGATCATTTCTCCAATTCTTAATTGCAGTTGTTCTAGTTTTATGACGGTATCTTGTAAAGGACTCGATATAGAAGCATAAATAAATTGGTTAAGCGTCCTTTCATCGCCGTTATCAATTTGAATACCATAAGAGGATTGGATCTCATTTAATCGCGTCGTTCCTTTTAGACTTAACCCTGTATCGGGTAGTTCAATAGGTATGTGCTCAGAGATATTTTTTTCTGAAAAAAGACGTTCAAGGAAAATACGGTTTTCAGGTTTAAGAACAACGAATAAATGGTCATCAGCGTGAAGAATAGTTGACCCCCTTGGTGGTAAAACACTTTTTTCTCGCGTAATCATTGCAATGACAGTTTGGTCTGGTAATGCTAATTGTGATAACCGACGACCTACCGCAGAGCAATCCTCCCCTAAAGTATATTCCACTAAATCAGCATCTATTTGGTCTACTGCGGTAATATCTAAAGTGGCTGCAGGGATCAATGGAGGTGGCTGCATTAAATTCAATTTACGTGCTACATAAGGCAAGGTTGAGCCTTGTAAAGTTGCTGAGATTAATACCACAAAGAAAACCACGTCAAAAATCAGATGGGCATTAGGTAGCCCGTAGATAAACGGGAAAATAGCGAGAATAATAGGCACTGAGCCACGTAAACCTACCCAGGAAATCAATGTTATTTCAGGTTTTGGAAAACCAAATAATTTTAGGACAGGTATTACAGCCAATGGCCTCGCAATAAAAGTTAAGACAAGGGCGATAACTAAGCCTTCAAGCCAGACTTCAATAAGAGAACTTGGGTTGACAAGTAACCCTAACATAACGAACATGATAATTTGGCTTAGCCATGCTAATCCATCATGGAATAAAAATGTGTTACGTTGAAAAACAAACCGATGATTACCAATTACCACACCGGTAACAAAAATAGATAAGAAACCACTGCCTTCTAAGTTACTGGCGAGCCCGAAAGAAAGTAGTCCACATGCAGCGACAAGGACAGGATATAATCCAGTTGCTAGTAGCTTAATCTTATTGATAATTTTGACTGAAACCCAGCCAACACTCAAGCCAACAACTGTCCCTATTCCCATCTGGCTAAAAAATAGCAAAATTAATTCACTACCTGAAGCTTGTGGATTCATTAAGAGTTGTAATAAACCAACCGTTAAGAATATGGCAGTAGGATCATTGGTTGCACTTTCTATTTCTAAAGTAGATTGCAGACGCTCGTTTAAATAGATCCCAGCGTTGCGCAGTAAGGAAAAGACGGCAGCGGCATCGGTAGAACCGACGATAGCGCCAAGTAGTAGCCCTTCAAGCAGAGGGACACCGAGAATATAAGCTGCGGCGAGCCCAGTTACACCAGCAGTTACAAGAACGCCAAGTGTTGCTAGTGTAAAAGACGGTTTCCAAACTAAACGAATTGACTTTACGGATGTTTGCAGACCTCCATCAAATAAAATTAAAGCAAGAGCAAGAGAACCAACGGCATACGAAACATTAACGTTATCAAACGTAATCTTACCTATCCCATCTTCACCGGCTAACATGCCAATAAATAAAAACATGACTAGCATGGGTAAACCAAGTCTAGCTGACAATTTGCTAGAGAAAATACCCAAAAGAATGAGTATAGAAATCAATAAAATGAGTTGTTCAATAGTTGGCATAATCAGTTTAATCTGTAAGTGAATAAAACGCTGACGATGCATCGTAAAGCGCGCGTAGAAAGCAAAAAATGTCAAAATAGCAAGATAACTAAATATACACTGAGAATAGATTATTTTAGCGAAAAGCCGATAATATCCATTAAAAAGTATATCTACATGATTATAATATAAATAAATTTAAATAATTTGATTATTTATCGCATTTTTTGTCATTAAAGTGAGTTAAAGCACGTAAAAAAACGATAAATTTGAATAAGTAAGCATCGAGGTGGGCTTATTATATTTTTTTAATCAAAGATAATTATGGCGTGGGGAGAGAAGTATTGAAGGGAGGGAATAGGCATTTATAAAGTAAGGTCAAAATAAAGAAGGCCGAAAAATTTTCGACCTTCACCATTACACTAATGATAGCGAGCTTTTTTAGCTAAATAGTCGCCAATAAATTGCATGCCTTGAACGATAATTACCAATGTAACAACGGTGATAGCCATTGCGACATTATCAAAACGCTGGTAACCATAGTTTAGAGCTAAGTCACCCACACCACCACCACCAACGGCGCCTGCCATGGCGGTTGCACCAACTAAAGTAATACTGGCAGCGGTTAAACTTAGGATTAATGATGACTTCGCCTCAGGTAAAATAAAGTGCCAAACAATTTGCCAATTTGTTGCTCCCATAGAATCAGCCGCTTCAATAATACCTGAATGTACGCTGAGTAATGAGTTTTCAACTAAACGTGCAGTATAAGGAGCAATAAAAATAACTAATGGTACAATTGCTGCAGTTGTTCCTATTGAGGTTCCAACCATAAAGCGTGTTAGGGGGATCATTGCAACTAATAATATGATAAAAGGCAATGAGCGAATAATATTAATAATAGGGTTCACTATACGATAAATACATTTATTTTCCCAAATACCGTCTGGCCTCGTTACAACAAGTACGATACCTAACAGAATCCCAAATATAGAGCCTAATACGAGTGCAACGCTGACCATCGTAAAGGTTTCTGACATCGCTAATAAAAACTGTTTAGTTGTTAAAGCGGTTTCGAATAATTGTGTCATATTGCCCCCTTATTGACAGCAACCCCACGTTGACGAAGAAAAGAAACCGCCTCATCCATTTTTTCTTTATCACCAATAAATTGGACAAACATGCTACCTAGCACGACACCACTGATTTCTTTCATGTTGGCAAATAAAATATTTATTTTGACAATTTCTTTCAGTATTAACTCATTAACAACAGGTTGTTGAGCGGAAGTTCCTAAAAATTCAAGACGATAAACATCTTGTTGATGTTCTAAGTTATGTAGAACGCGCTCTGGAATTTCTTCGTTTAACACGGTTCCTACAAACTTTCTGGTTGTGTCTTGGCGTGGGTTGGCAAAAATATCAAGTACGGTTCCTTCTTCGACAATTTTACCTGATTCCATAACAGCAACACGGTTACAGATTTGTTCAATAACTTCCATTTCGTGAGTCACGAGTAAGATAGTAATATGTTGTTCTTGGTTGATCTTTTTTAATAATTGCAAAATTGAGCGAGTCGTTTGTGGGTCAAGTGCTGAGGTGGCCTCGTCACATAATAAAATTTGTGGGTTATTGATCAAAGCGCGAGCAATACCAACTCGTTGTTTTTGTCCACCAGATAACTGCCCTGGGTATTGGTTTTTTTTATCGCTAAGTTCGACATATTCAAGAATGCTATCAACTCGCTGAGTGATTTCCTGTTTATCGATACCTGAGAGTACTAAGGGCATCGCAATATTTTGTGCGACAGTTTTCGTTTCCAGTAAATTAAAATGCTGGAAAATCATACCGATGCTTTTTTTATGTGAACGAGTTTCTGCTGGGGTATGCTCAGCAATATTTTGGCCATTAATGATAACAGCACCACTGGTTGGTTTTTCTAATTGATTCACTAGGCGGATAAGTGAGCTTTTACCAGCTCCGCTATAACCAATAAATCCAAAGATATCCCCTTTATTGATATGCAAATTAATATCTTGCAATGCAACTAAAGACTGCCCATCTTTTTCATAGACTTTTTGAATATTTTGAAAGGTAATCATAATTTACTCTACATTATCAGTTAATTGCATACGTTCTGAAGGTGGTGCAGCGGGGAGCCACTCATCACCTAATAATTCAGCTTCTTGGCTATTTTTGACTTGCTCAAGATGTTGTTCTTGATGGTTCAGATACAATTGAGCGGCAATATGGTCAGCCAATCGTTCAGCTCCAACATTCGTTCCGGGGATTAACCCTATAACGGGCCCCATGCTGAGTGATGCGCTTAAATTAAAACAATATAACTGATTGATTTTTAATGTGTCTGAGTTGCTTTTAGCTTGAAATTCAAAGTGATTACCTAAATAAGGGTGTGAAGCTAACTCTGCATTTTCCTCATGGAAAGATGGTGTGTATGCATCCCCCCATGTTTTGACTAGCGGAGATAATTGATGAAAAGCTCTGTCCTTAGCCCAATTAATTCGATAGCCAGTTGCCAAGATTAAATAATCTAATATGAATTTGCCTGTTGTGGTCGTGACGTGCAACTTTTTGTTTTTTACTTCAATAAATTTAACTTGAGTATTGAAATTGAAATAAGCATTTTCATGGCGAGAGACTCTCAAGGTACTTCCGTGAGGGGCTGGTGTTTTAGCTTTAGCAACATAATCCGTGTAATGCCACTTTTGAGCATCGGTAAAATAGGTATATGCATTGGTAAAACCTGCACTTCCAGCAACTTTTCCTCGGTTTACACGAGGCATATCGTTAGCTCGGATCAAAATTTCAACCGAATTAGCGCCATTTTCTAATGCCGTTGCTGAGCTATCCATCGCTCCTGCACTATAACCTACAACACCAATATCTAAGCCTTTAAAACGGCGATAGTCAGTGCCTGCGTAGGAGTGTTCCCAATAGGCTGTTGGAATATCATTCATAAAGCTAGGGATATTGGCCTCACTAAAAGACTCCATACCCGTTGCTAAAATAACATGTTGTGCTTGATAACTGACTGTTCCTTCAGGGGTATTAAAAATTAATTCACGGTAGTTATCATTAAGTTGTACATCAACGAGATGGTATTGATTAAGCACATGGGGTTCAGTCATGGTTTTATACCATTGCAGGTATTCACCCCATTGCAAACGTGGAATTTTATCAAGTTCATCCCATTTTTGAATACCAAATTGGGCTTTAAACCAAGCTTGGAAAGTTAATGAGGGAGATGCAAGTGCAGGGCCAACCACATGTTTTGGTGAACGTAATGTTTCCATTAGTGCAGGGCTTTGCCATGGGCCTTCTTTGCCAGAAGCGGCCTGATCGAAAACAATGGCGTTAATTCCGCGTAATTTCAGAGCGAAAGCTGCTGCAATCCCTGACATGCCCGCGCCAATGATAGCGACATCAATAACTTGGTTTTCAGGACAGTTTTTTGATAATGACCAAGACGTTATTGGTAAATTTAAATATTGCAAATCTTGTTTTATTTGCGCTTCTAATGCCTCTAAACCCATAATCAGTTCCATTGAATTACTCCTTGCCCTCGGCTATTTCAAAGGGTTCTCCTAGTGATAACATTAAGCGGTTCGCCCATGAAAAGAAGGCTGTTGATTGAACTAAATCGAGTAATTCAAGTTCAGACAAGCCTAGCGTTTGTAACTCTTTAATTTGTGATGATGTGGCTTGGATGGGGGTTGCAGACAAGGAAGCAACCAAATCTGTGATGGCTAGTAGTCTGTCATCAAAACCTTCTGCAAGTACTGAACCTGTCGCCGTTGCTAATAGTTTATCAACATCAGCGCGTCGCTCTTTTGCATATTGACTGGCTTTTCTTGCGTGAACAGAAGCACAGTATATGCAACCATTAACTTTACTAGTTACAGCTGCTGCAAATTCACGTTCCCAGCGAGGTAGCCCTTCAGAGGTATAAAATACGCCACGGTCAATTAAAGTTCGTAATTCTAAAATTTTGCTTTGATGGGCAAGTAGTAAAAAATATTCAGAGTTTAATTGACCAAATTTTTTCATAACTTGGGCTTCTTCAGCGGATAATGTCTTCGCATCTCTTGCTGAAATCCAAGCTTCCCATCCTAAATTATCTTGTGTAAAAGCGGTTGGGGATGAATTTCCTTTGCGGGTTAAAGGTTGGTGGTTCCACTTACCTGCAACAACTTTAGGTGCACTATTTGTAAGATTACTACTATCCGTCAGTAACAGAATCCCTTCGATTAGCCGAGCTTGATAAGTGACATAAGTTATTAATTGAGCAAGTAAAATAATGTCACTTTCTTGCCAACCTTGGTTAGTTAATTCGGCAATCAATTGGTAATGAGTGTCTTTCGGTGACTGTGTTAAAACTTGCAGATATTCTTTTGCTGTGGCAAGTGGTTTGCTAAGCGGTTCATCAGGAATTGAGTTTATTAATTGCAAATAAAATTCAGCAAGGCGGGGACTTCCTGTAATTTTTGCAACTTCATGGGCAAAATAATATTTCACATCACTTGTTAGCCGTGTCGAGGGCGCTGAAAAAATGGCTTCAAATACGGCTTGAGTATTTTCAGTCGCCACATTACGTTCATGGCGAATCTTAGTTAGACTGGAATCTGGTGTTAAGTTAGTTAAATAATTAATTACATCATTATTGGAAATAGTCATAAAGTAACTCACTTTTTTTAAACGTTTTTTATCTCCTTCATTACATATCAATCACATCACTAATCGAACGATCTATTTGTTATATGCTTATAACCAAAAGAAATTAAACTAAGCCCTTATATTACTTTTGTATTAAGTTATAACGATATAGTCTAAGTCGTGCTCTCTAATTATGATTATACTGCCCAAAATATCTTTACAGGGTTGTTACATATGTTAAAACAAAAAATAATAGGCTTGTCTTTAATTACTACGGCTTTAGTTGCGTTGGCAGGTTGTGGTGATAATAGTGAAAAAGATAATCCGAATAAAAAACAAATTACGATAGGCTTTGGTGTTGGTAATTATATTGACCAAGTGGATAAAGGTATCGTCCCGATTTTAGAGAAAAAAGGTTATACGGTTAATTTGCGCCAATTTTCGCAGAATAGGCAAATTAATCCTGCTTTTGAAGAAGGTTCAATCGATGCTTCTGTTAATCAAAGCCGCGCCTATATGGAGGCTTATAACAAAAAGAATAATATTAACATGGTGGCATTGACGGATTCACCGAGTGCGCCACAAAGTCTGCGGTCAAATAAACATAAAACACTGGATGATGTGAAAGATGGTATGATCGTCGCGCTATCTAATGACCCTGTTAATGCAGAACGTGGTGCTAGAATTCTGGAACAGTTAGGTTGGATTAAAATTAAGCCAAATGTGAGTACATTAAGCTTTAGTGTTAATGATATTTCGCCTGATAAATATAACTTAGATATCCGAGAAACTGATGCAGCACAAGGGTTACGATTATTAGATGATGTCGATTTTGTCGTTGTGAATGGCAACTATGTTGCAAGTGCAGGTCAGCGCATTGCTGATGGCTTGGTCGTAGAAAATTCACCGCTAGAGCATCGTGTTATTGTGACTGTCATGCAAAAAGACCTAGATGCTCAGTGGGCAAAAGATTTGAAAGAAGCTTTTGAGTCTAAAGAATATGCAGATTATATTCGTTCGCAGCGTATTTACGATGGTTTTATTGAACCTGAAAGCTGGAACAAATATCCTAAATAAAACCCTAGTCTGTTTTTTTATTATTAGTATTACGTTAACCACTAATTTTTATTAATTAGTGGTTTTTTCTATATAAACTAAATATCTTACTGATTTAATGTGAAAAATATTCGTGTTGAATTTGTAGACAATCTGATGTTTTTTCGTTATTTAATAGATTAAGAGCTGAATTATAAAAATAGAATATAGATAAGTTTATGTAAAAAATAAAACTGACAGGGGAAAGTATGAGTAACGAATTAATTGATGCATTTAATGTAATAAAATCTAAAAGATGGGTTGATTTGACACATAGCTTCGATAAAGATTCACCGCATTTTTTTATGTTTGATTCTGCTGAGTTTAAAACATTATTTGGTTATCCAGAGGGTTTTTTTGCACAGCAATTTACATTTCCAGGCCAATATGGCACTCATATTGATGCTCCTTGTCATTTTGTCGAAGGAATGCGTTATTTACATGAACTCGAATTAAAGGAACTTGTTTTGCCATTGATTGTTATAGACCAATCAGAAAGAGCAAAAGAAGATCCAAATTTTGCATTTTCTCGTAATGATATTCTCAATTTTGAAGCACAAAATGGCCAAATTGAATCCGGGAGTTTTGTTGCATTACGTACCGATTGGAGTAAACGTTGGCCATCACAAGAGCTTATGGATAATAAAGATGATGAGGGCAATAACCAAATACCGGGTTGGGGAATGGACGCTCTTAAATTTTTATTTGAAGAACGTGGAATAAAAGCTATTGGACATGAAACATTTGATACTGATGCAGCAAAAGATTTTCGAAAAAATAATGCATTACTCGGTGAGTATTATGTATTAGAGCAAGATACATACCAAGTTGAATTACTCGCTAATTTAGACCAAGTGCCCACACGTGGTGCCGTGATTTTTAATATTGTCGCTAAACCAAATAATGCCAGTGGTTTTCCTGTGCGTTCTTTTGCAATACTTCCATAGGAAATATAATTATAACCAATCTGCTAATGTAATAGCAGATTGGTTAAAACGGCTATAAAGCAATTATAATCCATGCAGCGGCTAATAGCATACACAATAGCGCGACAACTCCTCCAGATTTAGAAAATTCACCGAAAGAGATTTTTACACCATATGCCGCTGATTGTTCAACGACAATAATTCCAGCAAGGCTACCGAAGACCAGTAAATTACTTGAAAAGCCTGAACCCAATACAAGAGCTGCGCCTAATGAATCGGCATTACCATCAGGTGTTAAGAATGGGACGAGTAACATAACTGAGGGATTATTTCCAACGATAGTGCTTAGAACACCGGTCACTAAAAATAGGGCTAATGGATTATTGAGATCCACACCGTAGCTTCGTAAATCCGTTAATAATTGCTGAGGAAGGCCTGTGGCGGCAAAAGCAGCGTTAACAACAAATAACCCCATGATGAGTAATAGAAGATTACCGTCGACGAGTTTAAGCATATCACTCGAGGCAATGGACCGGTTTAATAATAAAAAACCAGCAGCAGTCAATGCTATAAGTTCTTTAGGAATATCAGTCACAATAAAGGCAATGATGACTGCGAAAGTAATAACACCAGCTTTTGCTGTCTCCCATACATTTAATGTTTCTTGGGTTTTTTGTGGGGAAGCTGCTAGCGTATTTTCTTTAGCCAAATACCAACGATTACGATATAACCAAACGAGTACCAACCATGTTAATGGTAAAGAAAGTAGGGCTGGTATTGCTGATGCCTGTAATAAGCCTACAAACGAGATATCGAGCCCTTGGGCTGCGATCATATTTTGTGGGCTACCAATTAATGAGCCGGCCGCGCCATTATTCGCCGCGAAACAAAAACCAAGTAAAAATGGAATTGGGTTTAAACCGCGAGATAAACTAATTGATACTAATAATGGTGTCATGGCGACAACAACAACATCGTTAGTGAGAAATGCAGAAAGAAAGCCACCGACAAGAATTAAAACCGCGAGTAATGTAGGGGGAGAAACTTTTAGCATTGCCACTCGGTTTGCGGTCCAACTATAAAAACCAGACACAACAAAAGAAGCAGAAACGACCATAAGCCCAAATAACATACCAATCGTTCGGTAATCGATAGCATTCCACGCATGAGGCGGTGTAATACTGCCGATAGCCATCATAGCTAGGGCGCCAATAACAGCAGCTCCAGTTCTATCAACTTTGAAGCCTGGTAGCTTACCAAAGCCCATTGCAATATAAACTAAAAGAAAAACAATAACGGTTAACGTCATGATATTCACATTTTAATTAAGAAAATTAGAGGTAATTTATCGATGAACACTCAGCGAAGCAAGGCTAAATAATGTATTGATAATAACATGTTGCAGTTAGCTCCATTTAAGATTGTCGCTAAAAGATAACAATAATGTAATTAAGAATGAAGTTTACAAATAGCGATAACAAGCATTGACCATAAGAAACGATAATCTGATTTGTTGCAGCATAAAAAGAAAAACAAAGAAAATACATTTGGTAATTTTATTACAAAATTAAAAAAGTATTTGGTCAGTTGAGAATTTGATAGCAGCTCATAGGATTAAAAAAGAGAAACTGAAAATTAATTGTGACAAAAGTCACTATTTAAAGATAAATAACGTTTTTTAATTTGTGATTTAAGTCACAAAAAATGGTTTTTTAGTGCAAAAAAAGATCAATGTAATTTAGTGACACGAGCTTTTTGTGAGCTTCATCAATATAAATATAGGGTGGACAGGGGGGTAATGGTGACTTTGATCACATAAAGGCCCACGTGGTGCGAATCTGATAAAGCTCATGCTAGAGTGAAAGTGTTGAAAAAATCACGGACGTTATTTGGCGATAACGTTACTACTTTATCATTCTCGTACCACGGGGTTCTGTCATGGTAACATCAAATATCAAATTAAAGGTACAGAATTTTGGGCGTTTCCTCAGTAATATGGTTATGCCTAATATCGGTGCTTTTATCGCTTGGGGATTAATTACTGCGTTATTTATCCCAACTGGCTGGTGGCCTAATGAGACATTAGCTCAACTTGTAGGCCCTATGATCACCTATTTACTACCACTATTAATCGGTTATACCGGTGGCCGTTTAGTCGGTGGAGAGCGGGGTGGAATAGTTGGCGCAATAACAACAATGGGTGTAATTGTTGGGGCCGACATGCCAATGTTTATGGGGGCAATGATTGCTGGCCCATTAGGCGGATATGCAATAAAACGTTTTGATTTGTGGATAGAAGGCAAAATTAAAACGGGTTTTGAAATGTTAGTGAATAATTTTTCATCTGGCATTATCGGTATGTTATTAGCCATTTTGGCTTATTTAGCGATTGGGCCTCTTGTTGCAGGGCTATCCAAGATATTAGCAGCCGGTGTAAATGTGATGGTGGAGAATAATTTACTTCCACTCACGTCTATTTTTGTTGAACCTGCCAAAATCTTATTTCTTAATAATGCTATCAATCACGGTATTTTTTCACCACTAGGTATTCAGCAAGCATCAGAAACAGGTGCATCCATCTTTTTCTTAATTGAAGCCAACCCTGGACCCGGTTTAGGTGTTTTACTCGCGTATATGTTTTTTGGCAAAGGTAATGCTAAGCAGTCTGCGCCAGGAGCCGCAATTATTCACTTTTTTGGTGGCATCCATGAAATTTATTTTCCTTACGTCTTAATGAATCCTCGGTTAATTCTTGCTGTTATTCTGGGTGGAATGACAGGGGTATTTGTGATGAACCTTTTTCATGCTGGGTTAGTCTCTCCTGCATCCCCGGGCTCAATATTTGCAGTTCTACTGATGACGCCTAAATCATCACTTATCGGCGTTATTTTATCGGTCGCAAGTGCTACAGTTGTTTCTTTCATCGTTTCAGCTCTTTTATTAAAACGAACACGAATTGGTGATGATGATGAACTCGAGAGTGCGACGAAAAAAATGCGTAATATGAAAACGCAATCAAAGTCATCATCAGTAAATTCAATCAATAAAGATGCTTCTATCAATTTAGCTCAAGTGCATAACATTATTGTCGCTTGCGATGCAGGCATGGGCTCAAGTGCAATGGGAGCGGGGGTATTAGCCAAAAAAGTACGTGATGCTGGCTTGCTAGACATCACCGTCACTAATATGGCAATCAACGATTTACCAGAAAATGTTGATATTGTTATCACTCATAGGGATTTAACGCAAAGAGCGAAATCATTTGCGCCAAATGCAATCCATATTTCTTTAACAAACTTCTTAGATAGTCAAACGTATAATGATTTAGTCACGAATTTAATAGCTAAAAAAAATCCTAAGGCAGCTAATGATGGGCATTTAATTAAACAAACTATTGTTGCGGCTAATGATGAGTCATATGACATAACCGAACATGAAGAGGCTTTGTTTACTTTAAGTGCGAAGCACATTCATTTAAATCTGGCGGCAGAAAATAAAACCCAAGCTATCCGCTTTGTAGGGCAGAAGCTAGTTGAAGGCGGGTATGTTGAGCCTGAATATATAGAGGCTATGCTAGCTCGTGAAAAACTAACACCAACATATCTTGGAGAGTCTATTGCGGTACCTCACGGAACAATAGAAGCCAAAGACCGCGTATTAAAAACTGGCATTGTTATTTGCCAATATCCTAAAGGCGTACAATTTGGTGAAGAACCCGATGAAATTGCTCGCTTAGTGATTGGTATTGCAGCACAAAATAATGAGCACATTGAAGTTATTAC
Organism: Providencia sp. PROV269; assembly: GCF_028477785.1. Lineage (NCBI taxonomy): Bacteria > Pseudomonadati > Pseudomonadota > Gammaproteobacteria > Enterobacterales > Morganellaceae > Providencia > Providencia sp. PROV269. Next base: position 97,181 of record NZ_JAMPLV010000004.1, on the reverse strand, counting down.
ACGAATTACTTCCGCTTTAGATGAAGATGGGGTCATTGAGCGTTTATGTGAAACCCAAGATGTTCAGGAAGTACTCGAAATTTTAGCGTCTCAAAGTGCAGCATAAGGAGAATAATAATGAAAGTCATTCATTTTGGTGCAGGAAATATAGGCCGCGGTTTTATTGGTAAATTATTAGCAGACGCAAATTCACAAGTCACTTTTACGGATGTCAATCAGCCATTAATTGACCAACTAGCACATCAACAATCTTATAATGTTCATGTTGTTGGTCAGGAAAATCGTATTGAGAAAGTCCAACACATTCACGCTGTTAATAGTAATGATCCTAAAACGATAGAGTTTATTGCAACGGCAGATATGCTTACAACAGCAGTCGGGCCTCAAGTGCTTGAAAAAATTGCCTCAACGATAGCTAAAGGCATTATTCATAGAAAATCGTTGGGAAATAACCAGCCACTCAATATTATTGCATGTGAAAATATGGTGAGAGGAACTAGCCAATTAAAGCAACATGTATTGGCTCAATTGCCTGAAGAGTTACATCAATGGGTTGAGCAGCATATTGGTTTTGTAGACTCCGCAGTTGACCGTATTGTTCCTCCGATGGAGGCAGCGAATGATGACCCGCTTGATGTTACCGTCGAATCCTTTAGTGAGTGGATTGTTGATCAGACACAATTTGTTGGTGATATTCCTATTATCGAAGGAATGGAATTAACGGATAATCTAATGGCATTTGTCGAACGTAAGCTATTTACGTTAAATACAGGCCATGCAATAACAGCTTATCTGGGACAATTATATGGATACCAAACAATTAGTGAAGCGATTGGCGATTTTAGGATCCACACTATTGTTAAATCGGCAATGAAAGAAAGCGGGCAAGTATTAATTCAACGTTATGGCTTTGATTCGAAAATACATAATCAATACATAGATAAAATACTGAGCCGCTTTGCGAACCCATATTTAAAAGATGATGTTAGCCGAGTAGGACGACAACCTATGCGAAAATTAAGTTCAAATGATCGCCTAATTAAGCCGTTATTAGGTACATTTGAATATCAATTATCACATGAAAATCTGATCATAGGTATTACAGCTGCATTGCATTTTAGGTGTGAAACTGATCCCCAAGCAAATGAAATGGCAAAGTTAATTGCAGACAAAGGACTTACCCAAACGGTCATTCAACTTTGTGGAATAGAGCAATATCCAGAGGTAATTGATAAAATTTGTACTCAATACCAGTTAATGATGTTGAGTAAAAAGTAATATTACGGATAATGGGTTAATTATTGAGGTTCAATCACTTTATGGCTACCTACTATGTGAAAGCAAGTAATATAGCCATAAAGTGATAAAAGAAGCTAATATGGAAAATAAACAAAACATTGAAAATCAAATTCTTGAGCGGTTGAATCAACGACCAGAGGTGCACTTATTTGTTCAAGATGTCGTTATTTTAATTTCACAAGCTATTGATAAATTAATGTTAAAAGTTTTCAGAAAGGATGACTATGCAGTAAAATATGCAGTTGAGCCTCTTTTAACTGGAAATGGCCCATTAGGGGAGTTATCGGTTCGTTTGAAACTCTTATTTGCGTTAGGGGCTATTTCTCGTGAAACCTATGAAGATATAGAATTATTTCTTGCTTTGAATGAGTCATTATCTGCAGAAAAAATAAATATAAATTTTACGGATGATGAAATTTTAGGCAGTATTAAAATGCTTCATTGTATGGAACCATTACCAGAAATGATGAGATTTAATCAGCCGGAAGATCTTATTGATAATCAATTAATTGAATTGCAAAAACACCGTTTTCAGCAAATGATCAAATCTTCATTGATATTGTCTGTAACAGCCTTAATTACCCAAATTATCGAAACGGATGTATTTTAAATCGGTTATCCTATCATCTCTATTTTACTGTTTACTTATCGAGGTAAATATGTTTGAAATAATACGTTATTAGCCGAGAATCAGCAGAGTATCGAATGAATATTATTATTGCACATGAAATAACCACCGAAGATAAAGAAGAGTTACTTGCAGGGTTGCGTAGTTTTAATACTCAGTTTTTAAATGCCGACCGATTTGGTTCATTAGGAATTTATTTTAAAAATGATGATGGTGTGATGCTTGGTGGTTTACTTGCCTCAGTTAAGGCAAATTGGTTATGTATTGATTATTTATGGGTTAGTGAAAGTGCCAGAAATGATGGATTAGGGCGTGAATTGATGTATACCGCTGAACGGGAAGCAATAAAATTAGGTTGTATTCATAGCTTAGTTGACACATTTAGTTTTCAAGCCTTACCATTTTATGAAAAATTAGGATATGTGAAACAAATGTCATTACCTGACTTCCCGGAGACAGGCATGCAACGACATTATTTAACTAAACGTGATATATAAAAAGTACCTATAAATTATGGCATGATCGGTTTAGTCGATAAATATTGTGCTGCATAATCAGGTAGGCGAGCCTTTAATTTATCAATTGTTATTTCAGCAATGACACCACTTGTCGGTACTAACTCGTTTGTTTCAACGAAAATATTCTCTGAACAAAAGAACTGATTAGATGAGAATGATTTTTCTGGTGAAGTAACTAATGGTTTGCTCTTAGTCCTATTGATAAAGCGATTAGAGAAAACTAGATAATTTTTAATATTAATAGATTTATCTTCAGTATCTACAAAATTTTGCCAATAGCTAATTAAAGCGTCAGATAAATAATTATTAAAAATGAAGGTGTCTTGCATAATTAGCCATTTGTCATCGACATTGTCATAGGGGCGTGCATTAAAAGAAATGTGATTAAGATAGTTACCAGCAAATACGAGTCCTTTTGCATTACGAAACTTTAATTGACCGGATGGCTTATCATCTTTTGGCCAGCCAGAGAAATAATTTTGAATAACTTCAACTTGTTCATACTGTTTAATATAAATACCATGATCACGTTGTATATCATCTTTATCTGTTTTAGGATTGTAGAGAAAGATTTGGTCACTACCTGAAATAAAGTTTTTACGAAATATCCCTTTTTTGAGATTACTCGTCGAATACCAACCGGAAACAAATTCACCTTGGGCATCATCAAAAGATATTAATTTTTTATCTCTTAAACTTAAAAGTGTGGTGAGCAGTATCTGTGTTTTTTTATCAAGCCATGGTGTTGCTAAGTTAATCTCATCGACCGAACCTAAAAAATTTTGTTCAATTAATAAACCGGAACTATTACCATAAGTACTAAGACCAACTCCTGCATAGTTACGCCCACGCATAAAAACATTACCATTTATTGTATAGAAATGACTAGAACAGGTCAGTTGCGCTGTGCTGTATTCGGTTATTGTGTTAATAAATACATTATGGCTAATACGAATTGCAGATTTGTGTCCATAAAAATGTATTCGAATATTGTCAAAGATTATGTTCTCTATGTTTATATTTGACACTTTTGTTCTGTAGGTACTATCACCGAACATAACCGATTGTCCTTTGGGATTTAAACAACGAAAAATTGTGCCTTCTATCGAACCCAATAAGGAATTATAAGATGTTAATAATACATCGCTAGCAAATAAGTAAGTACCGGCAGGAAAATAAATACCTTTATGAAATGTGTTACTTTCTTTAAGTAAACTTAATATCGCCTGACTTAAATCTTTATCTGTATTTGGTAATATACCTGCATCTTGTGCATTGATATAGCCATCCGGTGTGTCATTGCATGTGGGGCTTTGATTTATCATGTATATATCCTATCGACGGTTTTATTGTGGGGATATGAATAGTGTCACTTATAATTATCTGGTACTTAGCTATAGTACTAGTCATAAGGGGGATAAGTATATTGTTTTATCAATAATTCAGCAATATAAATTAAAATTATCATGGTCTACATTGTTTTTAACGCATTGATATTTATGTTAAAATTAATTAAAATATATTATTGCGAATAATATTTTTTAATTTTTGGTTCATCGGCATAGTTATTATGTAAATCTATCATTCGCAGTTTGATTATTAATAAATGAAGATAAAATATGAAAATTTGTATTATAGGGACGTCCGGGGCAGGAAAAACAACATTATCTGCCAAGCTAGCCGATGAATTTAATACGCCTGTATATGGCTATGATGAAATTTATTGGAATAAAACTCAGGCAGAATATATCAAAAATCCTCAACCTATTATTAACGCATTAGTCTTAGAGATAACATCTAAAAAAGAATGGATTATTGAAGGCGCTTACGATAGGCGTTTAACTCCCTTTTTTCATGACTGTACGTTAATTATTCGCTTAAATGTACCTTACCATATATGTGCCTTTAGAATCGTAAAACGATACCTTGCATCTAAATTTACAACGATAGGGCCCAAAGAGACATTTTTCAATACAGTTGAGTTACTACGCTTTGCAAAGCAATTTGATAAGCAGCTTGATGATTTCTTTGCACAAAATCCTTTATTTTCTTCTAAAGTCATCATTATAGATAATTCCAAACAATGTATTGGTACGATAAAAAAACATTTAGAATAAATAGGGTTCAGTGGCCTGTCCGGCTCTTACAGTATAAATAATTTTAGCAATAACTTTATTTGTACATCTATCAGTTGGTTTATGCTCTCTAAAGGCTGTTTTTGCTTCATCTCTTTTCTTCTGGTATCGGCTAAATAAATTTGCCCATAAAAAATACTATATACATGAGTACTTAGATTCCACTAGAAATTACTAGACCTTCTTGGAAGTAAAAATAATTAATCAATTCTCGTATAAAAAATAAAATAACATTCAAGCGGCCAAGTCATTTCAATCACTCAGAATGGCACTCAATCAGTTGGTAGGAGGAGGGATCATTAATTAAAAGTGACTCATTTTTAATTAAATATCTATTAGCATTTTTGCTTATAACGAATTGAGGCGGGGGGATTTTACAATCCTGTTCATCAATAATAGATGCATTAAATCCTGTGGCTATTTCTTTTAATGTATAATTCCCCTGGCAAGCATATAATTCTTGCCAGGATGAAATAGTTAACTTAGCCTCATTGTTAAATTTAAATTTTAGATTAATAAGTGTATTAACATCATTATTTGATTTTTTCTCGGAATAGTGTAAATAATAGCAACCAATGGTTTTAGTTGCATATGCACAATTTAATATAATGAATGAGAATAATGCACTAATAAATATAAGGTAACTCATTTTTGATTCATTCATCGATGATAACTAGTATACATAGCGTAATAGCAGAAAGTAAGTTAGCACTGCGTTAATTAACCGATTAATAAGCATTTTGACGAACATTAAAGGGTTGTAAAATCCTATTCCAGATTTCAATCATTTGTTATATTTGTCTTAATAATGAATTCTAAAATTTCTTTAAACATTTCTTTTCTATCTAAATTTATAGAATATTTAGGCACTGTACCGTCATCGTGCCCGCCCTCATAATCCATTGATGGCGTACTTTTCCATTTATTGCTAGATTTGAGTAACGTATATTTGCGCTTATCGCCATTCATCTCAGTAGAACGGTTGTCGTCAGACAGAATCGCCCGTATCTTTATGTTTTAAGTTAGACCCCATAATGCTAGGTAAAAAAATAACAGGAACCACTTTGGTTGCAGGGACATAAAGGTGGGCTTTGGCGTTCCGTGATTGATGTTCAGTCGTACATTCCCAAGAAACCCGTTTTTTCACATCAAATTGACAAAATGGTGCTGGATATTTTCGCCTTGTTCATCCTGACTCATTGTATTTTCTTCAAATTGAGCATGCCGATGATTGATTTGATATTCCCACTTATACTCAAATACATTTATTTATGAAAAATAAGGCGAGAATGATGGCAATATCGATGAGCAATTTATCGAGTGATAGGGAATTATTTATTTTGCTGAATCAATGCATATCGGTTCAATAGTTGTTTAAAGTGAGTATCAATACGTTGATATTCTGATTCAGGTACAGTGCCTTGCGCTTGTAATTGTTCTAGTTGGCGTAGTTCTTCTTCGAGTGGCAACCCTTGATTAAAATGTTGACGTGCATTAAAAATAATCGTTTTTAATTCAGACCCAGTGATATAGCTGCGAGGTTTACCATCGAGACTGTCTAAGCGCGTACTGAGATTATTTAACTCTGACATTCCTTCAGACCACTGTTGGAGTTTATCGCGAGATGACGCATTGATTTGCATATTTTGCTGCCATTTATCGTTTAACGCTCTGACTTCTTGCCGTTCACCATATTGCTTCGTGAGGTAACTCACCATGCTTAATCCATACTGTTGAGACCAAATTGGGGAGACGGACTCTAATTCTACGAGGTAGTTATCGATTACCTTGAGTTTTTCAGGAGAAAAACTATTCGGTTGCGCGGCATTAGGTTGTAATTGTTGCTCAAGAATTGAGGCAATATTCGGCGTAAAGTCAGGTAACTGGGGTAGCGCTTGCGCTAAAACGTGGTTATTGATTTGCGGGTGTAACACATACAAAGTTCCTGCACACAGCGCGCCTGTGAGCACAATACCGAAAGCCAGACCCACACAAATGCCTTTGCGGTAAGAAGGCTTGGTCGGTGTCGGTGTACTGATAGTGGCATTGGCCTTGATGGAAATTGGCGTTGCTGCGGCACGGGCATGAAATGATGATGGTGAGGTTTTCGGCAATTGCAGCGGCGTTGGTGGAATAAAACCACTATCGGGAACATCGGTATTTTCGAGTTGCTTGGCTTGAGTGGTGAGCAAGTTTTGCAGTCGTTCCAGCTGAGTGAGGTGTTTGAGCTCTAATGTTTGCAGCAACTGTCCAATTTGGTTGAGCGTCGCTTCAGTTTGATACAGTGCTGGCAGGTCTGCATAAACAGGTGCATGGGCGCGTAACCCTGTCATGAGTTGTTGGCTCAGCGTTGCGAGGATCTCAACCCGGGCATGGGTCTGTTGTGGCCATAATCCTTGCCAGTGGCGGCTCAGTAAATGTTGGAGTAAAGATAAGCCTTCGTTTAATCCCGCAATGCCATTTTGATGCTGGCGGATCAGGGTAAACCATGCGCAAGTTTGTAAATCAGCGCCATTTTGGTTGAATAAGGACAAACATAGCCCATGAGCTCGAGCCCAGTCAACATCAGGGCGGGCAGGGTGGAAGCGTTTGTTTAACTCGTCTTTAAGGGCAGAGAAATCAGTCAGGGTGCGAGGGTCGCCACCAAGGCGTAATGTGTTTAAATCTGGGGTCATAGTCTTCTCACGCTATCGTCGGTTAAATCGTATCGAATTGTTTTTTCAGATGGTGGACGAGAATGCGTCCATCCGGCATAAACTCAGTGCCATAACGGATTAACCCTTGCTCATGTAATTCAACCTCAAGGGCGTAATGGAGTGCCCCAAAGCTATTTTGCGGTAATAACACTAAAGAGAGTGATTTGATACGGGGCTCATACTTGAGTAACGTTGCTGATAAAATGGTCATCATATTGTGAGCGGTACCGGGGAGACCTTGGATCATTTTACTCATATCGGGGAGTCCGTAGTCGGGAAGATGTTCGATGCTACCCGCTCTGGCGTTGAGAATGCGGCGAATATTGTCCATCACGGATACCATCACTTGGTCATGTTCTGGGATAGCATCAATATCTAATCCTCCCGCAAAATACCCCGTCAACATTTCATATAATGAAGGCTGGGACATGCTATTTTTCTCCGAGTGGTTTCAAGGTCATGGTGTTATCCGCGAGGGTGAGTAAGCGTGGATCATCGGGTAATAACCGCTTTTTGGGGATCACCACGCGCCAGTCGTCGGTGATAAGGTCAGGGTGATGGAACATTACGGCAACGGCAACAAATTCAGCACCGTCCTCAAGGGGCATATCAAGAGAAATTGATTCGCCAGGGCGAATTCGCAGGTCTTTTTGTGTGACTAATGAGGATTTGAGTACTTGGCTATCTTTAGCGAAAAGGGTGGCATAGTCGCTTTCAACAAAGCTTTCAAAGTTTTTTAGTTGATAAACACGGATAATCGTTGATAGCGAAGCGCCAGTATCGTCAGTATTGAGTGCTTCGCGTGCCACGAAATCAAGATGGACGACTTTCACTTGCTTATAAAATATCGCGTTTGCTGCACTGCGAGTGCCATCGCTGACCATTTGAGTAAGTCCGCATCCAGTGAGGTTTAATGCTGTCAGAAGCACCAATGTCTTGCCGCAAAATGACAATAAAGGGAGTTGTTTCATAGGTGAGTCCCAGAATTAGAATCGATAATTAGCATAATGTGAGGGCGGCGTAGAGTGTGATGTTGCCGATAACCGCTGATAGCGCCCCAAATTTAAGGTAATAATGTGTTCTCGGTGAGGGGCATTAGGCGCCAATGTGCCCATCGCGGCGGTACGTCCCAGTTGAACACCTTGGCGAGATTGCGTGCTTAACGTTGCGTTAGGGAGCAACTTTCTGGGTAATTTGAGACAAAGACGGGCATTGACTCTTGACCCTAGGTAAACATGCAACAGCGCCATTAAATCTTGATACAGTTGTCCGTCAGGCAACCAATTGCGGGCTTCATTAAAGTTATCTGTCTGTAAGGTAATCAAAATTTGGCTGTTTATATCGGTAGAATACTGACCTAAAACAGGCTTGTTGGTTAAGGTCATCGGTGTTCTGCAGGATAACCCTGTTTGAGTGGTTTGCTCAATGCGTCTTGGGTCATGAGGCTTGATGTTAACTTGGGTATCAGGCGCGAGTAATTTAACTAATGATATAACCCCTTCGGCGGTACGAGTTGGAAAACGTAGCGTACCCAGTAATGCGAGAAAGCGGGATAAAGGCGCTTGCACATGTTGAGCAGTGCCGGGGATCCCCAAGCCAATTAACCCATATAAATACTGGGAAGTTTCGTCTTCACCTCCCGCTAAAAATGTTGCAGGGTAAGAGTATTTTCGCCAAATACGATAAAACTGCGTCGTCAGTCGGTGGTTAAAAATATCTAAAAAATCGGTAAGAGACTCGGTTCCCTCACGTCGTTGTGCAATGTCATCAAGGTAGGTTGTCGGTAGCGGGGAAGTGACACCATATAACCCTAAAAATGTCGTTCGAATACTGGGTGTGTTGCTATCTCGGTAGCGGTCTTCAATGTCGATACCTTTAATTTCGGTGACAGGAAAACCCATCCCACGATGGGGACGAAACCGGATAACATCTGTTTTCGGGTCTTGGGTGCTACCGAGTGGCGGGCGCTGTTTATTACTCTGTTCTAGCAGTTGGCAAAACCGATAGAAGTTAACCAGTGGTAGACGCTCCCCTAGTGCATCAAAAAGCTGATTTACTGAGGATGATTCTCTGTCCATGTGAGGCTATTTCCTTTTGGTACAATATGGAGAGTTAATTGGTTAAATAGATGCACGTCGGTATAAAGCGCGAAAAAGCGATTGAGCATTTCACCAAAGAGATGAATATCACCTTCACCGTTAAATCCGTTGCTATCAAGGGTGATATCGATGGCAATACCACGCTGTAAAAAGCCTTTTTCGAAGCGCTCAATAAGGTGCTGTTCAACGTGGATCATGGCATCGAGTTTGCGGCTGTTTAGATCATCATCTCGCCAGTCATAGAGTGCCAATGTGCCACGTAATACTTCTACGTTATCCATCATATTGAGGAAGCTAGCGCCAAGGTGACTGAGGACACGCCAATGGAACCGATCTTCTGCAGGGGGATAGCACGGCAGGGTTGGCTTACATAAATTACGAACCTGCAATTGGGTTTGTAGCGTTTCTTCGGTTCTGTCGAGCAATGTACTTTGCAGCGCTTTGCGTGGAAGTTGTCCGTTAGTGCCGGTTAATTGTAAAGATAAGGTTTCACTTTCAAGGGTAGCGGTCGGTTGTTCGCGTTCTCCCCCTAAAATCAGCCATGTATCATGTAACCCACTGACACCGCGCTTAACACGAGTGTGGTAGTAGTGTTCTGGCGCATTGCGGCGCAACATGCCGCCTCTGTGGCGGAAACTGCTGAATGGAACATAATGAATGTGTTCATCTCGTCTTGTGCCATGAACCGTATCGACAGCATAAATTTCGGTGTGCCCATCTTGTAGGCGACGGGGACGCAGTAAATATTCACTTTCTAACCCGTTAACGGTGAGTGGGTCAGCTTCAATATTGAATAAGTTGATCACCGGAACGCTGTGCAGTTTTAGGTTATCCGTACTTAATGGAATGTCGCTATCCCATAGCGTATCAAGCACAATTTCGAGTTCAAAATGACTCAATCCTTCAGGTAATTGAATTTCACCGAGCCCGTTTAAGTTGACGAAAAAAAATTTTTCACGGAAAGAAAAATACTCCAGTAATAGCTGGTAGCCGCTGAAAGTGCTATCACTTTTAGGCCACAGTTGGTCTTCTTCAGCAAAGCCCCCCGGGGAAAACCAAAGGGGTAAACGAATACGATCAGGGGACGATGGCAGGCGAATATAGGTGGCTGCAACTTGCTTAGTCAGCGCTAAATGGAGTGCATAGGTCGTTGGAACGTCACCAGAGAGATAAAAGGAGAGTGCATTAAGTGCGGTTTGTTTCCAGTCAGCGAGCTTCGCACAATCGAACTGCAAACGAATTACGGAACGGCCATCAGGCTCTGTGGTTAAATTAACGGTTGATAGCACAATGGGATTGAGCGTTAAGTCTCGCGTTGTGCGATAGCGGCAGACGGTCTTTTTGGGACCAATCGGGCGCGAAAGCACTTCAAAGTTAGCAGGGATCACCGATGAGAGTTTCATATCGTGAATATCTGGCGCGAGTTCAACGACAGAAAGCGATGGAATGGTTTGTAGATAATGAGGCCAAAGTAGGCTAACTAACCCTTCTGTTAACTCAGGTAAATCATCATCAATTTTTTGGCGCAATTGCCCCATGGAGAAGGCAAAACCTTCAAAAAGTCGTTCAACAAAAGGGTCAGGAATGCCCACTTTGTCTAAATCTAATAACGCCGCACGATCGGGGTGAGCTTGAGCGAATTCTTTAGCTGCTTCACGCAGATATCGCATCTCCGCATCATAATAGCGAAGGGTTAAATCATCCATTTGTGTGGTTCTCATTGATTAATTTAGGGGTAGAGTACTAAGGCTCGCACAGGATCTAATCGTGTGAGTTGAGCCAGTAACTCAGACATCTGATGATGCAGTTCAGCTTTGTCAGGTGTATTACGCTGCGTTTTCCCTCGCAACAGTTGCAATTGGCGGGCTTTAACTTCAAATAACGAGTGTGGTTCCCAATCAGCGAGACGCATCTGCTCAGCACTGTGGTCTAATTCACGAAGTAAATTCAGTGCCAAATCATAACGAGTAAATTGTTCGGCCACTCTTGCCATCACTAATTGCAGCAACCATTTTTGACGGGGTGTTTGGATATTCGGACGTGACATTAACCAGGCTAATGCGGCTTCAACGCCTTCAGTGTCAGCTTGAGTTAACGCTTCTTGTTCTAACGAAAATATTGAGTCGTTATCATCGTCACTTGTGCCACGAACAGGCATGTGATGGAGAGACTGAATATTCTCTTCTAGAATATGCTGTTTGATCCACGCTAATGTGACTTCATCAGCGAAAGGTGTGCCATCTTCCCAAGCGAGATTTTCTAAACCCGGCAAGCGAAGTAAGAACTGCTTTAAATCAGAAGCAATCACCTCTGCCCAGCCGTCCCACGGCGCAGGGGATTTACTCAATGCCTGATGCAAATACCACTGCACATCTAACCAAAAATGGTTAACTCCTTCTGCAAACAATCGATCAGCTTGCTCGGTGAGTTCGAGCCAATTTTGTTGCAGATATAAACGTTTTAGCTGCGCTTTGGCATCTGAGCGTGGTGAGGCTAATCGAGTACAACCTTGCTGATTTTGTGGTGGCGATTGGTGCAGGGTATCCCAACGGACAGATTTCATCAGCCGGTGACCCGACAGCCAGCCGTTCGGTTGATTACGCAGATAATTGGCGAGTACTTTGGCTTGATCAAGTAATTCTCGACCAGACTGAATAGGCGTGATAGCGCTGATACCTGATGATATCTGTTTCGTTGAGATATTTTCTGTTGATTTAATATTTTGTGGAACAACACTATTCGCACCACCAGATTGTGCAAGTCGATTTTCTAATGCGCGTAGTAGTGGTGCAAGATTAGGACGGTTTGCTTCATCCCATGTACTAAATTCATCCACAATCGAACTAAGTAACGCCACGATACGTGCGAATTCGTTACTATCCACTTCAGGATAAAGGGATAAACTGTCGATAACCCGTTGACCCGCCAACCATTCAATGGCCGACTTTCGGCTATTTGGGCGATTTGGTAGCAAGTCATCATGGTAACGGTGGAGTAACCCTGCCAGTAATCCTAATCCATCGGCTAGGCCCGTTTCACCTTCTTGATGCAAGCGTGCCCAAACGTAGTAAGTGATCACGCGTGCGTCTTTACAGACATGAGTTAAGAGATTTTCGGCAAGTGTACAGATTAATTGTGTATCTGAGCCTGATAACTTGTTGACTTCTTCTTTCATGCGTTCGAAGTCATCGTCATAGCCAGGGTCTTCCCCAACCGGATTTTCAGCTGTGATTGGCAATAACCAGCGTTCCCATAACACGACTTGTTGTTCCACTAATTGATTAGCGACAAGCGGATTTCCGGTAAAACAGGCTGTGCGTAAGGCAGTTAATAAAGGCATAGGTGATGTCCTATCGAGGCTAATCCAAGAAGATTTTTTCAGGTAGCACAAAGTTACGTAGTTTTAATAGCGCCAGTGGGCCTTGGCCCATTTCAGTGCGCAGTTGGTAATTGAGCGTGTTGCCATCTGGCGTAGTCCATGACACGGTATAGCTACTGGTGCTTCCTGCATAAGGCGCGACCTTGGCTGTCTCGAGTAAACGGATTAACCCCCAAACACCACGATGATCACCATAGAGTCGGGTACCGGTGGAGGTCGTCATCCAAGACAATGAGGCGCCTGACGCGACGGTATCGGCAGGCCATACAAACCGTTGCCATTGAGGGAATTGGTTATCGTAGGTGAGGTTTTGCTTATCGATCACCAGTATCGTTTGCATCACTTGTTTACTGGTGCCTGGGCGCATTTCGAAGTATAGGCGAGCTTCTCCGTTTGCGAACGCTACATCGCCTAGCTCACTCAAGGTATTCATCGCCTGAATAAACTCAGGGTTAAAGCGTAAGCCTTGAGCATTCGTGCTATTGGGTACCCAATGGTTGCCTTCTTTGCGTAAGACACCTTGCAAGCGTGTTTCTAAGAAACGCTGAATACGTCCACTATCAGGGCGAAGATATTGTGCCATCAGAGGCAAAGAAATATCGCTTTGCGTATCTTTCAAGGGATAGCGACCACCAAAGGCATTATTCCATTCATTGACAATCGCATTTTGCCATTCGCTATTGATCCCTTGAGCGGTAGGTGTGAGTAGCTGTTGCCATGCCTGAGTCATGGGCTCCACCAACAGTGCATCGCCAAAAGGTTGCCACTCTTGCCCAAAACTGGCGGCAATCAAGCTCCCCATATCCCGCGTTTCGGCAAAATCGACACTTTTACCTTCTAGAATACTTTGTGCGAAGGCTTGGGACATGGCTTGTGGGTCGGGGGCATTCACCACTTGCTGAAGTTTTAAGCGCACACGAGTAATACGGGTTAAATACGCTTGTAAACTCAGATTATCACCGGTTTGTGAGGTGGCTTGAGGATCAACAAAGTTTAGGATAGGACCAAACGTCTCTTCCAATGGCCCCGTAAAATCGGCTTTTTGGTTAATCACCGGTTTTTGTTCTTTGTTGAGCAGCTCTTTTGCCGAATTAACAAACGAGTCGGCCAGTTTTTCTGCCTGACGTCCGGTTTTCCCTTGGTAGGCGAGGGTATTCATCAGGGCAATGACCGGGGACTGGCGAACATCGCTCATTAATGTGAGCTGGTCAATAGTATCGGACAGGCTGTCGGTCTGTCGCCATTGCAGGCTGTTTAAAAAATTTAACCAGCTACTTGAAAAATCGGCAAAATAACGCTCGGTGAGTTGCTGTTTAAGTACGTCAGGCGAAATCTCTTGGCTAAGTTCATGCTGGTTGTCGCTCAATACCCAGTCAATTTCATTGCGACGGGATTCAACCACTTTTTTGATGGCGGGTTGAATGGACTCTTCCCACGCTTTGCGGGTAAAAATGCCCGGTACAAACTCTTCTGTCGTCAATAAAAAGCTAACATCAGTATCGTTTGTCATGTCATTGAGGGTCATATCCGGAAATTGGTTCTGTGCCTGCAAAAGCACTTTTTGGTATAACGAAGCACTTTCGCTGCGTTGGCCGATTTGTCGAATGAGTAAGGTACGGCTTTGATTAATCAGGTTATTGTTAGCCGATAATTGCCAGCCAGGGTGCTTTGGTAGCTGCTGCGCGTAGAACATGAGCAACTCTTTGCCGAGAGTGTGCCATTCTCCTTCATCCATTCCCTGAGGGGCGGGTAGGGTAGTTAGGATACTATCAGTGAAAAAAGCAGGTTCCATACGCTCAGGCGTACTCATCATGAGATAAGTTTTTAAATCTTGATATGCACGTTGGGTAGCTTGGCGACGCTCATCACTATTTGGCGATAATTGTGTATAGGCTTGCAATCGTTGCTCAAGTTGTTGACGGATATTATCTCGCAGAGGAGGGAGTACCGTCTGCTGATACAACGGCCATAAATGCGCTAATAGCGGCTCATTGCTATTCAAGCCAAAATGTAGCCAAAAAGGCACTGAGTTCTGTTCCCGATGCGTTAACAGCCCAAGAGTTTGCTGAAAATCATACTGAGCTTTGAGGCGTTCAGTTTCCGGCAATTGGCTGTTAGCGGCGACGCTCGCGCTTTGGTAGCTCTCTTCGATAAGCTGGCGATTGGCGAAATAAGAGACAATCATGCCTGCACCCCACAAGGTCATGGCGGTAGCAGCACCATATTGAACGAGACGTTTTTTGTCAAAGCCTAAAGAGGCAGGCTGTAAACCGGATGCCAGTTCAGATTGCACATTTAACCAGCTTTGCCAGCGCGTATCGGGGTGCCAACTATTGGGTAAACGTTGCTGATTTAACGGATTGATAGAAGGGCTAAATGCGATGCCGGAAAAAGGCAGCGTACGTAATTGGGTATTGAGTGGCGCTAATGCGGTCGCAAGCTGCTGGCTGCCCCCGTTTTGTAGAAATTGGGCTAAGGCGAGTAGATAGGTGTGTTTCTGTTCGCGAAGTAATGCTTGGGTTCCGTTGATCACAAGTGCGGGGATCAGGCTTAACAAGCTAGGTGATAACGCCTCGGCTGGCATATTTTGCTCTATCATGCAGAGGATAGAGGGCGTTTCAACAGCACTGAGGGATTGTTGGTCACTGACACTCCATACCCAAACAGGCGCACGCCAACCTAATGCTTGGAAGAGGTTTTGGATTGCACGCCCTGCGTTATGGGCTGTTGCGGTATTGAGATTAGTGAAAGTGACGTTGTTGTCTAAAAGCTGGGAAGAAATGCTGTTTTCCGTCACCCAAATCACGCCATCGAGCGGACGACGCCGGCGTAGGTGTTTGAGGGTCTCTAGTCGCTTTGAGTCGATGGAACTGCCGATATCGCCACCGTAGATAAGCAAGGTGCCATCACACTCTTGCCAGATTTCTTGGGTAAGACTTGGGGCGAGTTTTTCGACGGCGGAGTGGGAGCCGAGGAGGAGCTGAATAGAGACTTTGGAATGCCAGAAAGTGCCGTATTGGGATTTTAGGGTTGCTAATATGGGGGATAAATTTTGGTTATTAAGGATGGATTTTTTATCTTCATCTGGGTAAGTGCCCGTGTCTTTATTTTCCTCACGGTGACCAGCTATTTTTTTGTGATGGAGCCCCCATCGAACGACTCTATTAATAATACTAAAAGAAATAATAATACCGATCGCAATGTACTTTTTGAATTCTGTTTCTAGGTAAAAATGTTCACCATAGAACCACACACTCAGGCATAGTAAGACGACAAAAATGAAGAAAGAAAATGTATTCACTACGGGTTTATTCAATTTTATATTCATATTGATGGACTCGAAGTAATAGTTCCAATAAACATTGATTGGTTATCTTGGGAAAGTGTTAAAGCTGAGTTTTTGGTTTGAGAAACATAGTCAATGGCGATGGCTAAATTTAACCAACTTGAAAATTCGCCTACTGGACCAATAAAAAACTCTAAGTTAAGTAATTTATTGGGTTCTATTTTAGGGAGCGCCTCAGAGGCGCTGAAAAGCGCGCCGATTAAATCGTTTTGGCATTTATTGTCAGAAAAACAAAGAAACGTATTTTTTGATTCAGTCTGTATTTCAGTAAATAAACGGATGGCATTCTGTTTATCTTCATCGATTGTGATTGGCATCGGTCTTTTTACATTCGCAATTGTATTTAGTTGATATGCTAGAGCGACTTCATCGGAAGTAAAAATAAAAGCTGCAAAAGCGGCAGATTGATTTTGGTTATAAGCCTGCTCAATGAGTACAAGTTGGATTAGGTCTTCATTCTTTCTAACAGTATCTTCGATGTAGTTGTAATCTAGTTCATGGGTGAAATTTACATTGTGTGGTGGTGGGGTATGAAATAATTTTTCCCATGAATATTCAAATTCTTTTCTTGAGGTGTTGAGGTCTTGATTTGTTAAATAGTGAACAGAGAAAGGGTATTTTGTACTGACTTCAAGAATCTTATCTTGAAGTGTCCTTAGTAAAATAAAACACGGAGATTTATCTTCAGGTAAATAATCAATTCTCTTTGGTAGTTGGTAGCTTGCGATATGTGAATTCTGATGTTTTAAAATATAGGGTAATGTGATTTTATCAGGAAGCAAAATAACGGAGTCTAATATGCTAATCGCTCTTGAACCCCATTCCTCCCACTTTGTATCAGCATATTTTTTTTCATTTTCTAAGAATTCATAATTATTTTTTGATTTAAAATAAAAAATGAGTTTTACAAAGAATGTAATTAAAACAGTAATTAGCGGGGCTGTAGCCACAAAAACTGTGATAATCCTTCCTTTATCTGAATTAAAAGCGTCTTTTTGAGAATTAAAATAGAGAGAATAAAATAGAAAAAATAATGTTAATCCTAACGCTATAATCCACTTAACGTAAGGAGGTTTATGAGGTTTAGGTACTTGTAGCGATGCTTTTTTATTCCAAGACATAATTATCCTAAATTAAAGTCAGTAATACTGGCAATGAGATAACAACCACACTCAGTTTTACTTCCATCCACGGCAACAGGAATACCTTTACATGTAAATTCTGTAGTGCCTTCAATAATGGCATTAGTACCATGACCTTTTTTAGGACAACTGATTAAGTCACCTATTTTAGCTGCTCTTTTCCTGTCGATAATAATATCGGAAGTTGCGGTAATAACTGTACCACCATGACTGGTTTTATCACCCAGTAAAATAATGTTTTTAATCATAAGAGTTTAAATAGTAATAGGTAGGTTGTGATATATCAAAAAATATTAACTTAGTATTTTAATATTAATTATTGGCTATAACCTTCAGTGGTTGAAATAGGCGTTGGGGAAATTGTTGATACAGCGCCGCCAGATTTTGGTGGTAACCCATTCAAGGGTTTTCAACACACCGAAATCCATTACCAAACTCATGGTCAGGGAGTTTACCCCCTCGGGTGATCGTTAATGTGCCATCAACACTGCCACGATAACCGCGCTCCACTTTTTTTGTTCCACTTTCTGGTCCTGGTGGATTATCTTCGGGGGAGTGTTGATAATAATCGTCACTATACCAATCGTTGACCCAATCCTTCCCATTGCCCATCATGTCATACAGTCCGATAGGGTTCGGTGCAAAATTCCCTACAGGAGAAAACCCATCAGTAAAGTTTCGTTTGGGGTCTCCATCATAATACAACTTATTATCACTATTCCCGTAAATCAAAAATTGCCCGCCGCTGCGGGCGGCATATTCCCACTGCGCTTCGGTTGGTAAATCGGTTTTTTTGCCACTATTTATCCCTAACCATTGGCAATAATCTTTCGCATCCTGCCATGATACTGTTGCTGGGTAGTCGTCACCCAGTTTATCTTTCTTTGCATAGGGATTATTCAATACATCTAAGTAGTAATCCGTTTTATCGCGTCCTTGCAAATCGAGCCAACGATTAAACTCCCCCCACGTGACCCGGTATTTGCCCATCTTAAAATCGTGCAATGAAACCCAGTGTAACGGTCGGGTCGACGGATCAATACTATACGGCAGCTTATCTTCCACTAACGGTCCAAAATCTCCCATCTGAAAACGCCCTCCGGGAATAGAAACCATATTATCCATCGAGGTTTGACGCAACTTAGCCGATTCAGCCGCTTTTTGCCCACTATCACACCCTGTAAGCATGACTATCAGTAAAGGTGTGTAGAGACGCCATGGCATTGTCATTATTGTAACTCCTTATCGTTCACAAACACGCGCGTACAACTGTCCACATAGATAAATTCAACTTGCTTTAATGGCATTTGCTGATTTACATCCGTATTTTGCAGAACTTCAAGACAATCGGGAAGCTGTTGATACAGTGCCTCAAGATTTTGTCGATAATGGCTTGGCTCTATCCTAATGTCCGGTAATGTCCCGAGAATAACTGGGGCGGGACCAAATAATTGCGGCTTTATTGCTGAAATAGGTGCTTCCCCATCAGATAAAAAAGCCACAACCTGTGCTTCATTTGCTCGCCAATCCCCTTTTTCCCCAATATTCATGGATAAGTGCTGCATAATATTTTCGTAATCCCGTTTGGATTGTGCCCAGCTTAAAATCAGTAAAATCGCCCGTTTACGCGACGCAAACCGCACGCCTCCTTCACATGTCGTGCCTTTATGACTGGCAGGACTGAACTCATCCCAAAAATTCCCAGTCATCAGCGAGGCAATCGCCGCCCCTTTACTTTCTGGAGGCGCTAGTTTTAAACACTCGCCATTAGTGCTGTTTACCTTCTCCATTAACGTGACGCGCGCCTCTTTATTCTTCCATGATAATTCAAAAGCACTCATTAATTCAGTAAAACCCTGATATGCCGCTAAAAATGCCTTAACATTTTTGACGATTCCCATTGATTTCATAAGGGTTAACATACAAAAGACTTGAAAATCCTTATTTGTCACAATGGTCAAGACTTTGATGTAATCGACATTACGTAACATATAACCAAAAGCAGGTAAAAAATCTTTAAAGATAGCTTCCCCGTTGATATCAAACGCCAGCGTGCCTTTACCCCCAACCCCTTTACACAATCCGCCTGACACCAAACAGCGTACCCGCCCATCAGTATAAGTGAACTGGATAGCCCCAGTGACCCCCATGCCGGCTTGCAGCGAAACACCTGCACTGCTTTTCCCCAACACTGCAAACCCATCCGCTCCTTGGGTTGAGCCTGTTTCCGATTTATGTGGGGAATTCCATTTCAGTGAACCGGTCACATTTAAGCTGGCTTGCGCTCCGGCAAAAATACCGATTTCCCCCGTCACTTTTGGGTCGGCAGGGCGGTGACTGACGTCAGCTTTTCGTTCGCTCGGATCTGTTTTTGACGCAACTGAGGTAGGTAGCCCTTTCATTGAGTTCCCTTGAAAACTGGCACCTCCTTCCACTGCAAGACTCACCCCGACACTCCCCGACAAAACGACATCAATATCCAGCCGCATCGTGCCTAGTACACCCATACCGCCGCCTTGGATTTTGTCTGCATCCAAAGGATACATCAGGGTAATCCCTTGGTCATAAGGCAGTTTGAGTTTCAGGGTGCTTTTGGATTCCGCTAATGCTAACCCTGCATAGGCACTGAATTTTCCATCTGCCGCCGGCAATGAACCTTCTTTACGTTTTCCGGTCCGTAAATCCACCTCAAACGGACTAAATCCAGCTTTAAAACCTGCACCGTATCCCCATCGCATCAGTTGGGACTGGGAGTCAAACTCAAAGTTGTCACCTTTGTACGGTGAGTTTTTCAGTTTTTCATTTAGCTCATTAGCCCATTCCCCGAGCGTATCGGCTTTGTCTTCCACCAATTTTTTGTCATACAGGGAGATGTTCATTTTCCCCGTGGTTAATTGTGATGTGAGCTTTTCCTTGTCAATCACTTGCCGTTGGCGCTTTTCCCCCTTGTCATCGGTATATTCTTCGGTAGTGATAAAACTTTTAGTCCCACTTTTCTTGTCATTCTCATTCAGTTGATAGCGGCGAATATGATTTTTAATTTTATCGGAGCGCACGTAGGTGTATTTATACCCCTTTTTTCCCCCGGAAATTTCGATGAGCTCCATGAGTCCAATGGCACTTTTTTTACTGCTGTCGTCCAAGAGCTTAGTTTTGGGCAACTCTTCCGGAGGAGCGAGCATTTTCATTTCCGTTTTTAAATTTTTCACGGCAGTATCGAAGCATAACTCTTCTTTGCGCAGCTCTGCCAGTAAACGTTCTCTATCCTTCAATTTATTAACATCATAGGGTTGTGAAATATCACCGAGCTTTCGTTGAAGCTCTTCTATGCGTAATTCTGCATCCACACGAAGTGCTAATAATCCGTTCATTTGATTATTATCGAGTTCGATGGCCCGTGCATCGTTATAATCGGGAAAAAGGAACGTACCACTGTCGGGGTGAAAATAGAGGCTAGTTGGCGCAGTGCTGGTGGCGATTTCCCCAGTAGCCCCCGGTTTTGTTTTTGATTGATGGTTATTTTCAATATTTTCTGACATAAAAATACCTTTGAATAAAATAGACGGTAAGATTTCGTTGTGAATATTAGTTTTAGTCCGTATCAGAAAGGGGATCTTGATTATTCCGTTCTATTTTCATATCGATTTTTTGTGGTGTAGCCGTAAATATTTCAAGCGTTCTACCGTCTTTATCTGAGATGGCTTCATAGGTGTCTCCATCATCAGTGGTGAGTGTGTATTTGGTAAAAGGTAAAACTTCCTGACTGGTTTCATCTTTGATAATAAATTGCTCGCTAAAGCCTTTTGGAATTTCAGGCGCTGGGGAGTTGAAGTTAGTCGCCCCCATTTTCTGAACATTGGTCGTTTTAAGTAATACATTGCTTGGTGTGCCAATTTCAACGTTACCATCTGCAATCTTGATGTAACCACCACCACAATTAAGGATAATTTCTTTTTTTGCGGTAATATTCAGTGCTCCATCAATCGTTCTAATATCAAGGTCTTTTTTAGATAAAATTGACATTGCATCATTTTGAGACTGTATTTTTATATCACCATATTTGGCTATTGCATTAATGCCTGAACTTTGAGCGTAAATGCTGACATCATTCTTGGCATTGAATGTGATTGCGCTATTTGCAGATATATTTGCAGATTGATTAGCGGTTATGGCAATACTTTCATGACCTGAAGCTAGATGTATCGCTTTAGGTGAAAATACGCCTATTCCAGCGGGGGCATGAACAAGTACACCGGGAGCTTGTAGGTTATTTAAACTATTCTTGAGTGTATCTTGGGATGCTATATCGGCTGGAATAGAACCGCTAATTTCAGCTGACTTTGATAAACTTTTGGCGATTGCGAGTGCTTGTTCTAATTGAGCAACCGCCTCTTCCATCGCCAGCACATCCCCACCGGCTTTATCCTGCTTATCGGTGGTAATAAACAACCCGTTACCCGCACGGATCGCGCCCCAGCTATCTGTACGTAGCTCAAAACCGTCACCACGCTGTTCGCGTTCGGCGTTCACCAAATGCCCCAAGTTTAACTGGGTTTTTCCACCATACTCGGTGCTGAGCTTAATATGCTCTTGTCCGCGCTTATCCTCCATGCGCAGTTTGTTATTCGCAGGCGTGCGGATCACATTGCGGGTGTTATTTTTATCGGTCACGTGGTCGGGGTGGCGGGAATCATGCAGTGCATGAGCGATGTAAGGGCGGTCTGGGTCACCCTCATGGAAGGCGATAGCGACTTCAGTCCCTTGAATTAGCGGGAAATGCATCCCATACGTATCCCCCGCATAAGGTTTCGCCAACCGCACGGGCATACTTTCATAGCCCTTGGTTTTATCATCTCTGTCCGCATCGAATTTGACCCAGTAAAACCCGTGTTCATTTTGGTGGGCATAAATATCGTGGTCTTTTGCGCTGGTGACGCGTGCCATTAATGTTCCGGCAATGACAGGGCGTGGTTTTAGAGCAGGGCGCCAACACAGTGATTCCGTGTAAGGCACTGCGTCGAAACGGACGGTTAGCGCTTTATCTCGGCTGGCGGTAAAGCGTAATCGCGTAATTAAAATCGGTGATTTAAAGACGGCCGGTAAGGTCGAACTGAGCGGGTTATCTTGAATGTTTAATACCAATAATGGCGTCAGGTCTGCTGCGCTGCTTTCTCCGCGTAGCAAAGTCTGGCGAGCCAAAAAGCGCTCGTGATCGAGTCTTGCCCAGAAGTTAGCGGTTTCAGTTTCAGGGCGAATTTTGTCCCCGCGGGTTAGGTGACGACCTTTATAGTGGTAAACATCGCCGTAGTTGGTTTTTTCGCCATCACCGCGCGTCATGTCGGCGACAGCGGAAATCAACGTATCTTCCGCCAGTCGGTGGTTATAGTCTTTGGCAAAAACAGTGCTTTCAACTACTTGATGACGTAAAGATAATCCCCAAACACTGTCGACATGGTTATCGCTCAGCCCAGATGGGCTATTTAATGGCAGCGTTTTGTCATACACATAGCCGCGTTGGCTGTCAGTAAAGTGGAGCACCTCGGTTTGGGTATCATCTTGTAAACCAAAACGATAAAAAATCCCCACTTCACTGAGTAAGCGCTCAATAAATTGGCGGTCGCTTTCGTTAATTTGGTTGATTTGTTCGCGTTTTGGGTACGCTTTTTCGAGATGAAACTCGAACTCCCAGCCTTTGAAATTGTGTTCGCGTAAAATTTGTTCAACTACTTGCGGCACAGATTGGTTGATAAAGAAACGGTGGCTGCGAATTTGATGGCGCAGTAGCGCAAAAAAAGGCTCGATAACTAACTGGTAGCGGGCTTCATCTGCAGAGCCAGAGAGACGACGGAAATCCGTCACCACGCCATGAACGCGCTTGGCAACGCTCGGCTGAGTGGCAAGTCCCATTACGTTATTTATCGGCGCACAAAAGGTTAGGCTGGCATTACGGCGCAATAATTGTTGAGCAGAAAGATCTTGGGCAGAACAGGTAAATGTAATTTGATAGTGATAGGTGTCGCTAGCGGCTTCACGCCCGGTAAAATGTTCAACGTCCAGTAAATCTGTGCAGCCTTGCACTTCTAATCGGTAGCGGCTTTGGCCTTGGATCAGGTTTTTGGCTGTATCGAGTAGGCTCATGGATTTATTTCCTCAATATCACTGAAACTCAGGGTGATCCCATCTTCTTCGCTATACCCCAACGTCAGACTTTGCGCTTGCTGGTGGTTCGCTTGGCGCATGAGTAATTGCTGGCTCAGTACTGGTAAAATTTGTTGGTTAAGCAGGCTGTCTATATTGCGTGCGCCGGTGTCGGGTAATAAACAGGCGCTCACGAGGGTGTCATACAGTGCTTCTTCGACAATACCTTCCAATTTGTAGTGGGTGTAAAGACGCTTAATCACGCTGCCCAGTTTCATTTCAACAATTTGGCGCAGTGCCACAGGGCCTAATGGGCGATAAATCAAGGTTTGGAAGCGAGCAAGTAGTGCAGGTTGGAAGTGGTCACGCAAGGTTGGGCGCAGCAGTTCTTGTAACTCGCCATCAGTGGACTCAGGGGACTCTTCCAGCTGTTGCATTAATAAATCGCTGCCTAAATTGGCGGTCATTAAAATCACGGTATTGCGAAAATCAATTTCACGGCCTTCGCCATCGCGCATGAAACCACGGTCAAATACTTGATAAAACAGGTTAAGTACATCACGGTGGGCTTTTTCCACTTCATCGAGTAATACGACGCTATAAGGACGCTTGCGAACAGCTTCCGTTAAAATCCCGCCTTGACCGTAACCCACATAGCCTGGAGGCGAGCCTTTTAATTGGCTGACGGTATGGGCTTCTTGATACTCAGACATGTTGATAGTAATTAAGGATTTTTCGCCACCAAATAGGACATCTGCCAAGGCTAAGGCAGTTTCGGTTTTCCCTACACCACTTGGGCCAACCAGTAAAAATACCCCTTGCGGACCATTTTCTGAGGCGAGACCTGTGCGAGCTGCACGTAACCGTTGTCCAAGCGCCAATAATGGGCTTTCTTGACCGACTACGCGTTTACCTAGCGACTCTTCTAACTCAAGTAGCTCGGTTTGTTCATCTTTTAATAGGCTGGATAAGGGCACGCCTGTCCAATCAGCGATGACAGTGGCCACCGTTCTGACATCCACATCCGGAGTGATTAGCGGTTCATTTTGCTGAATAAGTTCTAACTGTGATTGGATATCGCTGACATCTTGGGATTGACGGCGCTGTACTAAGAGCTCACTGATAAGATTTTTTTCTTGCTCAAAACGCTGTTCTAATTCAGTCAGCTGTATGGCGATTTGCGCATCTTGAGTGACTAATTCGCTCAGGAGGGGTTGGTTGGTGGTGTTGCCAATCACCAAATCATCAAGGATCGCTTGCTGTTCAAGTTCTAATGCAGTGCGCTTGGCTTTTAAACGTGTCAGTTCTTCAGGGAGTGTATCGAGGCTCATCCGGATACGAGCGCTGGCGGTATCAAGTAAATCCACAGCTTTATCGGGGAGTTGGCGACCTGTTAAGTAACGGCGAGATAAGGTGACAGCGGCTTTGACCGCATCATCGGTAATGTGAACACCGTGATATTTTGCATAGCGAGGTTTTAGCCCCCGCAGCATTAAACAGGCTTTTTCATCATCAGGTTCATCGACTTTGACCACTTGGAAGCGGCGTTCTAAAGCGGCGTCACGCTCGAAATATTGCTTATATTCAGACCAAGTGGTTGCGGCAATCGTGCGTAATTCACCACGGGCAAGGGCGGGTTTGAGTAAGTTAGCGGCATCTGCGCCACCGGCTTGGTTGCCTGCGCCAATAATGGTATGGGCTTCATCGATAAATAGTAAAATTGGTGTTGGGGATTGTTGTACGGCTTCAATCACGTTTTTTAAGCGCTGTTCAAATTCGCCTTTTACGCCAGCTCCCGCTTGCAGTAGCCCTAAATCTAATGTGCGTAATGATGTGGTTTGCAGGCTGACAGGAACGTTGCCTTCAACGATGCGTAGAGCTAAACCTTCTACCAAGGCGGTTTTACCCACCCCCGGTTCGCCCACGAGAATGGGGTTGTTTTTGCGACGGCGAGAGAGAATATCCACCATTTGACGTATTTCGTCATCACGTCCAAAGACAGGGTCAATCGCGCCTTCGCGAGCTTTATCGGTGACATCCACCGTAAATTTATTCAGCACTGCCAGTAAGGCATCGTTCAGTGTGTTACCGATGACATTCGGTGCTGGAGTTTCGTTTGTTGATTGCGTTTCAAGTGGCGCTTCTGCCGGTAAAGATTGATTATGTACCGCAAGTTGCTGCACTTCAGGGCGCTCATCGGATTGCGCATCAAGCATCGGTCTTAAGCGTTGTAATTGTGTGATGCTTAAGGTCATTAATGGCCAAAGGGCGTCGTTCGGAACTAAAGAGGGTTGCTTCACAATCGCCGCAAGAATATGGACGCTGCGAATGTGCTCGATATCTTCATCCAATGAGGCTATCACCCAAGCGTTTTGAATTAAGTTTAGGAGTGATTTTGAGAGGGAGGGGCGGCTATGGATAGAGCGTGGTAAGCTATCGATTTTAGTCAATAAGCTTTGCCAAAGTGTGGACATATCCCATTCATAGCGGCGAGCTAACACCGTGATATCGCTTTCCCCTATTTCCAATAATTTGAGCAACCAATGTTCAATGGTAATTTCCGCATGCGCTCGTGTCTGGCAGAGTGAAGCTGCCGCTTCTAATGCGCTGGCACAGTAAGGGTTTAGGCGACGTAATAGCATCACGGATGAATTGTCCATATTCTCTCTCTTGTATTGGGGGGAAAATGGTTAGAGACAGCAAGGAACGCTACCGCCCCTAACCGTTAACCGAGGTTCATTAGGTATCAAGATAAATTGTGTGTTGTGTGTCATCGGCGTACGAATACGTACAAAAAAGCAGACGCCGAAACGCCTGCTTGTCTTAATTAAGCGGTAGCACGCTCATTCCACGAGTCGGAATGAATGATGTTGCCGTCTTTGTATGTCCAAGTGATTTTTTCATAGCGCAGCTCAATCTCTTCGAGATGGTTGTGCTTCTCTTTATTAGGGTCTTTAATGTCGTGCATTTTTGGCGCGACTTTGACCACTTTGACGTTTTCGAGCTTGGTATTGAAATATTCGACTTCTTGTCCTGCATCATCAATGCGGTACCATTTGAATTCGGCTTCTTTCAAGGTTTGGCCAGTCGTTACCGCTTTGTACAAATAAGGGCTTGATGCATCAATTTCTTTCACGAAAATAAACGGGGTATGAATACGTGTACCCGTTAACTTACCGGTATTGTTATCGGTTGGGATGTACAGGTTATGGTCTTGTGCGACCACTTCAATACTGCCTTCACGGTCTTGTACATTAACAGAGCCCTTGATATCTGCGCCGCCGTCATCTTTTAGCCATAAATAAACAGGAATAGCCATTGTTACTTCTCCTTTCGGGTCGAATGTGTGTCATCGTCCATCGGTGACACGGTTTGATTATCTGTCTCTTGGCAAGCATCTGCCTGAGGGATGAGTCGTATTTCAACGCGCCGATTCTTCGCTCGGCCTTCAGCGGTTTGATTATCGGCAACAGGGTTATTCTGGCCATCTCCTCGAACGGCAAAACAGGCTGGACTGATATCACTGGTCTTTATCATCCAATCTCTGACCGATTCGGCGCGTTTCAGGGATAGTGTTTGGTTGAGTGCTGGGTTTCCGGTGTTATCGGTATAGCCTGAGACGACAATCAACCAACCGGGTTTCGCTTTAATATTGAGTAAGGCGTCGACCAAAACCTTGGTGGCACCTGCTTTTAGCGACGATTGTCCCACATCGAATAGCGATAAGCTGTCAAGGCTGACTATTTCGGGGGCATTTTGAACAATGATAGGCGCAGGAGGCGGTGGGGGCGCCCAACCACTTAATAGTGTGTGCAAGTAGGGTAATATTCTCGCTCCCTGATATAACGCTAAAGAATGAGAGGTTGGGACTCCTTCGCGTTCCCAGCGCGCTAATTGAGCTGCATCATCTTGCAGTTGCTGGTAAGCAGTCTGTTTTGGTGCAAGTGGTGTATCTGATAGTTGCGAAAAACGCGCAATATCTTCACCAATATGACGAATGAGTTGCTGATTATGGTAGTAACTTCCGATTAATGTGCCTATTAAAAAAACACCAAAAATAATTCCGATAGCGCCGAGGGTTCTTTCTGTACGGCTTAAGCTAATATCATGGTGTAAGCGACGCAACATGACATCGGGCAAAGGTAGCAAATCAGTAGTTTGAATTGATGAATATAGAGGCAGCATGGTTTTTTCTTGAATAAATTGTTGCCATAAATTGTTTGGTTGGCTAGTGATATCAATCCACTGAATAGCCCATGCTGAAGGGATTTGTTTCGGTGCTCCAGCTTGAGGTAGTATGAATTGAGGAACTAAAACTTGGTTTAGCCAGCTTTGTAAGGTATCTAGCCATAGAGAAAATTGCAGGCTTTGTTCTGACTGACCGATATGCGTGGGTAGCCACACAGAGTAAGGGACTGACATTGTACCTTCTTGCTCCACCTGAAATTCAGTTTGGTGGCTGAGTAACGTCATCCAAGGGGTATGTTCATCATCAACATGCATAGCGGTATCAGCGTAATGAGGTTTAGAAAGGTATACCGTTACCCAAAATGGCAATTTAGCACCGATTTTTTGACGACCTTCCCCAATAGCTCGACGCCAATTGAGTAGCGCTTGTGTTAGAGTTTCTTGTTGGGTCAGTTGCTCGGGTAATACAACGTATAGTAAGGATAAGTGCCCAGATAGCGATGGGGCATATTCCACCAATGCGGCAATCAATTTAACGAGCTCAGTGGGCGCGGATACACGAATATACCAACCTTGATTTGTTTCTCTGTGTAATTGGGCATCCAGAAATAGCGCTTGAGATTGACCACAAACTAAAATGACAGGCCCCTGATAATTATCAGCCGGAAATGCACCTGTATAATCATGTTCAGTGGATAATACTTGGCGTCGTTGTTTATATTGCCAAAACAACATTCCACCCGTCAGTACTAAGACGAAGACGGAAACAAAAATGGAGACACTTTGCCCTAGAGACCAAAACCCCCAAAGTAGCCACAAGAAAAGTCCCGTAGCAAAAAGCGTCAGACACGGTTTGATTGGATTTTGCATGCCTATCCTTGTGTCATCCACTGTTGTAGTAAATGTTCTAGCGAAGCACTGAACCCCCACCACATGGCGACGAGTATGAGAATGCCGCCTATCCAACCAAACCAGTAAAGTCTGCGACGGCTAAACCGTAATTTAGGTTTTACGACGAGAGGTAATTCTGAAGTGACCAGATAGTCCGGAAGTTGAACATTGAGTTGAGCGACGATCCGCTCACGTTCTGGCGCTTCTTTTTGACGAAACTTACCGACAAACCCGAGGGTAAGCACACGATGAAAACAGAGCAAAACGTCAGGATTCGGGGCGGTTTCGTTTAAAATGCTGCGTAGGCGATCCCAAAGTTTGTCTCCCGCTTCTAATGTATTGAAATAACGTGCTTGCAAAGGAGACTGGATCCAAGTGTTGTACCCATCATCTTGGTGCTGGCGATTCATCACGCTTTCATCAATTAGCGCACATTGGGCATATTGCATATGCTCAATGGCGGATTCAGGGTAGCCATGTTCGAGTAGTTTTTGACGTGTTTCATCAATGAGTTGGCAAACACGACGATAAAAACTATCCCCTTGAGTGATGGCAGTGCCTTGATGTAATTGGCAAACCATCAGCCAAGTTTGAGCGAAGATCATGTCGATAGTATGGTGCGATGTTGTATTGTTCATGAGCGAAGTACCGCAAACAGCTCTAATTGAATGTCACCTAACGTGCTTGGAACATAGAACGCACACTGCCCAGAAGAGAGCATGGCTTGACCCGCAGGTGTTTCAATATCTAGCGCAAAATATTGATTTTCTAAGCGAAGAGGAACCGCCGTTGGGACATGACTGAGCGGTTTCAATGGAATACCATTGAGTGCCACATTAACGACGTCAGCCACATCATCACTACTACCCGCTTTGCAAAGGAGTGGAAATTGAGCGATTAATAAGTGAGCCGGTAATGATGAGCGAACCGATAAGTAAAAATCGGCTTCTTCACGTAATCGACCGTCATGGAGTTGACCTTTCCAGAATGGACCTTCTTTTACTAATTCAATACTGATAACACGCGAAGGTAAGCTGGCTTCAAGTAGCGTATTTAATAAAGAAAAAAGCGGTGGAAAAACCTGCTCAGGCTGCTCATGTTTGTATAGTGGTATATCTTCCAATTTATGTTCTAAAGAGAAGGTTAATAAGCTCCCTGCTAAACGAGCAAGTTCTCGGTAGAGTAATTCAGGATGACGATGTAATGCAGACCCGAGTTCATTGAGTACGGGTTCAGCGCTGTTTAGTGAGTTCAATAGCCAAAATAATGAGACATCAGCAACCACAAAGTCGGCCATTTTTTCATTACTTTCGCGACGTAGCGCCATTAAACGGCGGCGTTTAGCTACTAATCTATGCATAAACTCCGAGAGTAATGAACGTAATTCAAGGCTACCCTGACAAGCAAGCAAGGGGGGAATAAAACGGTTGTCGAATTCCCACATCCCTTGAGCGTTGCGGATAAGCCGTGCAACCGGACAGGTCATATAGGCTTCATTCTCATCATGGGCAAAACGTAGCGTTGCCACATGACGCAATACGGCAATATCCGTTTCCTCATGTCCGAGCAGATCTTGAACTTTAACCCACTCTTGACTAAATCGACGAGGGCGATCGGTACCCGCTTCAGAGGCTAAGTTGCCACCATTTGCTAGCATTAAAGGTAATGCTAAAACGATGTCTAACGACTGGCGGTCTGCGTAGTCTGCAAGGGATAACACCGGAGGAAGCGCATCAGCTAGAGTGGTATCAATAAGTGTGCCATCATGGAAACGCACAACCATTTTTTGTGCGCTAACGCGAGATAAGGTTAAAGCACTGGCATCAAATTCCGCGCTAATCACCCCCCACGTTGAGGCAATGCCCATTTGAGCAACGACTTCAGCGACATGGCTGTCCCAACGGGCTTGTTGTTGAAATTGCTGAGGGGCCAAAAAGGCCCCGTCTGTCCATAGGGGACGGTAGATTTTCATCCTGAATGACCTTTATGAACCGTTAGGCTTTGGCTTTAGGCATTTGTGAAACTAACGATAAATCAACATCCATACCTTCGACTTGGAAGTGTGGGACGGCATACAGTTTCACGCGGAAGAAGCCAGGGTTATCTTCAATATCTTCGACAACCACTTTTGCATCGCGTAAAGGATGAGAGGCTTGTAAATCATCCCCCGGATCGGTCATTTCAGTCACTAAACCACGCACCCAGTTGTTGAGTTCTAATTCAAGGAGGCGTCTATCTTTGGTGGTACCAATGTTTTCGCGTTGAATAAGTTTCAAGTAATGGGCGATACGAGACAGTAAGAAAATGTACGGTAAGCGGGCGTTGATTCGGCTGTTTGCTGTCGCATCGGCGGTGTCATACAGTGCTGGTTTCTGGGCTGAGTTGGCAGAAAAGAAACAGGAGTAATCACGGTTTTTGTAGTAAGACAGCGGGATAAAACCAAGGTTCGCAAACTCAAACTCGCGGGTTTCTGGGATCATCACCTCAGATGGGATTTTGACCTGACTACCTGTTCCTAAATCAAATAAATGAATAGGTAAATCTTTCACTGCGCCACCTGCCTGCGGGCCACGAATTTGCACACACCAGCCATTATTGATAAAGCTTTTTACCATATTGGCAGCAAAGGCAAATGTGGCATTCGTCCACAAATATTTCTCGTGATCTGGCCCTTTTACTTCTTCGACGTAATTGAAGCTACGAACAGGTACAGTATCTGGACCATAAGGTAGGCGACCCAATACGCGCGGCATGGTTAAACCAATATAACGGGCATCATCCGAGTCACGGAAGGCTTTCCATTTGATGTATTCAGCACGGTCAAAGTAGTTACCAATATCTTTGATTGCAGCCACTTCTTCCATGGTTTCTTTGCCAAAGAATTTTGGTCCAACAGAGCCAATAAATGGCATATGGGCAGATGCGGAGACTTTAGAGATACTACGTAATAAGGCGATATCTTGAGGGCTGCGATCAAATTCATAGTTAGAAATCATCGCTGCAATAGGCTCACCACCTGGAGTGTCATATTCCGCAATGTAGGTATGGTGGTAAAGGCCACTTTGGATAATTTCCGGGCTATCTTCGAAATCCTGGCGTAGGTCATCTTTGGCGATATCCAGTAGCTCAATTTTGACGTTTTGACGAAAATCAGTGCGATCAACGAGGAATTTTAAACCACGCCAAGTAGATTCAACTTTTTGGAAGTCTTGATGGTGCATCACTTCGTCAAGTTGTTGACTAATTTGCTTATCAAGTTCAGCAATATGATGATCAAGTAAGTTGCGGTCTAAACGTTCCACTTTTTGACCGGATGATTTTAAACGGTCTAAAAAGACTTGAACAGCAACCGTGACCCGTTCATCCGCAGTTGCATCCGCTAGTGCAGCATTATCTTGGAATTCATTAATATCACTGATTGTAGCAACAGGGGTTAAATTAATTTTTTCAAATAAAGAAGCATAAACACCATGATTAGACGCATCATCAAGTACAGTCGTTGCACCTTGGGTTGATTCAGTTTTTACAGACATCAGCATAATCCTTTAGTAATCCAAATTAATCTTTCTTCGGTGCAAGTTGGGCTAGCTCTTCGCGCAGTTCATCACTGAGTGTTGGATCCTTAAGGATATTTTCCAATTCACGGCGAAATGTGGCGTTATCGAGGAGATTAGATTTTAGGTCGCGTAACAGATTACGCATGGCTAACATTGCGCGCAGTTGTGGGATTTGACGAGCCACTTGCTCGGGTTCAAAGTCCGCCATGTTTTTAAACGTTAATGCGATACTTTCTTCACTTCCATCCCCTGCTAAGGTGTTTTTAACCGTTAGATTGACTGACGGTGAGAATTCATTGAGGACGCTGTCAAAGTTATTTTTATTGATATTTACTTTTTCACGTTCAGATAGCGCACGATCATCTTGCCCATGACTATAATCACCAACCGCTAACAGCTTCAGGGGTAACTCGACTTTTTTCTGAGCCCCCCCCGTGTGCAGATCTAATTTAATATTAACCCGCGCTTTAGGGACTTCATTTTGAAAGCTATCTGACATGAGTGAATTTCCTTGAATTTTAACAGGTATATTTCTTGGTTATTGTTAAATGGTTACAATTGAATTTGATATATTTAACTTATGTAGTTATTTTATTTATATCTTCACCAAATGAATAAATCAACTTTTCTTATCAATAAGTGTGAGTGCAAATTAATGTATTTTTTTGAGTTATCTTAGTTTTGTAATTTGAAAAACCAATCATATCAACATCTAATGGCTTTATTTTCTTATTGTTATGATTTTTCTGTGTCAACAAAACCTTTTTGTAACACTTTATTTCAAGTTGTTACAGGGTGATTCATAAGAATATTTACTCGTTTATTGTGTAGAGACCCTGATTTTGAAATAGGAAATTACTTTATGAAAAGGAATTGATGAACCCTATGAAAAATCATCGTTTTTAATGGTCTTTGAAAGAAATGTGTGACATCGGGCATTATTACGACCGCAGTAAAAAAGGGATATTGCAAAACAGCCACGGCCATTTGAATACAAACGCAAAAATTGGGTTGTCATCAATCTAAAAAGCTATTTTGGTGTGAGGATGAAAAGGTAAATACATCAAGCTTGCGGAAAGCTTTAAAAGAAGGATATAAAGAGATTTAATTGATTAGAAAGGATTTTTATTGAGTCAGGTAGACTTCGGGAGAGTTAGGCATGGTGTCCCCTGCAGGAATCGAACCTGCAACTAGCCCTTAGGAGGGGCTCGTTATATCCATTTAACTAAGGGGACTTTTGGTGTCAAAATTACGACAGCGAGGGCATTTTACTGTTCAGACCTAATTGAATCAAGTTGTTACGGGCAAATAATCGAATTTATCTGCCATAAATTTTTTTTGACTGTTTTTTATTCGAAAGTAGGGAGGTTGTCATTTTTAAAATTGAGTGAGGGAGTATTTCTGTTTTGTACTAATTGTTCAATTTTCTTATAATAAGAATATGATTAAATGGCTTATAATTAGTCTTTAAGATAATCAAATAACTCAAAAGGATTAACATAATTCTTTTTTTAGCCTTACTATAAGCAAAATATTTATTACAGTGGAAAGTACCGTAGTAGGACGGTGCAGGGAATGGAGAAATGTTATGAAGTTTCGCATGACGGGTGTTTTTCTGGCAGGGGTGCTGATTGCAGGTTGTGCTAGTAGCATTGACCCAGAAACACATGAGCGTTCAGACCCTTTAGAGGGGTTCAACCGAGCAATGTTTAATTTCAACTATAACGTCCTTGACCCTTATGTCTTGAGGCCTGTAGCGGTTGCTTGGAATGATTATGTCCCGATGCCTGCCCGAAATGGATTAACCAATTTTTTCGTTAACCTTGAAGAACCTGCAAGTATGTTAAATAGTTTTTTGCGTGGTGAAGTGACTCAAGGTTTCAAACATTTTAACCGCTTTTTCCTTAATACCGTCTTTGGTATGGGAGGCTTGATTGATGTTGCATCAATGGCCAATCCTCAGCTAGTTAAAGAAGAACCCAAACGCTTTGGTAATACCTTGGGTTATTACGATGTGGGCTATGGTCCCTATGTGGTGCTACCGGGATATGGTAGTGCAACACCAAGGGAACAAGGTGGTGATTTAGTTGATGATTTATATCCAATGTTAAGCTATCTCACATTCTGGATGTCAGCAGGTAAGTGGGCACTGGAAGGAATTGAAACTCGTGCAAGGTTGTTAGATTCAGATGGATTGCTGAAAAACTCTTCAGATCCGTACTTAATGATGCGAGAAGCCTATTTCCAACGTAATGACTTCTTATCAAGTGGTGGTGCGTTAAAAGCAACAGAAAACCCAAATGCAGCAGCGATTGAAGACCAGCTTGATTCGATAGATTAGTAAATTGAATTGTTTTGGAAGGTTTATCACTCTCTTGCATTAGAACAATACTAGAGAGTGATAAATAGAAAGCTAATCATTGTCTCTTTTTCCTCGTTGGGAGATAGTGTCAATCAGGGCGATTACCCCTAATACACCAATAAAACCTACAGTAAACAGTGTTCCCATAAAACCTCCTAAGTTTTCGTCATTGTTGCCTCTTTTACATGCCTTCACGGCCGTAGCCAATAATAGAATATAGCGTGATTAATATAGTTTGATGAAAAGCCATATATTAGTGGGTGTCATCAGTATAAATTATGCTATTGGGTTGTAGTTGCAAATAAGAACATTCAGAGAATGAATGATAATCTAATGAAATATAAAGCAAATTATCTCAAAAATGAGGTTGTATCTATTTTATAAAGAAATGGTAAAGTGAATTATATGCTTAACATTTAATTTACATATGATGTGGGTTAGGGTCAAGAAAATTTATGTTAAGTTTTGAAAATTAGTGGGATGAGATAGTTGAAGTTGAAAATAGTATCAGGGAGGGAACTCCCTGATACTGAAAATTCAATTAATTAGAATGTATAGTTGAAGTTCACACCATATAACCAAGCGGAACCTTCAGATTTGAAATGATATGCAGGAAGAACACTTTCAGGAATATCTTCACTTAACCGTTCCTTGATATCAACTTTCTTACCGTGCATGTAGGAGATACCGACATCAACAGAAGCATTTTCATTGAATGCATAAGTGGTACCAGCACTTAACCAGTAACGATCTTGGTCAGGTATAGAAATTGAACGGTAATCAGAGCGTACAGGTGTTTGGTCGTAGGCAATACCTGTACGGAATGTCCAGTTTTCATCATAGAAATAAGTGGTACCTAGTGCTAAACGCCATGCATCTTTAAAGTGTTCAGGTTTATGGAATAACTGCTCACCGTCACTTTTTCTGTAGGCGGTTAATTCTTTAAATTCACTCCAGCCAGTATAGGCAACGCTGTAGTGTAGAGCCCACTTAGGTGCAACTTTATGGTAGCCAGAGAATTCCCAGATATCAGGTAAATTAAGGTCTAACTTACCTTTGATTTTTTCACCACCTGTACCATTTAATTGAGTTATTGCTTTTGGTATGTCATTGGAATATTTGCCATCTTCAAACTTAACTTTAACTTTTGAACGGTAACTTAGGCTTAAACGGTTATCATCATTGATTTCATATAAAATACCCGCATTCCAACCATAACCCCAGTCATCGCCTGTTAATTTGGCCATGGTAGTGCTAGCTGGGAATTGAGGTAAACCTAATTTAGGCGCTAAAGTACCTAGATCTCCCGCATGACGGGTAATTTCAGCATCGGCATACACGGCATTCACGCCCAAGCCAAAACTAAAATTATTATTTACACGGTATGCTCCACTTAAGTTTAGATTAACTGTTTTTAAGTCTGTCTTACCGCCTATAGGGCCTGCTGCATAATTTTTATTAAAATCAGTGGCTAAACCAAAGTTGGTGGTCATTGACGTACCAACTGCCCATTTGTCATTAACTGGGAATATAAAGTGTGCATTGGGTACAACAGCACTTGGTGCAATGTCATTTGCGGTGGTATTGCTACCGAGAAGTGAACCGCCTTTGCCTTTAATATCAACACTTGGGTCAATATAAACGGCACCAATAGAAAGAGAAGGGCGATCAAACAACATCATGGCAGCAGGGTTTCGACTTCCCTCACTTGCGTTGTCGCCCATCGCACCAGCTCCCGAAAACGCGCGTCCCAGTGCGGATGTAGAATATTCATTAAGCAAAAAACCAGCCGCGCCTGCGTTGGATGATACAATTGCCACTGCTATTGCTAAAGCTGATCTAGAGAACAGGTTTTTCTGGCTCATGACCAAAACCCTCTTATGTTTTATTTTGAATAAAGCGACTTCTATCGCAAGAAGCGCAGAATTGTAGGGTCCCTTGCCGTTATGACAAATCAGACCAGTTACTAGAGTATAGGTCTGACCACCTGATATGTTGCAAGCTTGTTTTGCTATTATTGTGATATTGTTTTCAAAAATGCGACATATTTAACAAAATGGCAACATAAGCGGATAAATTGAGAACAATAAGTATGCGAATACGGGGTAAGATCAAACTTATGTTTAATTATTAGCGATATATTTTGATACACACTAGTTTTTAGCACTTTTTCAGCGTTATGATAGCGACTTAACAGTTTGTTTATTTGGAGAGTAAAATGACTGATGCGATTAACCGTTGTAGCGCGGATGAAACCGCAGCCTGCTGCTGTGTAGATGTGGGAACAGTATTGGATAATAAAGACTGTACTGCGTCGTATCAGCATGTTTTCGCTACACAAGGTGAAGCTGAAACCATGCTGAAAACACTCACAGAAAAAGCAAAATCTGTTGAGTCTGATCCTTGTGTCATAACCCATTCTATTAAGCCTGTAGAGGGTGGTGTTGAGCTGACGGCTGAATTTAGTTTTAGCTGTGAAGCAGAAAGCTTAATTTTTCAGTTAGGCCTTCGTTAATCAAACGTTTGAATTTGCTCTGATTTGCCTTTTATCGCTAAAACGGTGGTCTGATTAACACTCAGTGATAAAAGGCTTCCTTCATCCCCCTCGTTTTCCCTTACTGCAATTTGTTGCATTTTTACTCTAAGTTGCGTACCTGCTCGCATTTTTTATTAATACCCATTGATAATTGTGAATTTTATGTTAACAATCATTACAGGTCAGACCTCTTTATCCGGTTAGTGAGTGAGTTAACTATAATTTTCATTTTTGCTTTAGCAGGAGCGACCATGAATCAACATCTCCACCATGGTGAAAATACAGATAAAACAAATGAAAGGATCGCCATTGTCAGTGGTCTACGCTTGCCTTTTGCAAAGCAATCTACGGCATATGCAGGAATTCCAGCAGTCGATTTAGGTAAAGCGGTAGTTGCTGAGTTATTAGCCCGTAGTGATTTAGACAAAAACCTCATTGAGCAACTGGTATTTGGGCAAGTGGTACAAATGCCAGAAGCGCCTAATATTGCGAGGGAAATTGTTCTCGGAACAGGTATGAGCGTTTCGACGGATGCTTATAGTGTATCTCGAGCGTGTGCAACTAGTTTTCAAGCAATTGTTAATGTTGCACAAAGCATGATGGTAGGTGATATTTCTATCGGTATTGCTGGCGGGGCGGATTCATCTTCTGTGCTTCCTATTGGCGTATCAAAAAAATTGGCAGAGACATTGTTAGCTTTAAGTAAAGCAAAGTCTGTTGGACAAAAATTATCACTGTTAACGAAATTACGCTTGAAGGATTTAGCGCCTGTCGCACCGGGTGTTGCGGAATACTCTACGGGGCTACGCATGGGGGATACCGCGGAGCAAATGGCGAAAAGTTATCAGATCAGCCGAGCCCAGCAAGATGAACTCGCTCATCGTTCGCATATGTTAGCGGCAAAAGCTTGGGAAAATGGCGTTTTAAATGATGAAGTTATGACTGCCTATATGCCTCCCTTTAAGCAAGCATTTTCCCAAGATAACAATGTGCGTACAAACTCAGTTTTGTCTTCTTATGCGAAATTAAAACCCGCATTTGACCGCAAGCACGGTAGCGTTACTGCAGCAAACAGCACGCCGTTGACGGATGGCGCCGCTGCGGTATTGATGATGACAGAGTCTCGAGCGAAATCACTGGGTTATACACCGCTTGGCTATATTCGAAGTTATGCGTTTTCCGCAATAGACGTATGGGAAGATATGCTATTAGGGCCTTCTTATGCTACTCCACTCGCTTTAAAACGTGCAGGGTTATCGTTGCAAGATCTATCCCTGATTGACATGCATGAGGCCTTTGCTGCGCAAACACTTGCTAATTTACACATGTTTGGTAGCCGTAAATTCGCACAAGAGAAACTGGGAATGGATCACGCCATTGGCGAAGTGGATATGGACAAATTTAATGTCTTAGGCGGTTCTATTGCTTATGGGCACCCATTTGCGGCTACAGGCGCACGAATGGTGACACAAACTTTAAATGAGTTACGTAGACGCGGTGGTGGGTTTGGGTTAACAACAGCTTGTGCTGCGGGTGGTTTAGGTGCAGCAATGATTTTAGAGGTGGAATAATGGCTCAAAATTCTGCTATAGAAGTTACAAGAGAAAAAACACAACAGGCCTTTAGCTTAGAAATTTATGACGAGAATGTGGGGGTTATCTTCATTGATGTCCCCAATGAAAAAGTAAATACACTAAAAGCGGAGTTTGCGGAACAATTTCTGGCGATTTTACAACAAGCGCAGTCTACCTCTGGTTTGAAAGGGCTAGTTATTACCTCAGGAAAAAAAGACAATTTTATTGCAGGCGCTGACATTAGCATGATAGCAGGCTGTGAAAATAAGTCCCAAGCCAGTGAATTGTCAAAAGCAGGTCATGTACTGTTTGATAAAATCGATAACTACCCATTGCCTATTATTGCTGCGATACATGGTGCGTGTTTAGGGGGTGGGCTAGAGCTTGCTTTGGCATGTCATGCGCGGGTTTGCTCCAATGATGATAAAACGAAATTAGGCTTGCCTGAAGTACAATTGGGGCTATTACCTGGCTCCGGGGGAACTCAGCGTTTACCTCGGTTGATTGGTATTCCGCATGCATTGGATTTAATGCTGATAGGCCGCCAGCTAAAAGCTAAACAGGCGCTGAAAATAGGGTTGGTTGATGATGTGGTTCCAGAGCCTATTTTACTCGACGTTGCGGTGAAAATGGTGAAAAAAGGGGGCGTTCAGCGTCCAGCTATCCATTGGCAACAGCGTTTATTAAGCAGCAAATTACTACGTAATAAAGTGTTTGAGAGTGCCAAACAAAAAACACTCAGCAAAACTAAAGGCCATTATCCAGCCCCAGAAAAAATTATTCATGTCGTAAAAACAGGTATGAATAAAGGTTTGCAAGCAGGCTATGCGGAAGAAGCGAAAGCTTTCGGTGAGCTCGTGATGACACCAGAGTCTGCTGCATTACGTAATTTATTTTTTGCGGTTACCGCATTAAAAAATGACACAGGGGCACAAGCAACGCCATTGAAGATTAATCAAGTTGGTGTGCTTGGTGGCGGGTTGATGGGCGGTGGAATTGCTTATGTCACCGCTTTTCAAGGTAAATTACCCGTCCGCATAAAAGATATTTCAGACAAAGGCGTCACACAGGCCTTGCGCTATAGCTGGGATCTACTGACCCAGCGAGTTATCAAGCGGCGGTTATTAGCCCGAGAACGTGCAGCTGTTATGGCTAAGGTATCAGGCACATTAAATTATCAAGGGCTTGAAAATGCGGACATCGTGATTGAAGCGGTATTTGAAGATTTAGCACTGAAACAAAAAATGGTTGCTGAAGTTGAGAAGATGTCGAAACAGCAAGTTATTTTTGCTTCTAATACATCATCTTTACCTATTCACCAAATTGCACAGAAAGCGATTCATCCCGAAAAAGTGATTGGCTTACACTATTTTAGTCCCGTCGATAAAATGCCTTTAGTTGAAGTGATCCCTCATCAACAAACAGATGAAACTACAATTGCGACAGTGGTTGCTTTAGCAAAACGCCAAGGTAAAACAGCGATTGTTGTGGGGGATGATGCAGGTTTCTATGTAAATCGCATTTTAGCGCCATTCTTATGTGAAGCAGCGCAATGCCTTGTTGAAGGTGAATCAATAGAACACATTGATCGTGCTTTAGTTGAATTTGGCTTCCCTGTTGGGCCATTTAATTTGTTGGATGAAGTGGGCATTGAT
The DNA here is from genome assembly GCF_028477785.1 of Providencia sp. PROV269. NCBI lineage: Bacteria > Pseudomonadati > Pseudomonadota > Gammaproteobacteria > Enterobacterales > Morganellaceae > Providencia > Providencia sp. PROV269. Next base: position 57,038 of record NZ_JAMPLV010000004.1, on the reverse strand, counting down.
GTAGGAACAAAAATTTTACCGATTTTAGTTGAACGTTTTGGTGAGCGTTTTAAGGCGCCTGATATCCTCGACAAAGTGGTTAAAGATGACCGTAAAGGTAAGAAAAACGGCAAAGGTTTTTATGAATATGGTCATCACACCAATAAGTTGTGGTTTTGGAAAAAAGCCAGTAAACGTCAAGTTGATAAAACCATTTATTCACTAATTGAAATGGTTCCCAACAATAAACTGACTAAAGCGGATATTGCACAGCGCTGTGTCATGATGATGCTTAACGAAGCTGCCCGCTGCCTTGATGAAAACATCATTAGAAATGCTCGTGATGGGGATGTGGGAGCGGTATTTGGTATCGGTTTCCCGCCCTTCTTTGGTGGTCCGTTTAGGTATATGGATAGCCTAGGGATTGCAAAAACGGTGGAAACTCTGAATAACCTCGCCGTGAAATATGGTGATAAATTCCAGCCTTGTGAATTGCTATGTGACATGGCAGAGAATAATCGAACCTTTTTTTCTACCAATGTAGAAGGTGGGGTTGATGTAATAAAACCAAGTAATGAACAATAATGGCGCGGTAAGCTAGCCTATTAGCTGTTTGTTGCTTTTTTAATAAAACCAATCAATGCCTGATACCAAACATATTTTTGGTTATCAGGCTCTTTTACGTAAAGCTCGTATGATTAGAATAAATCATTATATTAAATTTAACTAATTGATAATAAATACTAAAATTTAACATGCGACATGGACTGCTAAAAAAACATACACAAAAATTTACTCAAATCATTTTCTTTGTTGATCATTTCATGCAGAATCACATTTCACCCCAACTGATGGTTACTTTTACAACAATTAGCTTAACAACAAAAGAATAACCTCCTTAATCAGGTAGGTTACTCAGATGGTGGATTATGCAAGTTTATATTATGCGTCACGGTGATGCAGCGATACACGCGCCTAGCGATGCTGAGCGCCCATTGACACAAAAGGGAAAAGACGACTCAGTATTGATGGCTCAATGGCTACAGAATCAAGGTATTAAAATTGATTCGGTGTTAGTGAGCCCCTATTTAAGAGCAGAACAAACTCGGCAAGTTGTGAGCCAGCACCTTGATTTGCCAGCAAAGTCAGAAGTTTTAGGGCAATTAACGCCAGGAGGGAATGCCGCATTTGTGGCTGACCATATTCGGGATGTTGCTGTGCTAGGCGCAAATGCGATATTGGTTGTATCTCATTTGCCACTGGTTGGCTATTTAGTGTCGGAGTTGTGCCCACATAAAGAACCACCGATGTTCACGACATCAACAGTGGCATGTGTTGACATTGATGTGGCTCATCAAAAAAGTCAGTTTGAATGGATGTTGAGCCCATCTCAATTGCTATTTGCTAAATAATACAGAACAACATGAGCGCTTAGCGGCGAGCGCTCTCAGCAGTTTCTATAAGCAGCAATAAGGCTGCATTACCGCCCCATTCTTTAGGTGCTTGGTGAAAAGCAATAATATCAGGATGTTGGGCAAGCCAAAGTGGTGTTTGCTGCTTTAAAACATGTTTACCATGGCCGTGCATAATGCAGGCGCAATAGACATTTTCACGCTTACAGGCCGCAATGAGCGCGCCAATTTCTTGCTTTGCTTCCATTTGTGTTAAGCCATGTAAATCTAAAAACAACTCCGGAGCGTAATCACCGCGGCGAAGTTTTTTTAATTCATAAGGGTTAGCATCGGGCCTTAAATAACGCGTTGGGCCTTCATTTTCAAGTTGAGGTTGAAATTCATCTGAAAAATAAAAGGAGGCGTCAACCTGTTCCTGTATGACTTTTTTATTAGATGGTTGTGTCACTTTGGCGCGGACAGGTGCGTGCAGGACTTGGTCCTGACGGATTTTTTTTGCTCCATTAATGGCTTCTTTGAAAAGACGAATATCTTCATCTTCTAGACCAAATTTTTTCTTCATAATTTTACTAATATGTTTTTGTGATTAATTTTTCTGGTTGGTAGTGTAACTCATTTTTGATGAATGGTGATAATCGTAGATTGTTCGTGCGAAGTAACATATTTATAACCTTTTTACAGGTAAGCATTGACAAAAGGGGACTTGCTAGTCTAATTGTATATACATATCTATACGATTTATTAATGCAATGAATAAAACTGAATTCAACAACAATAGGAAAAACGATGGTATTCAAAACACACTCTCGGGATGTCGTTTGGCGTAATGGCCGTATTGCCACTATGGACCCAGTACTATCAGCTCCTTATGGACTGATTAATCACCATGATTTAGTTGTTCGTGATAATAAAATAGTTGCAATTGTTCCTACTCAAAATATTGAATTGAATGACTGCGAACTTATTGATGTTGAAGGTAAATTAATAACCCCTGGATTAATCGATTGCCATACACATTTAGTTTTTGGCGGTGACCGAGCTTCTGAATGGGAACAGCGAATGAATGGGGTTTCTTATGAAACTATTAGTGCGCAAGGTGGCGGAATTAATTCGACTGTACGTGAAACCCGCAAAATGAGCGAGAACGAATTATTTGAGCGGGCAAAGCCAAGGCTCGAAGCATTAATTCAAGAAGGTGTCACAAGTATTGAAATGAAATCAGGCTATGGGCTCGACTATGAAAATGAAGAGAAACAATTATTAGTCGCAAAGCAGTTATCTGCACAATATCCTATTTCAGTCAGTTCAACATTGCTTTCTGCTCACACCGTCCCCGCTGAATATAAAGATAAACCTGATGAATATATTGATTTGATTTGCCAAAAAATCATGCCTGAATTATGGGAAAAAGGCTTGTTTGAGGCAGTAGATGTCTTCTGTGAAAGTGTGGGGTTTTCCCTCGCTCAAAGTGAAAAGTTATTTTCAGCGGCTCAGAAATTAGGGATCCCAGTAAAAGGGCATGTGGAGCAGTTATCAAACTTAGGTGGGAGCGAACTGGTTGCCCGCTACAAAGGTTTGTCGGTTGACCATATTGAATATTTGGACCTAGAAGGGATTAAAGCACTTAAAGCGAGCGGAACCGTAGCCGTCTTATTACCGGGGGCATTTTATTTTTTACGGGAAACCAAACTACCACCAATTGAGCTGTTACGGGAACATGACGTTCCTATGGCGGTTTCAACAGATTTTAACCCAGGAACCAGTCCTTTTGCCTCATTGCGTATTATTATGAATATGGCGGCCGTATTATTTAAACTGACACCTGAAGAGATATGGGCTGGGGTGACACGTAACGCGGCTAAAGCGTTAGGCCGTGAAAATAGCCATGGACAATTGAAAGCGGGCTTTATTGCGGATTTTGTTGTGTGGAATGCGCAAGAGCCCGTAGAAATGATTTATGAACAAGGGAGTAACCCACTGTTCATCAGAGTACATGAAGGCAAAATTACCCATCGTAATGGGTGAAATGGGTGAGTCGCTGTTTTAACTATAACAATAATGAATAGCGGTGAATGAGGTTGTTTGCCGCTTTTGACCCTAAAAGTTTGCTGTTTTTTGTTTGTTTTTATTAAAATTGCATCGTTTAATTATGTTAATGCTTAATAATTAAGCATGATGTTTTTATTCGCGACTGTCAGGATAAAAAATGTCCGATAGCACTAAGGTCGTGTTGTATGCTATTCAACGAATAGCATATTAATACTTAAGATTTTAATCATTAAATTGGAAATGACTGTGACAGCCGATAAAAAGGATAAACAAGGGGCACCGCTCCCGCTATATTTGCAAGTAAAACAATCAATAATTGAAAAGATCCACACCGCAGAATGGCAAGCAAATGACCGTATTCCATCCGAGTCTGAGCTCGTGACACAGTTTCAATGTAGTCGAATGACGGCTAACCGAGCACTACGTGAATTAACCGCTGAAGGGTTATTGGTTCGCTTGCAAGGTGTGGGAACCTTTGTGGCTGAGCCAAAAGGGCAATCTGCACTATTTGAAATACACAGTATTGAAGCGGAAATACTGGCAAGAAACCACAAATACAGCTGTAGGATAATTAAGCTCGAAGAAATTCAAGCGTCACCTGCGCTCGCAAATGAGTTAAATATCAGCCCAGATACCATGGTGTTTCATTCGATTATTGTCCATTTAGAGAATGATGTTCCTGTTCAAATTGAAGACAGATATGTCAATGCGTTAGCGGCTCCGGATTACTTACAGCAAAATTTTTTATCGATTACACCACATGATTATTTGTCTCAAGTTGCTCCTTTAACACAAGGGGAGCATATTGTGGAGGCCGTGGAGGCAGATGAACGTTCCGCGAGGTTATTGCAAATTAATACAGGTGCATCTTGCTTGTTAATTACAAGACGTACTTGGTCTCAGTCCTTTACGGTGACAAGTACAAAATTATTGTTCCCGGGTCATCGTTATAAGCTGAAAGGCAGTTTCACGTCATAAGTTTTTTTCACCACGTCAAAGTATGGGCGGAACGATATAAAGCATATTTTCCGCTTATCATCTCGAGTGCATGCCTTCTTTACCTATTTTGTGTGAATTTATTGTAAATCAAATGTGATCTAGTATGCAGATTTAGAATAAAGAAAATACAGCAAAATATCAGGTGATTTATTTATTCCATTGTTTTATTTGATTAAAAATATTTTTATATCATATTTTTTTAATCTTTATGTTAAAAGATTAATTGATCGTACATGTATATACAACTATATCTATAGGAACAAGAAAGGTAGCTAATGGACAGATAAAAGAGGGTATACAAGTGACAGCATTGAATAATAAATATCGAAATATCGAAATTAGGGCACCGAGAGGGAATACATTAAATGCCAAAAGTTGGCTGACAGAAGCGCCACTACGCATGTTAATGAATAACCTTGACCCGGATGTTGCAGAAAACCCTCATGAATTAGTGGTATATGGCGGTATTGGGCGTGCAGCACGTAATTGGCAATGCTATGACCAAATTGTCGAGTCCCTGAAGCAGCTTGAGAGCGATGAAACACTGCTGGTTCAGTCAGGTAAGCCTGTCGGTGTTTTCAAAACCCATGAAAATGCGCCACGTGTTTTAATCGCCAATTCAAATCTGGTACCACATTGGGCAAACTGGGAGCATTTCAATGAATTAGATGCGAAAGGCCTTGCCATGTATGGGCAAATGACCGCAGGTAGCTGGATCTATATCGGCAGCCAAGGCATTGTTCAAGGGACGTATGAGACCTTTGTGGAAGCCGCTCGCCAGCACTTTAACGGTGATTTAACTGGGCGTTGGGTCTTAACTGCAGGGCTTGGTGGAATGGGGGGAGCCCAACCTCTTGCTGCCACACTGGCGGGGGCCTGCTCATTGAACATTGAGTGCCAACAAAGCCGTATCGATTTCCGTTTAAGAACTCACTATGTGGATGAACAAGCGACTGACCTTGATGATGCGTTAGCGCGTCTGAAAAAATACACATCGGAAGGAAAAGCCATTTCTATTGCACTATGCGCCAATGCCGCTGAAATTCTTCCTGAGCTTGTCAAACGTGGGGTGAAACCGGATATGGTGACCGATCAGACAAGTGCTCATGACCCTTTGAATGGTTACTTACCCATTGGTATGAGCTGGGAAGAGTACCGTGAACGCAGTGTTCAAGACCCGCAAGCCACTGCATTGGCTGCAAAAAAATCTATGGCTGAACATGTTAAAGCGATGCTGGCATTTAAACAGCAAGGCATTCCCACCTTTGATTATGGAAACAATATCCGCCAAATGGCACTGGAAATGGGCGTAGAAAATGCGTTTGATTTCCCCGGTTTTGTACCTGCTTATATCCGCCCGCTATTTTGTCGCGGTGTTGGTCCATTCCGCTGGGTTGCGTTATCAGGAGATCCTGAAGATATCTATAAAACAGATGCGAAAGTGAAAGAGCTGCTGCCGGATGATAAGCACTTGCATCGCTGGTTGGATATGGCTCGTGAACGTATTAGTTTCCAAGGGTTGCCAGCGCGTATTTGCTGGGTTGGCCTTGGGGATCGCGCTAAATTAGGTTTGGCATTCAATGAGATGGTAAGAAGCGGTGAGGTTTCAGCGCCGATTGTTATCGGCCGTGATCACCTAGATTCAGGTTCAGTGGCCAGCCCAAATCGTGAAACGGAATCAATGAAAGATGGTTCTGATGCAGTTTCAGACTGGCCATTACTCAATGCGTTATTAAACACAGCCAGTGGGGCGACGTGGGTATCTTTACATCACGGTGGTGGCGTAGGTATGGGCTTCTCTCAGCATTCTGGAGTGGTAATTGTGTGTGATGGAACGGATGAAGCAGCAGAGCGCATTGCCCGAGTATTGCACAATGACCCTGCAACTGGTGTCATGCGCCATGCCGATGCAGGCTATGACATAGCTATCGCATGTGCGCAGGAAAAAAATCTTAATTTACCGATGATTAAAACACGTTAAGGAGTGCCATTAATGACTAAGTTAACTATTCACCCAGGAAAAATGACACTCGAAGACCTGCGTATTGTTTTCCAACAATCGGTAACAGTGGCATTAGATAAACGCGCTCACGGTGCTATCGAGAAAAGTGTTGCGACGGTCAATAAAATTATTGAAGAAGATAGAACCGCTTATGGTATCAATACCGGCTTTGGTTTACTTGCTAATACGCGTATTGCGACTAAAGATTTGCAATCATTACAACGATCTATTGTGATGTCTCACGCTGCTGGTGTGGGTGAACCGTTAGATGATGACCTCGTGCGCTTAATCATGGTACTCAAAATTAATAGCTTAGCTCGTGGTTTTTCAGGGATCCGCCTTGAAGTTATTAATGCCTTGATCGCATTAGTGAATGCGCAAGTTTATCCATTTATTCCTGCGAAGGGGTCAGTGGGGGCTTCTGGCGACTTAGCACCATTGGCTCATATGAGTTTAATTCTGTTAGGCGAAGGAAAGGCGCGTTATGAAGGCAAATGGATTTCAGCGAAAAAAGCGTTAGAAAAAGCGGGGTTAGCACCTCTAAAATTGGAAGCCAAAGAAGGTTTAGCCTTATTAAACGGCACGCAAACATCGACGGCTTTCGCGTTGAAAGGGTTATTTGAGGCAGAAAAATTGCTGCTATCTGGCATTGTTTGTGGTGCGCTGAGTGTTGAAGCCACACTGGGCTCTCGCAAACCCTTCGATGCTCGAGTTCAAGAGGTTCGAGGACAAAAAGGGCAAATTGATGTTGCGGCGATGTTCCGTGATGTTTTATCACCGACCAGTGAATTGGCGAAGTCCCATGAAAACTGTGTGAAAGTGCAAGACCCCTATTCATTACGTTGTCAGCCGCAAGTGATGGGCGCTTGTTTAACCCAAATTCGCCAAGCTGCTGAAGTGATATTAATTGAATCGAATGCTGTGTCGGATAACCCGTTAGTCTTTACCGATAATGGCGATATTATTTCAGGCGGTAACTTCCATGCAGAACCTGTTGCTATGGCAGCCGATAATATTGCGCTGGCATTAGCAGAAATCGGTGCGTTATCCGAACGTCGCATTGCATTACTGATGGATACCCATATGTCACAGTTGCCACCTTTCTTAGTGAATAACGGAGGGGTTAACTCAGGATTTATGATAGCTCAAGTCACTGCGGCTGCATTAGCGAGTGAAAACAAAGCATTAGCCCACCCTTCGAGTGTTGATAGCCTGCCGACATCAGCCAACCAAGAAGACCACGTATCGATGGCGCCTGCGGCGGGTCGTCGTTTATGGGAAATGGCAAAAAATGTCACGGGTATTTTAGCTATTGAATGGCTTTCAGCGTGTCAGGGAATGGATTTCCGTGAAGGTTTGAAGTCGAGTGAAACCTTGGAGAAGGCACGTAAAACACTGCGTGACCAAGTGGCTTACTATGATAAAGACCGTTATTTTGCCCCTGATATTGAAGCGGCAATTAATTTAATTAACCAATATAAACTGTCTGCGCTGTTCAAGGCTGGCGCCGTTTTCCCTAACTAGTTTATCAAGCAAATAAAAGGTGGTCGGCAATGTACTGGCCACCTGAAGTATTTATCTGCACGACAATAAAATAATACGAAGGATAAATCATGCAAAGCACATCACAACTTGCGCGAGGGCTTTCTGCGCGTCACATTCGATTTATGGCTTTAGGTTCTGCGATTGGTACAGGTTTATTTTATGGTTCAGCTAAAGCAATAGAAACCGCTGGGCCTGCGGTATTACTCGCTTATATTATCGGCGGTGCCGCTGTATTTATGGTCATGAGAGCACTGGGTGAAATGGCCGTCCACCGGCCACTTGCGGGATCGTTCTCACAGTACGCTAGCCATTATTTAGGGGCTAGAGCCGGTTTTTTTGCGGGTTGGACTTATGTTTTTGAAATGCTCATTGTTTGCTTGGCGGACGTGACAGCATTTGGTGTGTATATGAAACTGTGGTTTCCTGAGGTTGCGCAGTGGATCTGGGTATTGAGCATTATTTTCTTTATTGGTGCAATAAACTTATGCCATGTGAAAACTTTCGGCGAAATGGAATTTTGGCTGTCAATCATTAAAGTTATCGCGATTATTGCGATGATTGTTGGTGGTGCCGCTATTATGATGTTTGGTTTTGGCCAAGCGGCTGATCATGCGGTTGGGGTATCAAACTTATTTATTCACGATGGGTTTATGCCAAATGGTATTGGTGGGGTGATTGCGTCCTTTGCCGTGGTGATGTTTGCGTTCGGGGGAATTGAAGTTATTGGCATTACAGCGAGTGAAGCGAAAAACCCTGAAACCACGATTCCAAGAGCGATTAATGCCGTGCCAATTCGTATCTTACTGTTTTATGTCCTGACTTTATTTGTCTTGATGTGCATTTACCCATGGAACCAAATTGGGCAGCAAGGTAGCCCGTTTGTGCAAATTTTCGATAGCTTAGGTATTCAATCTGCAGCGAATATCTTAAATATTGTGGTGATCACTGCGGCAATTTCGGCAATTAACAGCGATATCTTTGGTGCTGGGCGTATGATGTATGGCATGGCACATGAAGGACAAGCACCGAAAGCCTTTACTAAGCTGACAAAAAATGGTGTGCCTTGGATGACGGTATTAGTGATGGTCGCGGTATTGCTGGTGGGTGTGGTATTGAACTATGTCATCCCTGATGATGTGTTTGTGGTGATTGCGTCAATTGCGACTTTTGCAACGATTTGGGTATGGTTGATGATCTTACTGTCGCAGTTTGCAATGCGCAAAAAAATGTCGCCAGAAGAAATTAGCCAATTAAAATTTCCTGTACCTATGTGGCCTGTTGCTCCTATTTTAGCCATCGCATTTATGGTATTTGTTTTTGGTGTTTTGGGATATTTTGAATCGACACGAATTGCATTATATGTCGGCGTTGTTTGGTTAGTATTGCTGACTATCGCCTATGCACTTTGGGTAAAAAAGCCAGCGAAAGAGGCGGAAGTGGTACTGCAAAACGAAAGTTAGTATCGTGACTTCTTTACTGAACTGGTTATTTTTCTTCACGCCCTTTAGCTAAAATAAAGGGCGTTTTTACGACCAAATATGCTTCAATAAGCGCGATAACCAGATTTCCTCAGCAAATTTTATTACATTAATCTGCTGATTTGTCTTTCACTTCGTGGCAAACTTTAGCTATTCATATATTCCCTTTCAAAATACAGGCTGGAGAACCCCTTCTTGGAAAAGATTTTCGTTGATGAAGCCGTTGCAGAACTTCATACCATTCAAGATATTTTACGTTGGACAATGAGCCGCTTTAATGCTGCCAATGTGTACTATGGTCACGGTACAGATAACCCATGGGATGAGGCGCTACAATTGGTGTTACCAACACTTTACTTGCCTCTAGACCTGCCCGATGAACTATTAACATCCCGCTTAACGCCAACAGAACGCCACCGCATTATTGAGCGTGTCTTGCGACGTATTAATGATCGTATTCCGGTTGCATATCTGACTAATCGCTCATGGTTCTGTGGCCATGAATTTTATGTTGATGAACGAGTGCTTATCCCTCGCTCGCCAATTGGTGAATTAATCAATAATCACTTTGTTGGCTTGGTGGCGGATGAACCTCAAACTATTCTTGATTTATGTACCGGAAGTGGTTGTATTGCGATTGCTTGTGCTTATGAATTCCCTGATGCAGAAGTCGATGCGGTTGATATTTCAAGTGATGTGCTAAGCGTTGCTGAGCAAAATATTGCTAATCATGGTTTAGATCACCGGGTGATACCGATTCGCTCTGACTTATTCCGTGATATGCCAGAGGTCAAATATGACCTGATCGTGACAAATCCACCGTATGTTGATGCGGAAGATATGGACGATTTACCAGAAGAGTTTCGTGTCGAACCTGAATTAGCACTTGCTGCCGGAAGTGATGGTTTGAAACTGGTGCGTCGTATTTTAGCGAATGCACCGCGTTTTCTGACGGAAGAAGGGGTGTTAGTGTGTGAAGTGGGTAACAGCATGGTTCATCTGATTGAACAATATCCTGAAATTCCATTTATTTGGCTGGACTTTGAATACGGCGGTGATGGTGTGTTTATGTTAACTCGTGAACAACTTGTTGAGCATCACGCACATTTTGAGCTTTATATCGATTAATCAACAGTTGCGTGATGTTCTAAGATCATGTAATCAATAATAACGACACAACGATATAATAATTAACAACCAAAATTCTTGATAAAACAAGAATGGCTTAGAATAGGAAACTCCGATGGCAGGAAATTCAATTGGGCAACTGTTTCGTGTGACCACGTTTGGTGAATCACATGGCGTTGCATTAGGTTGCATCGTCGATGGGGTTCCCCCAGGTTTAGCATTGACAGAAGCCGATTTACAAAAAGATTTAGACCGTCGTCGCCCGGGAACATCACGTTATACGACTGCGCGCCGTGAACCTGATCAAGTGAAGATTTTATCGGGTGTCTTTAATGGTGTGACAACCGGAACTAGCATTGGCTTACTCATTGAAAACACTGACCAACGTTCGCAAGATTATGGTGCAATCAAAGACGTGTTTAGGCCCGGCCATGCAGATTACACATATGAACAAAAGTATGGTCAGCGTGATTATCGTGGTGGTGGTCGCTCATCAGCACGTGAAACGGCAATGCGTGTTGCAGCAGGTGCGATTGCGAAAAAGTATTTACAAGAAAAGCTTGGCGTGCAAATTCATGGATGCTTAACACAAATGGGATCAGTCGCATGTGAAATTAAAGACTGGTCAATTGTCGAAGAAAATCCATTCTTTTGTCCAGATCCTAGCAAATTAGAGGCTCTTGATGAGTTATTGCGCGGTTTAAAGAAAGAAGGTGATTCGATTGGCGCTAAAATTACCGTTATTGCAGAGCATGTGCCTGCGGGCTTAGGTGAGCCGGTATTTGACCGTTTAGATGCCGATCTCGCTCACGCGTTGATGAGTATTAACGCAGTGAAAGGTGTGGAAATTGGTGATGGCTTCGGTGTTATTGCGCTCAAAGGCAGTGAAAACCGTGATGAAATTACCCGTAATGGTTTCACATCAAACCATGCAGGCGGCATCTTAGGCGGTATTAGCAGTAGCCAGCCTATTATTGCGCATATTGCGTTAAAACCGACATCCAGTATTACCGTTTCAGGTAAAACACTCAACCGTGATGGCGAAGAAGTTGAAATGATCACCAAAGGGCGTCATGACCCTTGTGTGGGAATTCGTGCAGTGCCGATAGCAGAAGCAATGATGGCGATTGTTCTAATGGACCACTATTTACGTCATCGTGGTCAGTGCTCGGATGTAACGCCAGCAATGAAACCGTTTGAATAATCGGTTTTACTGTGTTTTATGTAGTGACAACGGAGCGGCCTAGTAGGTCGCTTTGTTGATGATGAAGGTTCGGATGAAGCCTCCTAAAAATACCTCATCTAGGTTGTGATATTACCAAAGCTGTTTGGCGATATATTCACATCAACATCATGATATTTCTTCTCTTTGGATAGTAAAATGGATTGGCTAACAGCCGTTGCTCCTGAAGTTTACGCTTTACTCTTCTTTGTTGCGCTATTTGCAGGGTTTATTGACTCCATCGCGGGTGGTGGTGGGCTATTAACGATCCCAGCTCTGTTATCCGTGGGAATCACACCAGTTGAAGCGTTAGCAACCAATAAATTGCAAGCTGTTGGCGGTTCGTTTTCTTCAACACTCTATTTTGTCAGGCGCAAAGCTATAGATTTACGAGAACAATTGTTTCCGTTCATTATGACCATGATTGGTGCCATGTTGGGTGCGATTGTCATTCAAATGATTGATACCGCGTTCTTAAAACAACTGTTGCCTATCTTGGTGATTTGTGTCGGTTTATACTTTTTATTAACGCCATCAATCGGTGTGCAAGACCGCCAACAACGTATCAGCATGCCATTTTTCGGGGTGGCAATTGGGATGACACTGGGTTTTTATGATGGTGCATTTGGCCCCGGAACCGGTTCATTTTTGGCGTTAGGCTATGTTCTGCTGCTCGGCTATAATCTTGCTAAAGCCACCGCCCACGCGAAGTTACTTAATTTTGCCTCTAATTTTGGCTCTTTAGTATTCTTTATTATCGGGGGTCATGTTCTTTGGGCCTTAGGTTTTGTTATGCTAATCGGCCAAATGGTTGGCGCTCGTTTAGGTGCGCGTTTGGTCTTAACCAAAGGACAAAAACTGATCAGGCCAATGATCGTGGTGATTTCGTTACTGATGAGTATTAAGTTACTCCATGATAGCCATGGTGACGTGATTAAAGCTTGGTTTCTCTCATTATTTTAAGATGATTTAAATTATTCATGAGTACACATAATTATCAGGATCTAATCAATATCTTTGATGAATGTTTTGGTGTGACATATAACACCAGGCTGGTAAAAGGGGATGATGAACCCATTTATTTACCTGCTGATGAGGCTGTGCCTTATCACCGTATCGTATTTGCACACGGTTTTTTCACCAGTGCGCTGCATGAAATCTCACATTGGTGTATCGCAGGGGAAGCAAGGCGCCAGCAAGTCGATTACGGCTATTGGTATTGCCCAGACGGTCGAGATGAAAAAACACAGTGTGAGTTTGAAGTGGTAGAGATTAAACCTCAAGCGCTAGATTGGCTGTTTTGTGTTGCTGTTGGCATTCCATTTAATGTCAGTTGTGACAACTTAGAAGGGGATTTTGAGCCTGACCGCATTGCGTTTATGCGCAAAGTTCATGCGCAAGTGATGCTTTATTTAGAAAATGGTATCCCTGAACGCCCATTACGCTTTATTAATGCGTTACAATTGTTTTACAATACGCCACCTCTTTGTGCAGAAGCTTTTCCTTATCCGGAAGATATTTTTGCCTAATGAACACACATTTAAGTAAGGATTAAGCATGCTTGCGGATTTAGAAACACGCATACTAACGAAGATTGATGATATGGTTGAGCACGCGAGTGATGATGAACTCTTCGCTGGCGGCTATTTGCGTGGTCACTTAACCCTTGCTGTGGCTGAGCTGGAAGAAGAAAACGAAACCAGCTCTGAAGCATTATATCAACGTGTCGAAGTCAGTATTCAAAATGCCATCAAAGCTGGCGAATTGACACCACCAGACCAAGTACTGGTATTAGATATGTGGAAAAACTTATTAAATAACGCAATTTAATTTGTAATGTTATACATTGAAAGCGGGGAAACCCGCTTTTTTGTTAGCTAAATTTTGTTGTGAGTAAAAATTATGGCGAATATTCGTTTAGCAACCCCCTTCGATGCCAAACATCTTCCTGCCGTGGAAATTTCTGCAGGGCAGACATTCACGAGTATCGAAAAATATCAATGGCTTGCCGAAGGTGATGGGCAAACAGAGCAAGACCACCTCGATTTTATTTCCGAGCAATTAGAATGGGTTGCGGTGAATGATTGCGATGAACCAATTGGTTTTATCAATGCTGAAGATCATCATACTAGCCTACATATTTGTGAGGTTTCTGTCTGCCAGCAATGGCAAGGGCAGGGTTTGGGTAAAAAGCTGATTAAGCAGGTTCTTGATGCCGCTTTGGCACGGAATATCACGGTAGTGACATTGACCACTTGCCGTGATGTGCCTTGGAATGCACCTTATTACCAACGCTTAGGTTTTAAAATTCTTGCAATTAATGAGTTAACCACCGAGTTACAGGCTATTTTACAGTCTGAAGTCGAGGCGGGGTTTGCCGCTGAAGACCGTTGTGCAATGGCTATCTCATTAACATAAGGTATTAATAAGGGAGTTTAATAGGGCGACCTAATAATAATTTCCTTACCCAAAAACGGTTTGGGTTCAATTCTGCAAGGGTTTCATCGTCGAGCGGGAGTATTTGTCCAAAAATTTGAGCAGCCAGCAATTCCGCACAAAGGGGGGCAGTGGATAACCCTCTTGACCCTAATGCCCCAAAAATAAATAAATTTGGGTGCACAGGCGCTAGTGCAATAGGCTGCTCTTTGGCAATTTTGCTGGGTAAATCATGGTAATGCGCCAGATGTTGTTCAAAATCAGGCACATTGCCTAATAAGGGAAAGTGGTCGCGAATAACACAACGAATACCTTGGCGTGAATGTTGTTGCGAGATGTCGATATCCCTAGGCCAAGTTACATCAGGTAGGTTATCAATCAGTTTTTGGCGGTTTCCTTGTTGCTCTTCCTCACTATAATCTAAATCAAGTCGCTCACGTTGGTAGCTAGCGCCTAAGCAATGTTGTGTACCAGAGGTATCGGCAGGGGTTAAATACCCTTCAAAGCACAGAACATTTTTCAGTTGTTGTAGGGTGTGATTGGTAGGAATGTGGCTCACTTGCCCACGCACAGGTGAGATAGGTAAATTGATGGTTTGAGCAAATTGGCGCAGTTTGTGCCCATTGGCAATAATGACAGTTGAGTGAACACGTGTTAGCTCTTTTTGCGGCGCTGTTTCAATCAATAATTGCCAATCTTGTTCAGTTTGTTTTAATTCCACCACATTATGTTCAAAACAGAAGGTAACGCCTTTCTGCTGCAAATATTGCCGCAAACTCTCACAAAATTGGGCAGGGCAAAGCCATCCTCCAGACGCATAATGAATGCCATCATGGTTGACATCAACACCGCAAATATCACTCAATTGTAGACGATTCTTACCAATAGCAAAATCGTCAGGCCACTCAGTTTCTAACATTCCCGCTATTTTACGAGCTACTTTGTCGTTATACGCTAATTGGCTGACACCGCACCATTGCCCCTCAAATACGATCCCCTGTTTCGCCAATTGATGGTAAAAGCGAGAAGCAAAAGGGAAAGCGCTGACAAAAAAGCGCTCAAGTGGATCGTTATTGCCTGTGAGTAAGGGATAAATAGCCCCTTGGCGATTGCCTGAAGCATTTTGTGCAACTTGGGCATCTTGGCAGTATAAGGTGACTTTAGCACCGCGCTTATGAAGTGCGTAGGCTGCCGTTAAACTGGCGAGCCCACCGCCAATGATAGCAACATCCGTTGGGTTGTCTGCTTTTCGTCTTGCGAACCAAGGGGTTGGGATATTAATTTCTTTTTCAGCTAATACTCCGGTTAACATTTCTCGCTTGTTACCAAAGCCTTTGACTTTTTTAAGGGTGAAACCAGCTTGTTGCAGGCCTCTCTTGACCGCACCTGCCACGGTAAATGTCGCAAAAGTCCCATTAAGGCGAGCTAATGTTGCCATGTTAGTGAACAGCTGTTCACTCCACATTTCGGGATTTTTTGAGGGTGCGAAACCATCTAAAAACCAAGCATCTATCTTATTGTTTAAATTGCTTTTTAGTAAAGATATTTGCTCATTAACATCGCCAAACCATAAATCTAATATGATATGGCCATTTTCTAAAATGATCCGCTGATTACCCGGTAAGGCTTGTGGCCAACTTTCACAAAGGATTTGCGATAAACTAGCAAGTTCAGGCCAGCAGCGATGTGCAGCGATTAAATCTGTTTTTGTTAAAGGGTATTTTTCGAAACTGATGAAATGTAATTGCTGTAATGTTGCGTTTGGGTTTTCGGTTTTAAACTGCTTAAAAGATTGCCACAATGCTAAAAAATTCAAACCCGTACCAAACCCTGTTTCGGCAATCACACAGGTTGCAAGAGGGTGCGTCGCAAAGCGGTCAGGAAAATGATTTCCTTGCAAAAAAACATGGCGAGCTTCTTCTAAGCCATTTTGGTTAGAAAAATAGATATCTGCAAACTGTTCAGACATAGGAGTGCCTTCGTCATTCCAACTTAGGCGTGCGGTTTGTACAGCGTTCTTTTTCACGATAAGCCTACATTGTTTATATAATTCCTAAATTTTACCGCTGATATCGGTGTAAGGCTACCGTCATAAAAAAGACTCATTCCCGTCACAAAGAAAAAAATACAAATATTTACCCTGATCGGACTTGTTCAGCGTACAAGTGTAAGCTAAAGTGACAACCTGTAATCCCGCAATCATATAATTATAGTCATGAGGTAACGAATGAAGCGTGCAGTCATCACTGGTCTAGGTATTGTTTCCAGCCTTGGTAATAACCAGGAAGAAGTACTGGCTTCTTTGAAGGAAGGTCGTTCCGGGATCACTTTCTCAGAAGAATTCAAAGAGGCAGGGCTACGTAGCCATGTCTGGGGTAATGTCAAAAATTTAGACCCGAAAGACTTAATCGACCGTAAAATTTTCCGTTTTATGAGTGATTGCTCCGCCTATGCTTATTTATCAATGGAACAAGCGGTTGCGGATTCAGGTTTAACAGAAGAACAAGTTTCAAATTTACGTACAGGTATCGTTGTTGGTTCCGGTGGTGGTTCTCCACGTAATCAAGTTGCGGGTTCTGACGGTATGCGTGCTAAAGGTTTACGTGGTGTAGGCCCATATATGGTGACTCGTGCAATGGCATCGGGTATTTCTGCTTGTTTAGCAACACCGTTTAAAATCAAAGGCGTAAACTACTCAATTAGTTCTGCTTGTTCAACATCAGCGCACTGCATCGGCCATGCCGTTGAATTGATCCAATTAGGCAAACAGGATGTGGTTTTTGCGGGTGGTGGTGAAGAACTGAGCTGGGAAATGACCTGTGAGTTTGATGCGATGGGCGCATTGTCGACTAAATACAATGAAACTCCAGACAAAGCATCAAGAACTTACGATAAAGACCGTGATGGTTTCGTTATCGCAGGTGGTGGCGGTATCGTCGTCGTTGAAGAGTTAGAGCATGCGTTAGCACGTGGTGCGCATATCTATGCTGAAATCGTTGGCTATGGTGCTACATCTGACGGTGCAGACATGGTTGCGCCATCAGGAGAAGGTGCTGTGCGCTGTATGCAAATGGCAATGCAAGGTGTCGATAAAATTGATTATATCAATACACACGGTACATCAACGCCAGTGGGTGACACCAAAGAGTTAGAAGCTATCCAGGAAGTGTTTGGTGCTAACTCTCCTGCAATTTCTGCAACGAAAGCGATGAGCGGTCACTCATTAGGTGCTGCGGGTGTCCACGAAGCAATTTACAGCTTGCTGATGTTAGAACACGGCTTTATTGCACCAAGCATTAACGTCGAAAATCTAGATGAGAAAGCAGCGGGCCTGAATATCGTGACTAAACCAACGGAGCAAGCGCTGGAAACAGTCATGTCTAACAGTTTCGGTTTCGGTGGAACTAACGCCACATTAGTGATGAGCAAATACAAAGCATAATTTGTATCAGATTAACTAATTGAATAAACGAGAACTTCGGTTCTCGTTTTTTTATGTGAAAGTAATTGATCATTTCATCGTTGTTTTATTAAATAATTAATATGTTTAATATGGGAGTATATATCAAATAAATAAAGTTAATTGATATAGGAATAAGTTATGGGTATTAAAACTCTCATTTATAAACTCAACAATAGTTCTAGCAAGATGCTTGAAGTCTATAAGAAAAATCCATCCGAAGCCAATAAGAAAAATTTACTTAGCATGGTAATTTCTAAAATAAATAATACATACAGTCAGTATGGGTGGGATATTGAATCGGAAAATAAAGAGAAAATTACAAAGCAAATTAATATTATAAATAGCTTTATAAGTATTAATACAGAAAAATCAAATACCAAAGAGTTGAGAAGTAGTCCCCTTATACAAATTAAATCAGAACATAAATTAGATAGGCTTGCAGCATACTATGATTATTCAAATAAAATAATAACTGCTGAGGATATGTCAAAACTTTTACTTAATAGTACCTATGATGGAACTATTCATATTAGTAGTGCAAATATTGATTTTTCAGGTTCAAATCTATCGAACACAGTTGTGGATACAAGCAACAACATGCCTTTGCTAAGAGCGAATTTTTCTGATGCAATAGCTGAAAATACACAGATTAAAATCCCAGTTAAGGTAGATGTTGATTACAATTTTACCAATGCTAATTTAAAGGGTGCTAAAATAACTCTAGATATTGATTATGATAATTTGAGTGATACTGTTATGAATAGCCTATTTGGTAGTGATAGCACCAATTATAAAAGTGTTTTTAGTTCAATATCGACAATTGACAATAAATATCTTGGGATTAAACAAGCAGCATTTAAGATGCTTGCGAAAGCATATGCTGGAAGAAAGGATTATTTTGAAAAAAACAGAGTGATTAAACAATATTTTTTGGAGCAATATCGTGACATTAATATGGTACTAGAAGAGAAGCAATATACTGGTAACCACGCTGTTTAACTAAATTAACTAATCTCCATCACTTCCCCCTGAATCGGATGATGAACAATCAGAACTTGAGTTATCATTAGAACAATAATGGCTACTTGAGCGGTGGTTACCATCACTGGATGTGCTGTCATAATAAGGGGGCGTGTAGCTTGAACTCGCATTATTTGAATTCACTCGACATGCAGTTTCTTTCACATTTTTACGCACTTCAAATATTCGACTTTTGCCTTTCGACCAGCCAATAGTCACTAAAGTGATATTTTTCTTTACGCTGATATGCAGCATTTTCCCACAAAAAATATGCATTTTACCCAGCGCTTTTATTTGGATATAACCGCTGTCTTTTTCCGTGATAGTTACGGGCTTTTGGCTATGAATGGTGTAACGGTCACCATAGACATCAATGGTACGTGTATACGCTAACGGTTTCGGCTGGATATTAAAAAGGACAAAAAATAATCTATCGAACATAAAGTTTAATATTTTAATGAATGAGTCTAACAAAATAATTCATCAAAAGTCTTTCTTCACTCGTCTTTGTCTGATTAAACAGTTGTAGTTCATTGTTCGAATAATAAATCATCACTTTATGCAATTTTTGGTGGGGTGTTTATGCCATGATGACGACGAGATTAAAGACATTAGGGGGTTATATGAATTTCACAAGATGTAGATATTGGAAAAATGACTTTAATATTTTAACTCATCATGTACTTAAAATTATTACCACGAAATTTAGTAACATGATTTATAGAGTGAGAAATTGTTTTATTTCTTGCCCATTATTTACTAAAAAGCACACAAATAGGCCACAGATAAACGGCCATGTACTGCCTAATTTTAACTATCGAAACGAAGTGCTAGCCAGTGCTAGCCAAGTCCTTCGCTCTCAAGAGTCGCTGTGCTAAACATATTCAAAATAAAGTCGAAATATACAATTTAAGTAAAAAAATGCCCCAAAATCACACTGGGGCAAAGTTTTACAGAGATGTTATGAACAACAATCAACTATGAAGTAGCTGGCTGTTTACGTTTACGAATACGCTTTACAATAGGCGGAAGAATTAGCACTAATACTGCCAGTATTAATAAACTTTGAGAAATCGTACTGCTCCAAAGAATATCGAAATTTCCATTACTGATGGATAACGAACGGCGTAAGTTTTGTTCTAGCATTTCACCTAATACAAACCCTAAGATTAATGGCGACAATGGGAAGTTCATTTTTCGTAGAATAAACCCAAATACGCCAAGCCCCATCATGAGTAACAAATCAAATGTCGTACTGTGAACGGCATATACCCCGACAGCAGAAATGCAAGCAATAGCAGGGACTAAAAACCATAATGGAACCGTTAGCATCCGTGTGAATAAGCCAATTAATGGAATATTCATGATGAGCAGAACTACGTTAGCAATTAATAAAGCCGCAATTAACCCCCACACAATATCAGGTTGCTCAGTAAACATACCTGGGCCTGGGGTGATATTATAGAGCGTTAGCGCCCCCATCATTACTGCAGTTGTCCCCGACCCCGGAACGCCAAGGGTTAACATTGGGATAAATGAGCCACAGGCAGAGGCATTATTGGCTGCTTCTGGTGCAGCGACACCGCGAACATCGCCATTACCAAAATCGCCTTTTTCGCCACTGATTTTCTTTTCAGTCATATAGGTTATGGCACTGGCAATGGTGGCACCGGCACCTGGTAAGACGCCAACAAAGAACCCAATAAAAGAGGAGCGTAAAGCAGGGCCAGCACACGCTTTGACCTCTTTGCGATTAAACAGCATTCTGCCTGTTTTGCGGATCAGCCCTTGTCCTGTTGCCGTGCCTTCGAGCATCAATAAAATTTCGCTAACAGAGAACAAACCAATAACCACGACGATAAACTGCACGCCATCCGATAAATGTACGCTATCAAACGTAAAACGATATTCCCCAGAGTTGGCATCTACGCCCACAGTAGCAAGAGATAAACCAATTAATGCCGCCAATAGTGATTTAATTGGGTTTTGGCTCATCATACTGCCCAAACAGGCAATAGCAAAAACCATCAAAGCGAAATACTCAGCAGGCCCGAAAGCCAAAGACCATTGCGCTAATAAAGGAGCAAATAAAATAATACCCACAATCGCAATCGTTGAGCCAAGGAATGAACTCACTGCAGAAATTGACAGTGCAACACCACCTTTACCTTGTTTTGCCATTGGGTAACCATCTAGCGTGGTCATGATTGCAGCGGCATCACCAGGGACATTGAGTAATATGGATGAGATACGTCCACCATATTCACAACCTAAATAAACTGTGGCGAGTAAGATTAATGCAGACTCGGCCGGTAATTTAAGTGCAAAGGCCAGCGGTAGCAAAATAGCGACACCATTAATTGGGCCGAGGCCGGGAAGCATCCCAACGATAGTACCGATAAAACAGCCAATTAAGGCGATCAAGATATTTTGAGGAACAAGAGCAACCTCAAAACCTTGTGATAGGTACATCCAAGTTTCCATGATTTCGTTCCTTAATTAAGCAAGCTACCAATAGGTAAGGTTACATCTAGCCATTTATCAAAGGCATAGAATAGAAAGATACCTAAGACGGGGCCGGAAATAACCGCGGCGATAGGTGTTGCGCCAAATAGCAGGGCAATACTAATGGTGAGCAAACTAGTGGCAATCGGGAACCCCAACCATTCAAAAGCCCATGCATAGATAACAAGTGCAACGACTAATAAAACTAAACGACGTAATACATAGGGTTTTGGCCACTCAACGGCTTCTTGCTTGCCAAATAATAAGGCAAGGGCACAAAGCGCCATTAAAGAGAGTATGACAACCGGAAAAGGGCGGGGGCCCAGTGGTTCATAACTAAACTCACTCTGGATCCCCCAACCAATATAAATTCCGATAGCACACAGTATTAGCCAAACTATGGCAAATATGCGTTGGCTCATCGTTCACCCCATTATTTGGCTAAACCGAAGGCACGGGCTTGTTCACGGTATTGCTCGATTTCTTTTTTGACATAACTATCGAGTTCTTGCCCGGTTAAGTTGTATTCAAATAAGCCGCGGAGTTCGCGTTGTTTTTTGAATTCGTCGGTTTGTTGCAGTTTTTGGAAGGCTTCAACCCATTGGTTATAATCGGCATCAGACACTTTGGGGCCCATATAGAAGCCGCGGATGATTGGCCAGACAATGTCATAGCCTTGTTCTTTGGCTGTTGGGATGTCAGATAAACCATCTTCAAGGCGTTTATCTGAGTAGACAGCAAGGATACGAATTTTACCTTCATTGATATATGGCGTCATTTCGCTGATATCCCCTGAAAGGACTTGAATATGGTTGCCCAGTAGTGCCGTTAAGGTTTCACCGCCCCCTTCAAAAGCTACGTAACGCATTTTGCGAGGGTCAATATCAATGGCTTTGGCTAACAAGGCCGTTTTCATCCAATCTTGGCTACCAATCGACCCTCCAGCACCAAAGACGATGCTGTTCGGATCCTTTTTGAAGGTATCCATTAAATCTTTCAGAGTCTTATAAGGTGAATCTGCACGCACGGCAATCATACCGTAATCGCTTCCTACACTAGCCAGCCAACGCACATCGTTTTCGTTATAGCGACCAAACTTACCTTGAGCAAGATTGAGTAAAGAACCGCCGGAGAAAGCAACAATGGTGCCGGGTTCAGCAGGGCGTTGAGCGACTATGGCGTTATAAGCGACCGCGCCAATACCGCCAGGCATGTAGGTCACTCGCATTGGTTTTTCGATTTCTTTGGTTTCTAATAGGGAAACTTGGACTAATTTACAGGTTAAATCAAAACCACCGCCGGGTTTGGCGGGAGCAATACATTCGGTGCGCTCAGGTAGGGCATTTGCTTGGTTGATGCCAACTAAAAATATTGCTGTTGCTAAGGCCTTCAGTGTGAATTTTTTCATTCTTTTTTCCTTACTAAGACAATAATTAGAGGTATATATTGTTTACTTCTTGTTTTGTTGGTATGGCATCATTGACCGACGAAGCTTTCATTTACCTTTCATTAACAAATATTATTATTTTTATGTGATATATATCAGATTGTTTTGTATTTTTGCTTTTTTGTTATGTTAATTTAATGTTAAATTAATCACGTTAATAGTGTTTATTAACAATAGTTGTGATGGACACAGTAAATATGCGCACATTTGCTTTCCATTCATTCAATGGAATGCCAACGTATACTGATAAATAATTATAATGAGTATGCGGAATGAGAATTTTATTGGTTGAAGATCATGACGAATTGTCATTATGGTTACAGAAGGCTTTGTCGTCATCTGGGTTTGCAGTTGATGTTGCTAGTGATGGCGCGATAGCAGACCAGCTATTACAAACTGAGCACTATGAATTAGTCGTGTTAGATGTATCACTTCCGAGAATGAGTGGGCTTGAGGTATTAGCGCAAATGCGCAAACGTCATCAAGAAACCCCAGTCTTGTTATTAACGGCGAATTCAGATGTGGCCGACCGAGTTCAAGGGCTAAATGCAGGGGCTGATGACTACCTGACTAAACCTTTTGATATTGCGGAATTAGAAGCACGTCTTCGCGCTTTATTGCGACGTAGTCAAGGGCAAGTGAATGAATCACAACAGTTTGGTTTGCTTAGTTACCATGAGGACGGTTATTTCTTATTAGGACAAGAACCACTTGGCTTGACGCCAAGAGAATATGCGGTGTTAAACACCTTATTTCATCGACGAGGGCGCCCTGTTTCTAAAATGCAATTATTTGAGCAGGTGTTTTCGTTGTCAGATGAAGCCAATTTACAAAGTATTGAGTTATATGTTCACCGTGTTAGAAAAAAACTTGCTGGTTCGGATGTTAATATCAATACCTTACGCGGATTGGGATACCGATTAGAGCAGTGTAGTGTATGAAATTAGTCTCTCATCCACGCTCTCTCTTTCATCAGTTGCTGCTCTTTTTCGGTATCCCCCTCATTTTATTGGGGAGTTTTTCGGTTTATACGCACTACTACAGTGCAAAAAATGCCGCAAACTTAGCCTATGACCGCACATTATTAGCTTCAGCTCGAACCGTCGCGGAGCGCTTGCAAGTTGTCGATGGGCACCTCTCAGTCAGTGTGCCTTATGTGGTGCTTGATAGCTTCGAGCTAAATAATAATGACCGAATTTTTTATCAAGTTATTTCTCCCGGTGGTGAAACTATTTCTGGTTATGATGACTTACCGCCGATTCCCCCGTATTGGATGCGCTCACAGCATTATACTGCGCTAGTTTATTTTTATGATGCGCAGTACAAAGGCTTGCCTATCCGTATTGCTGCATTTTATCAACCGATTAATGAAGGCGGTATCACTGGGATGGTTGAAATCCGTGTGGCGGAAACAGTTTATTCGCGACAAGATCTTGCTAATCAATTATTAATTTCTGCCCTGATGAGCCAAGGTACTGTGGTGTTTTTAACTTTGGTACTTGCCTATATTTTACTTAGTAAGTTATTGGCACCGCTAAAAAAATTGTCCCATTTAATGTTAAGCCGTTCCGCTAATGATTTAACCCCTTTGCCTGATTTGCTGCCGTGGTCTGATTTATCACCATTAATTGATGCATTAAACCGCTATATTTCCCGCCTAAAGCGGATGGTTCGACGGCAAGAACGGTTTAGTGCGGATGCCTCTCACCAACTTAAAACGCCGCTAACTGTCCTCAAAACACAGGTTTCTGTTGCGATTAATAGTCAGGATGAAACCCAACGGCAACAGAGTTTACAAGCTATCGATAAAACTCTTGATAACACGATCAATTTGACGGATAGGCTTTTGCAGTTATCACGTTTAAAAGCCCATGAGAAAGAAGCCATTACACAGTATCGTGCTATAAACTTAGTGGATATTGTTCACCAGGCTTGTTTTACTCGGTTACCCCAAGCAGAAAGCCAAAATATTGACTTAGGTTATGAAGGCGCGGAAACAGCATGGATTAAAGGTGAACCTATTTTATTAGCAGAGATGTGTGCAAATTTAATTGATAATGCTATTAAATATACCCCTGCAAATGGGGTGGTCACCGTTCGGGTGGTCAGCAGTGATGACCATCTTCATTGGGTTTTGGAGGTCGAAGATTCAGGCCCTGGGATCCCAGACGCTAAAATTAGCCGTTCTATGGAAGCTTTTACTCGATTAAATAACGCGTTAGGAAAGGAAGGTGCAGGACTAGGTCTCGCTTTAGTGAAAGATATTGCCAGTTATCATGGTTCTGAACCACAGTTATTAAAAAGTGAGTTACTTAATGGATTGTTGGTTAAAATTGCATTTAAAGCAAGCCAAGCGCCACACTGAAAAGAACGCCCTAATTAGAGCGCTCCATTAGTGACAAATTTTAGGATAATAAAGCTTGATGCACTTAGTTTCGTATTGGTACTAACACCTGTGGTAGTGTGTTATTTGAAGTCTCCGGATTAAAATTACTGCTTATTATTTGTTGTGAGAATCCGGCTATGAATCGGACTAATGTATCTGCTAGATTATAATAATCGTTAGTATTTGTAAGTCCGTTATGTATGCCCAGTAGGTGTATTTTTCCTTTTTGTTCCATAAGTAATTTTTTTTCTCTTATTTTTGAGTCAGTTTGGTATATTTCCTTAACCAAAGAAAGTGTGTCTCTATGGGACCACTTTCTATCGCTATAGTCCAAATTCTGATAAATAAATTCTGTTAGATTTATTTCTTCATCTTTTTGTTGAATTATTAGTGTATTTCGTTTATCAATGTCTATTGACATATCTGGGTTTTGTTTCAAGTCAATCTTTTCATTAAGGGATTTAATTAAAGCAGTAGTATTTCGTAATGCATTTATTTTATCGCTAATCGTTTGGTAATAATTTCTCTCACTGGTTTCAGAGGAAACTGATTTTAATGGAACAAAATTATGAATCTGCGAAATATAAGTATCTGCTTTCATATTTAGATTTTCATATTCTATTGCTATATTAACGTCTTCTTCATTAAAATTAATAATGAAAGGCATCGGACTAGAAGATTGAGAAGATAAATATAAATTATTATTTAATTCTAAATTAATGAGTCTCAGGGAAACCTTTGTTTTTATTAGTAAATCATAATGCTGAGATATTAAATATTCAATGTCTTTACGGATTTTTTTTGGGTTTTTTAGTATTGTATTTTCAGCGAGATAATTAGATAAATTATCCTTTATGATAGACATGTCGTTTTCTAATTTATCTATTTCGTATAAGAATATCTGTTTATTTTTATATAGACCCGCTTCATTTTTTAATTCAATTTGAATTCGTTGGTAAATTAGGTTAAATAATTCGTCTAATTTATTCTCGATGTTTTCATGATGTCTGTCTTTATCAACATAAATAAATGGAGGCATTAGTTCGGAAGTTAATATTTGATTTTTTATTGTTAATTCAATGTTCATTTTAAATCTATCAAACGATTTTAATGACTCAGTAAGCAAACTAAACTTATTATTATTTGATTGGCTTTCGATAAAAGCATTCCTGTCGAATTCTTTATAATTTTTAAAGTGTTCAATGGTGTGATTTAAGTTTTTGTGTTTTTTTATTTTTTTCATATTTAAAATCAAATATTGAATTTCTGCGGTATCAATATTTAGTTCTGAAATATATTTACTTATTTTATTAATAGTGTTTTCATCTTTATGATAATTAGAGTTCTCATTATTTAGGCTTTCTAGTAATTCTTTGATTTTATTTGTTGTATCCCTGTGGGTTATAGCTAATTGCTTTGCTTTTAATTCAAGTTGGTACGTTTTATCTATAATAGATAATCTTTTATCTTGAATATCGACTGTTTTTTTTAAGTATTCTTTGAATAAAACATCGATATCATCTGAAGCGTTATTAAAATTATTGACTTCTATATTTATAGATTTTAAAAGGTCATCGATTTCTTGAGGTGTTTTTTTTTCTTTTGAAGTAAAAGTGTTGCGTATCTGAACATTTAGTTCTAATAACCTTGCAAAATCTAAATTCGATACCTCTGTAGCATTAAATTGAGATAATTGTTTTTTTAATTGGCTGGTTAATTCTAAAATGATTTCTTTATCACCTATCGAAGAATCTTTAGTTGTATTGTTTTGGGGGCTTTTCTTATATTCATTATTTAATTTATTTAGTATATCTAATTTATTCATTTGTTTTATTAATAGGCTTCTAACTTCAGTTTCTATATATTGTAAATTAAACCATTCTACGCTTGTATATTTCACGTGAGTTTGTAGTTTGCCAATTTTATTTAGTAGTTTAATATAAATATTATTGTTTTCTTTTAAGTTTTCATGGGAATCTTTGACCATCTTTTCTAAACGAGATGCGTCATTGAATGGTTTTTCAAAAATTGATAGGGTTGCAGAATGATTAGGTTCCTGAGATATATTGTGGTTGTTTATGTTACCTTGTGGTTTTTCTTTTTTGTTTAAAGTTGATATTTGGTTTGCATTCATAGTAAACACTCCATGTTAATGATTATTAGACCTGCATGTAAACAGGTTTAATATAATCTAACAAAAGGAGAGGGACTAATTTTTATTTTATATGAAAATACGATTAATATAATTTAAATTATTAGCCAATAATTTTTTAAATTATATTATAGATGGGTGCTATGAAATGTTTTTGTCTGGTTATAAAAATGATAATTGTAGATAGGTTAAGGCGCTAAAGGAAATTAGCGCCTTCATAATTCAATTATTTATTAATTAGATTGAAATCCCACTCTTTGAGAGCTTTCATGGAATCCTTATCTTGGTACTTAGCACCCAGTTCAAGGTAGTCATGGGCTTTTTGGATATCTTCTTTGGTTTTGTTACCTACCCAGCCATTATAGTACATATAAGCAAGCTTATATTTTGCCATAGCGTGGTGGTTACCTTGTTCAAGGTCTGTCATATCGTAATATTTCGCTGCGCGGACATAATCTTTTGGTATACCTTGGCCAAAATAGAGCATATCCCCAGCTAAATGTGCAGTATTACTGTCATTTTGTTGCGCACCTAAATCAAAATAATAAAGCGCTTTCGGGAAGTCTTTTTCAATGCCACGTTCATTATCTTTACGGTAAAGATTACCTAAAATATTATAGGCGCGAGGGTAGCCATTTTTTCCTGCTAATTCATAGTAGTAGAGCATCTTTTGTGTATCTTCGGGGACACGTTCTCCACGTGCGTAGGCGATACCTAATGAAAAGGCTGACATTTTGTCTCCTGCCTCAGCTTCGACTCGCTGCTTTTCAATTTGCTCGGCAAAACGGCCATATTTCTCGTAGGCTTTTTCATCGGCAACTTGTTTTTCAATCTCTTGTTTATCTTGAGCTGAAAGTTTATCCATTAGCTCAATAGAACTTGGTTTTTTATCAAGTTGCAATGCGTAGTAATAGGCTTGTTTGGCATCACCTTTTTCTACATATGCTTCATAAATTGCGTCAAGTGCATATGTTGGGTGGTAATATAACGAAATTTTATACCATTCGATGGCTTTGTCGATATTGTTATCAACATTACAATCACCTTTTAAATAGGTGGTTCCCATCTCTTCAGAAAGACTTTCTGGGTAATGAATATAGTGTTTGTCGGTATTTTTCTGGAAATTGCTTTTTTCAATCCACTCCTTCAAATATCGGCTTGCTTTATCCATATCTACATTATCGCTATTGCTACAATATTTACCGGGGTAATAGATTTGATAGAGCTTTTTGGTTGCGGCTAAATCGCCTTTATCATAAGCCTGTTGTAAATAAGTTAAGGCTTGAGTGTTATCACTATTGACATAATAGTGATACAAGTTCACCAGTGCTCCGGTTCGATTGTTTTTTTCACTGAGTAGCAACGCTAAATATTTTTGTTCATCTTTGGGGCGGTTGAGCTTCCTTTTTTCATCTTTAATCCCATCTCGATACAAATCCACCAGTGCATTGAAGGCATTATTAGAAAGCTTCTCATCGGTTGATTTCATACCTTCTTGTAGATATTGAATGGCTAAATCATATTCAGGAGAGCCAGAAACAATTTCGCTATCATATAAATAAGTTTGGGCTAATTGAACTTTAGAAAATAGGTCACCTTTCGCTGTGCCATCAGTATAATTTTGACGTTTTGCTTGGCTATCTTCAGTCACGGAATCAAGCGGTTGATAAGCGGCTAAATTGCCAGCCTTGATACTTTTCTTATACCAATCTTGCGCCGCAAGATCTCTACCGCGTGAACTATACCAATCCCCAAGTTTAATATAAGCGGCCGTATCGCCTTTTTTGGCAGGAACAACCAGGGTTTCATAAACTTCAATATAATCATCAACCCGTTTTGGATTAGAATGTTTGCGTAAATAAATGATGGCTTCATCCCAATCAGGTGCCATTAACCAAGCGTTTTTTTCGTCATTTAGCACGCCCATATAGCGCATCTCACTATAGAGAGCGATGGCGTAGTCATTACCTTCATCACTCGCTTGTTTTAGGTATTTAGCCGCTTCAAAACGATCTTCCTTGACACCTTGGCCATAGAAATAAGCTCGACCTACTTTGTATTTTGCTGAAGGACTATTATTGAGCGTTTTCATGCCAATTTCATAATCATCCATGTACTTGATGAATTCATTGCCCCAACTACCTGATTTAAGGTAATACTCACGTGCTTTTTGTCGATTAGGCTCAACAAGCTGGCTACCTTTTAAATATTGATGTGCCAGTTTACGGGTATAGTCTTTGCTGCCAAGGGCGGCTAATTGGTCGTAATAACCTAATATTTTCGCTTTATTGGCATCAACATATTGATCTTGTTGGTAATAATCAATGAGCTCTTCAAGTGCGCTTTCTTGATTGAATTTTGCACTTTTCTCTAAATATTCAAGCCATTTTTTCTGATCGACTTTCTGTCCATAATTACCATATTTATATGCATTGGCCAGTGTGCGCAACGCGTCAGGGTCGTTTTGCTTCGCTTTTACTTGAATATTGGCAAACGAGGATTTAGATTTTTCAATTTCTCGTTTACGTGATTTTAAAAAGCTATAATCAGGATCAGAAATTTGGTTGTAATAGAAAAGGGCGGTATCATAATTGGCATCTTCGCCGTAGTTACCTTCTTGGTAAATTTCTCCTAACTCATATAAGCAGCGGTTGTTTTTAAGTGCCGCACATTTTTTATATTGAGGAATTAAATCTTTTTGAGTCAGTCCAGTAATTTGTTGGAAGCGAGATTTATAATACGCCTTATCATTGTGATAAGTGACGCTATCAAGGTTTTGTGCGATATATAAATAAGCTGATGCACTGCCTAATTCTGCCGCCTTTAAAATATAATCGTATATTGGTTTTATTTCAGCATCACTTAACGTGTCAACTTGAGTTAATTGAGTCAGTTTATTGATCCCATATAAATAGGTGATATCGGCATCATGATTAATGAGTGGCTCAATTAATTTTTGTGCCTCAGCATGGTTATCATATAACGCCATTTTTACCAATATTGCTTTTGTATCAGCGCGATTTAAACCAGTTTTTAACAAAACACCTTGAGCGATTTGTAGCTCATGTGGGAGTAATTCAGCTTGTGCTTGAGGCGAATGGAGTACATTGACAACCAAATTAGCGATTTTATCGGTTTCTGTTGGTCGGTATGTTAATAATGCAGCGGCATAATTAACTTGGCTGTTAAAATTACGTTTAATTGATTTTTCATATAAATCAAAAGCTTGTTCGCTATTTTTTTCTGCATCTTCTTTGAGTAGATAATCAGCATATAAATAGGCTAAGGAATAATTTTCGCGTTTAATTACATCCTCTTTGAGGATATCGATAACCGTTTTTTCATCGATAAGTGCTTTAATATCATAACGATAATATAATTGAACTAATAGGCGCTCAGCGGTTGATGGATAACCGTTTGCATTAAGGTTGTCGATGAGTAACTTAGCCGCTTTTTGCACATCCTGCTTAGTACCAAATGCAATAATATAATAACGTGCTAATTGAATTTGAGCATCATAAGTGGGGTCTATGCGATTTGCTTTTTCTAAAGCCGCGAAGGCTTTCTCTGGTGAAAACAACGGACTACCTTTAACACTATAAACATCACTGGCTACCACTAACGCTTCTGCGGAGTTCGGGTATTTTTCCACTAAGATAGGTGTGTATTTAGCGACAATATTACTGAGTTTTTGGGTTGGAAACTCGTAACTGGAAATCGCTCGTTGGTTGATGGTAACGAGCGCGTCTAAATCACCGAGATCTGCTGCAGCGGTGAGATATTTTTCAGCTAAAGCGTCATCACGCTTAACGTCGCTAAATGTACTGCCTGAATAGACTTTATAAGCCTGATACATTGCGGGAGGATATTGGCCTTCGGCGGCATCAGTTAAATCCTGAATACGATCTTTGTCGGCTAGGTAATTTAAATACAAGGCTTTAGGTTGTTTGGCCTCAACAAGCGGCCGGATATAAGCCATCGCACGGTTTTTATTTCTCCGCACGCCATCGCCAGTCATATATTTTTGGTACAGAACATAGATAGCGTTCTCGTCACCACGGCTAGCACGCTCTTCTAAATTAGTGATGACTTTTTGTTTTTCTTCTTCTGTTTGTGAACCATACAATGATAAAGCCCCAGGTTCTAATTCACTTGCGTCAGAAATGTATTCTAGTGCGGAGGAAAAAGAGAGGCGTTCGTACTTTTTGGCTAGCAATGGGTTCGGTGGTACGCCGTTACCGCCATCTTCATAAATTGATGCGAGTAACATCGCGGGTAAAGGAAAGTCGTTGCTGACAAGCGGTGTTAATATTTCAACGGCTTTTTTACTGTCATTCTCAATGTCATGAGCGATATAACCCAAGGCAAATTTGGCCAATCTTGAGCCTTGGTCAGAGGCCAACGTAAAATATTGGCGAGAGAGTTCGATATTTTGCGGAACCTCTTCATATTTATCAGCTAGATAAATACCTCCAACCATTTCTTGTGCTTCTTTTACACCGAGATCAGCGGCTTTAGTTAAAGAGGTTAAACCGTTTTCATCAGTGGAAGTGTCTTCTATTAAGTGTTTATAACGGAAAAAACCAAGGTTATATAACGCATTTTTATTGTTAGATTCCGCCGCTTTAATTAGCCAGTTTTGAGCTGCCACATCATCGGCTTTCGTGCCAATACCGTCTTTATACATCATCGCTAAGGCAAAAGCAGATTGTGAGTCTTTCTCTGCAGTTTTTTGGAATTGTTCAAACGCAGCTTGAGATTCACCTTGTTGATATAAATCATAGCCTAATTGTGAGGGAGAAGATGAGTTGGTGGCATTGACGAAATAAATGCCAATGGCTACAGCAATTATTATCAATACGAACAACCCAACTTTAAACGGCTTAGCCATTGTCATTCCTTATCATAGTGGTTACTTGCCACGATCCATTTAGATTTATCGCGCTATAACGGCTTATTGAGTGGAGCTAATACTCCTAAAGGGGTATTTGATTTTGCTTAAGTCTAATTGGAATTCCAGAAGATTCAATCGGATTATCCTTCATCTGAAAAACGCTAATCCGATAAATGATACTAATGATGGGCGAACTAAAGGTGAATTGAGTGATTTTAAAATGTCACAAAGTATTAATAATGAGGAATATTAAAGTAAAATAAACGAAAGAATGAAGAGGATTTCAAACATAGCCCCACAAAGTGGGGCATATGAGTGACGACATTGCATTTATTGCTTTTGTAATTCTATTCTACTGGCAAGAATCTTCTTGAACCACCTTTTTTTCACGGCGGAATAATTCTGTCAGTGGCGTGCGTAATTGTTGCGCTAACATTACCCCGAGTAAAACCACTCCACCACCGATTAAATGGTAACTTTTGAGTTCTTCACCTAAGGCAAAAATAGCGATAATAGCGGTGAAAACGGGGGCTAGGTTCATAAAAATGGAGGTTGTATTCGCCCCAAGGCGCATAACTCCTTGGATCCATAATGCAGGAGCAATAATGGAAGCCGCAATACCAGCAAATACCACTAAACCGATATTTTGGCTGTTCAGCGAGACATCTTCAGCTAATAAGAAATTAGGGAATAGCATGATAACGCCAAAGAAAACTTGAACGTAGAGTGAGTCCCAACTGGATAACTGGATTGACCAACGCTTAGTAAGCACACCGTACAGGGCATATGCTGCAGACGCAACTAACATCATGGCTTCCCCTTGGCCTAAGCCTTGTGAGAATAATGCGCTTGGGCTTCCTTGGCTCACTAACCACACTAATCCACATAATGAAAGAATTGAACCTAGCACAATCCCCACGGTAGGAATAACGCGTAGTACAAAAATACTAATAATTACTGTTAATAATGGGATCATGGAGTTCATAATTCCCATAAAAGTAGCGCTCACGCTGTGTGCGGCATAATAAGCTAAACTTTGGTATAACATCATCCCTAAAGCGCCCAAAATGGCAAGTTGCCACCAATGCTTCCTGACCATTTTAAAATTTCGAAGCACAGAACGTAATACAAATGGAGTCATCACAAGCAATGCCAGCGCCCAACGGTAAAAAGAGATTGCCGCAGGGTCAATAGCGGTTGATGCCGCTTTGTTTACAATGGCATTAATTGACCATAATAAAACCGCAATCAGCGGAAAAAGAAGATTTTTCATTAAAACACTCTCCCATATTGAATGGGCGCTAGTATACATCTGTCCGATTTTTTATATATACTGATAATCAGACAATCGATAACGCTTTTCAGACAGGTACCATGGAAAATTTAAAATCAGACATTTGGCAAATCAGCGAATGTAATATCGCAGAGCCTGAATTGGTTGCTTTTCGGCATGAGCAAACTGCCGCCCTCACTGAGTATAAATCCCATTCGCATCCTTTTGGTCAAATGCTGTATGTGGTGTGTGGCATCATGGAAATGGAGGTGGCTGGTCAACATTATTTAGCACCGCCAGAATTTTGCATTTGGATCCCTGCGAATATTCCCCATGCTAGCTTTAATAAAGAAAGTGTCAAATTTCGGATTATAGATTTTGCTCATGAATACAACCAAGTGCTGGCTCAACGGCCGTGTGTGATTAAGCTTAGCCCGATATTTCAATCAATTATGACGGACATGTATCAACGCGGTATTGTTCAGCCCGAAACAGAGCAAGACTTGCGTTTGGCTCATGTGCTTATTGATCAATTTCCATTGTCTCCCTGCCAAGACACCTATTTGCCTGTTTCAAAAGATAAATTTCTTGCTCCCATCTTATTAGAGTTACAAGGTGACCCAGCAGATAACACGACGTTAGCACAATGGGCAAAACGCTATTATACATCGGAACGCACGTTATCAAGGCGTTGCCAGCAAGAGTTAGGAATGTCGTTTAGTGAATGGCGTCAACGTTTACGCTACCTACATGCCGTTGCCGGGCTAGAAAAAGGAAAAAGTGTACATGAAGTTGCATTGGATGTCGGATATAGCTCGGCATCCGCCTTTATTGCGATGTTCCAACAAATATCAGGTGTCACACCAGATCGCTTTCGAGCGAAAGAATTTACAGTAGAAGGTAACCTCTCATAGGCATCTGGCTTAAACCGTGGCAAAATATTGCTCCACTTATCTATATAACGACACACAACAAACAAGTGATTGATTGGGATAACAGCGTGAAAATTTTAGTCGATGAGAATATGCCATATGCTCAAACTTTATTTAGTGAGCTTGGTGAAGTGAAAGCGGTACCGGGGCGTCCTATACCAGAACAAGAATTAATTGATGCAGATGCATTAATGGTACGTTCTATCACTAAGGTTAATGAATCACTGCTCGGTAATACACCGGTTAAATTTGTTGGAACTGCGACAGCCGGTTTTGACCACATTGATACCGAGTGGTTATCAACCGCAAATATTGGTTTTTCATCAGCACCGGGTTGTAATGCGATAGCGGTCGTTGAATATGTCTTTTCCTCACTATTACTGCTAGCGGAACGCGACAACTTTGATTTGCGTGATAAAACAGTAGGAATTATTGGTGTTGGTAATGTCGGAGGGCGTTTAGCGGCTAGGTTATCGGCTTGGGGAGTCAAAACATTACTCTGTGACCCACCGCGTGCAGCCAAAGGGGACGACGAGCTATTTGTTTCTTTTGAAGATGTGCTCAAGCAAGCTGACGTGATAACCTTCCATACTCCGCTGAATATGTCTGGGGAATATCAAACTTTCCATTTAATGGATGAAACGGGTTTAGCAAAATTACGAGATGGCACCATTTTAATTAACGCAAGTCGAGGTGAAGTAGTTGATAATAAAGCATTATTATCTTTACTTAATCGCGGAAAAAAACTGAGCGTTATCTTAGATGTGTGGGAGCCAGAACCAGATTTAGACACCGCACTTTTAGCATTAGTGGATATCGGTACTCCGCATATTGCGGGTTATACGCTAGAAGGTAAAGCACGAGGAACGACGCAAGTTTATGAAGCTTACTGCCAGTTTCTCGGCAAATCGTCACAAATTTCCCTTTCATCCTTACTGCCTAAGCCTGATATCAATCAATTGACTTTCAATGGTAAATTAACGCAAAACCAGCTCAAAAGGTTAGTGCATCTCGTGTATGATGTGCGCCGAGATGATGCAGCATTAAGAGCGGTTGCAGGGGTAACAGGCGAATTTGATAAACTGCGCAAAAATTATCAAGAACGTCGTGAATGGTCATCCCTTGAAGTGATTTGTGATGATGAACAAACGGCATCAAAACTCAATGCACTTGGTTTTAAGGCAAGTTTAGTTAGCACAAAATAAATGAGTTAAAATGATCACCTGTTAAATAGCGCCAATTGGGGCTATTTAATTTTTTATTTTTTAGAGGAATAGCCATGACTGAAGGTTGGAATATTGCAGTATTAGGCGCAACCGGTGCTGTAGGTGAAGCTATTATTTCACTGTTACAAGAAAGAGAATTCCCAGTCGGCGAACTGTATTTACTGGCCAGTGAGCGTAGTGCAGGGGAGAGCGTACGTTTTAATGGTAAAAGTATTCAAGTTGAAAATGTGACTGATTTTGATTGGTCACAGGCACAAATTGCCTTTTTTGCAGCTAATGAAGGTGTAAGCCTACAATACGCTGAATTAGCGGCGCAGGAAGGGTGTATTGTCATTGATACTAGCGGCGTATTTGCTCAAGAACCGGATGTGCCACTGATTGTCCCAAATGTGAATCCGCAAGTACTCGCTGATTATCGCAACCGTAATA
Source organism: Providencia sp. PROV269 (assembly GCF_028477785.1). Taxonomy (NCBI): domain Bacteria; kingdom Pseudomonadati; phylum Pseudomonadota; class Gammaproteobacteria; order Enterobacterales; family Morganellaceae; genus Providencia; species Providencia sp. PROV269. The sequence continues at coordinate 21,061 of NZ_JAMPLV010000004.1, read as the reverse complement.
TTATTTCATTGGCAGACAGCTCAGTGAGCCAATTATTAACGGCAATCAAACCGCTGGTGGACGCGGCAGGGTTAGGGCGTATTACTTTAACCAATATGTTGTCGGTTTCCAGTTATGGTAAAGCCGCTGTCGATGAGCTAGCAGGGCAAAGCGCACGTTTATTAAATGGTATCCCTGCGGAAGAAGGCCGTTTTAGTAAGCAATTAGCCTTTAATATGTTGCCATTATTGGCTGACATGGAAGGCAGTGTCGTTCATGAACGTCGCTTGGTTGAGCAAGTGCGTAAGGTACTGCAAGATGATGGCTTACCAGTGGCCGTTAGCTTTATTCAATCCCCTGTTTTTTATGGGAATGCGCAAGTCGTTCATTTAGAAACGTTGCGCCCAATGAGCGCAGAAGAAGCTAACGAAGAACTTGAACGTTTTGAAGATATTCAGGTCTCAGAAGAGGGTGATTATCCTACCCAAGTGACTGAAGCGTCAGGTCATGACCAATTAAGCATTGGTTGTGTACGTAATGACTACGGTATACCCGAAATTTTACAATTTTGGTCAGTGGCTGATAACGTGCGTTTCGGTGGCGCATTGATGGCGGTAGAAACAGCAGAAAAACTGGCTCAGGAGCTGTTTTACTAATGTCTGAGTCTACACAGTTGTATCGAATCGCATTAGGTATTGAATACAACGGCAGTCGTTATTTCGGTTGGCAACGTCAGCAAGAAGTTAAAAGTGTTCAAGGCTGTTTAGAGGACGCTTTGTCAAAAATTGCCGCGGAGCCAATTAGCGTGTTTTGTGCAGGGCGTACTGATGCTGGTGTCCATGCTACGGGGCAAGTGGTGCATTTCGAAACCTCTGCCATTCGTAAAGAAGCGGCTTGGACCATGGGGGCGAATACCCATTTACCCGCGGATATCGCTGTTCGCTGGTGTAAACCGGTGGCTGAAGAGTTTCATGCACGTTTTAGTGCAACAGCGCGTCGATATCGTTACGTGATTTTTAATCATCGTTATCGGCCAGCGATTTTATCGAGTGGTGTAACGCACTTTCATTACCCACTCGATGAAAAAAGAATGCATGAAGCGGCACAGGCACTATTGGGTGAACGTGATTTTACCTCATTCAGAGCAGTCCAGTGTCAGTCGAAGTCGCCATGGCGTAATGTGATGCATGTGAATGTCAGCCGCCACGGTAATTATGTGGTGGTAGACATCAAAGCCAATGCATTTGTTCACCATATGGTGAGAAATATTGTCGGAAGTCTGTTGGAGATTGGTTGTGGCAACCAAAGCATTGATTGGATGGCACATCTTCTTGAATTAAAAGACCGTACAAAGGCAGCTGCAACTGCGAGAGCTGAAGGGTTGTATTTGGTGAGTGTCGATTACCCAGAGAAGTTTGAGCTACCTCAGAATGTGATGGGGCCGCTTTTTCTGGCAGATGAACTGATGTAAAGCGAATTTTTATTTATCTCATAATTGTTGCAAATAGCATGGATGCTATTATTGATGAGGATTATATGGAATTTATCACTTTTATTATCGACTTTATTTTACACATCGATGTGCACCTTGCTGAACTGGTCAGAGATTATGGTACGTGGGTCTATGGTATCCTGTTTCTGATCCTATTTTGTGAAACAGGGTTAGTGGTCACACCATTTTTACCGGGAGATTCGTTATTATTCGTTGCTGGCGCGATTTCGTCATTAGACAGCAATGACCTGAATGTTCATTTAATGGTCGCGTTGATGATTACGGCGGCGATTATTGGTGATGCGGTAAACTACACCATTGGGCGTATTTTTGGTGAAAAATTATTCAAAAATCCGGACTCGAAGATTTTTCGTCGCGTTTATTTAGATAAAACCCATGCTTTTTATGAAAAACATGGCGGTAAAGCGATTATACTGGCGCGCTTCGTGCCGATCGTCAGAACTTTTGCACCATTCGTTGCAGGAATGGGTAAAATGTCTTATCGTCACTTTGCTTTTTATAATGTGACGGGCGCGTTTATTTGGGTATTATTATTCACTTATGCGGGTTATTTCTTTGGTGAATTACCGTTCGTACAAAAGAATTTGAAATTACTGATAGTCGCGATTATCTTTGTTTCAATTTTGCCGGGCATTGTTGAAATTATTCGTCATCGCCGAATAGCTGCGAAAGAAAAGCGTGCGGCAGCGCAAAAAATCGATAACCACTAGATGGTTTAACAAGTTTTTATCCACAGTGAGATATCATTGTGGTTTAATGGCAAAAAATTACATACTGGTGATAACCAGAGTGAATCAGACAAAAAGGTCCATTAATGAGCTGGATTGAAAAAATTTTAAAGAAAGGTAACTTGACCCAATCACACAAAGCCAACATCCCAGAGGGAGTTTGGACTAAATGCGATAGCTGCGGGCAAGTATTATATGGTGCTGAATTAGAGCGTAATTTATCCGTGTGTCCAAAATGTGACCACCATATGCGAATTCACGCCCGTCAGCGCTTAGAAACCTTCCTTGATGAAAACTCAACAACAGAATTAGGCAGCGAACTTGAGCCTAAAGATATTCTGAAGTTCAAAGATTCAAAAAAATATAAAGATCGTATTGTTGCAGCACAAAAAGAAACGGGTGAAAAAGACGCGATCGTCGTGATGAAAGGCACGTTGAAAGGCATGCCAGTAGTGGCTGCAGCGTTTGAATTCGCCTTTATGGGCGGTTCAATGGCTTCAGTTGTCGGTGCACGTTTTGTCCGTGCTGTCGAACAAGCTTTGGAAGATAACTGCCCGTTGGTATGTTTCTCTTCAAGTGGCGGTGCGCGTATGCAAGAAGCACTGTTATCATTAATGCAGATGGCCAAAACCAGTGCCGCATTAGCAAAATTGCAAGAGCGTGGCTTACCTTACATTTCAGTATTAACTGACCCAACCATGGGTGGGGTGTCTGCAAGTTTAGCAATGTTAGGTGATATTAACGTGGCAGAGCCGAAAGCGTTAATTGGTTTCGCAGGGCCACGTGTTATCGAGCAAACTGTTCGCGAAAAATTACCGCAAGGCTTCCAACGCAGTGAATTCTTACTTGAGAAAGGCGCGATTGACATGATAGTTCGCCGCCCTGAGATGCGTGACCGTTTAGCTGAAATATTGGCGATGTTAACCAATAAACCAAGCTTTAATGAGACACCAATCATCGTAGCGGAAACGGTTGAAATCGACATCGATGCCGTTGATGAACTTGATGCCCAAGAGCCAAAAAAGGATTCTGAAAAGCATAAAAAAGATGATGAGTAATCTAATCATTCCTAATGCCAAGTCTCCATTGGAGGCTTGGCTTTCTTATCTCACCGACTTACATAGCCAAAATATTGATATGGGGTTGGAGCGAGTCGGTCAAGTTGCTAGGAAAATGAACCTAACACAGCCTGCTCCCAAAGTTATCACTGTGACGGGAACCAACGGGAAAGGGACAACTTGTCATACACTAGAGTCCATATTTATGGCGTCTGGGTTAAAAGTTGGGGTATACAGTTCACCGCATCTTATCCGTTATACCGAACGCGTTCGTATTCAAGGCCAAGAACTTCCCGAGTCTGATTTCTGCGAGGCATTTGCCATAATTGAAGCTCAGCGAGCAGATATTTCTCTCACCTATTTTGAATATGGCACTTTGGCGGCGTTACAGCTATTTAAACAAGCTAAACTCGATATTGTGATTTTAGAAGTCGGTTTAGGTGGGCGGTTAGACGCGACAAATGTCGTTGATGCAGATATAGCCGCAATCACCAGTATCGCACTTGATCACACTGATTGGCTTGGTTCAGACCGTGAACATATTGGTTATGAAAAAGCTGGTATCTTCCGTGCTGGCCATTATGGTGTGGTTGGTGAGCCGGATATGCCAGCTTCAATCAGTCAAGTGGCTGAGCATTTAGGTACGAAGCTATTTCGTCGTGGGGCGGATTGGCAATACAGTGAGCAAGCAAATAGTTGGTCATGGCAAAGTTCACAGCGTGAATGGCATAATTTACCGTTACCGAATGTGCCTTTAGCGAACGCAGCAACAGCGCTAGGTGTGGTGAGTTGCTTATTGGAAATTGATGCTGATTTTGCCCAAAAAGTGACTGAGTCCACTATTCATCAAGGTTTGAAATCAGCTCAATTACCGGGGCGCTTCCAAATTGTCGGTGAAAAACCGTTGATGATCTTGGATGTGGCGCATAACCCTCATGCAGCAGGGTACTTAGTTAGTAAATTGGCTGCCTTGCCTGAAACTAAAGGTCGTCATATTCGTGCGGTTGTCGGGATGCTAGGTGATAAAGACATCAAAGGTACGCTTGAGTGTTTATCACAACAAGTCACCAATTGGTACCTTGCGCCATTAACTGAGTTTAGGGGGGCTGATGTGGCTCAACTGAGTCAACATTTACCGACAGCTAACCAGTTTGACAGCGTAGAAAAAGCGTGGCAGCAAGCTTGCATCGATGCAAACGAGCAAGATGTGATTGTGGTGTGCGGGTCATTTCATACCGTTGCTCACGTCATGATGTTATTGGAAAATCAAGAAGGATAGTGCCGGTGGCTAGTAAATTTCAGAATCGACTTGCTGGCGCCATTGTGCTTGTTGCAGTGGGAGTTATTGTGCTTCCTGCTCTGCTTGATGGCGATAAGAAATACAATGAAAATGAATTTGCGGCCATTCCTATTATCCCTAAACCGGGTGATGAAGAAGATATTGAAGCAATAGCGCCTATTGTGAGTACGACTACCACCGCTTCTTCAGAAGGTGCTTCTGAAGCCATGTTGTCAGAAGCCATTACGCAGCAACAAAATGAGCAGGTTGAAACTCAGCCATCGACGACAACTCCTGCGCCGAGCGTAGTTGAACCCGTCAAGCCGGAGCCTAAGCCTGAACCTAAAGTTGAGCCGAAACCACAACCAAAACCCGAGCCTAAGCCAGAACCTAAGCCTCAACCACAGGGCAAAGCGTTTGTTGTGCAAGTGATTGCATTGAACAATGCAAGTAAAGTTGAAGAGATTGTCGCTAAACTAAGGTTGTCCGGTTACCAAGTTTATACGGTTCCTGCCAAACCAGTGAATAATAAACTTACACGGATCTACGTTGGGCCTGAGGCTTCAAGGCAGAGGCTAGAAGCAGCTTTACCAGAACTGAATAAGATTACGGGGACGAAAGGGATAATCCAAAGCTATAAACCTTAAAATAGAATTTAAATAATCCCTAAAAGGTAAGGGGATTTAGTAACTTACTGCGGCGATTATGATTTTTTATTTTCGCCGCTATTTTTTTAAATTTGATAGAAAAATGGTTACGCAAACGTTTTCGTTTTCTGTTAGAATGCACTTCGCTGATGTCGTGAGTGCGAATTTTGGAATGAAATATGGTCTGGATAGATTACACAATTATCGCCATTATTGGCTTCTCGGCACTAGTTAGCTTGATCCGTGGTTTTGTACGAGAGGCGCTCTCTCTGGTTACATGGGGCTGTGCTTTTTTTGTTGCGAGTACGTTTTATCCTTACTTAGCGGGCTACTTTACTCGTTTTGAGGATGTGCTGGTTAGAAATGGCATTGCTATCGCTGCATTGTTTATTGCCACATTAATTGTTGGCGCGGTGGTGAACTATGTGATTAGCTCGTTAGTACAAAAAACCGGGCTATCAGGTACAGATCGAGTTCTGGGGATCTGCTTCGGTGCGCTGCGTGGTGTGTTAATAGTTTCGGCATTACTGTTTTTTCTCGACACATTTACACCATTACCTCAAAGTGAGGATTGGCAGCGTTCGGAACTTATTCCGCAGTTCAGTCATATAATCAGGTGGTTTTTTGACTACCTGCAAAATGCGTCAAGTTTCCTACCGGAGAACATTTCTCCGTCTGGCTGATGAGGAAAGACTAAATGTGCGGTATTGTCGGTATCGCCGGTGTTACACCGGTAAACCAATCAATTTATGATGCTCTCACGGTGCTTCAGCATCGTGGGCAAGATGCAGCAGGTATTGCCACGATTGATGGCAAAAACAACATTCGTTTACGCAAAGCAAATGGTCTTGTTAAAGATGTGTTTGAAACACGTCATATGTTGAGATTACAAGGCTGCATGGGGTTAGGGCATGTCCGTTATCCAACAGCTGGTAGCTCGAGCGCTTCTGAGGCGCAGCCTTTCTACGTAAACTCACCTTTTGGTATTACACTTGCACATAATGGTAATCTGACAAACGCTCATGAGCTCACTCGGAGTTTATTTGAAACAGCGCGTCGCCATGTGAATACTACTTCTGATTCTGAGATATTACTGAACGTATTAGCGCATGAGCTTGATAGGTTTGATCATTTCCCTCTTGAGCCAGACAATGTTTTCAGTGCGGTGTCAGCCATGCACAAAAAACTACGTGGCGCATATGCTTGTGTGGCACTAATTATCGGTCATGGAATGTTAGCTTTCCGTGACCCTCATGGTATTCGCCCATTAGTACTAGGGCGCCGCATTACTGAAAGCGGTGAGCATGAATATATGGTCGCTTCAGAAAGTGTTGCGCTTGATACTTTAGGGTTCGAATTTTTACGCGATGTTGCTCCAGGTGAAGCGGTCTATGTGACAGAAAAAGGGCAATTATTTACACGCCAATGTTCTGATAACCCGCAATTGACCCCATGTATCTTTGAATATGTATATTTTGCTCGCCAAGACTCCTTTATTGATAAAGTGTCTGTGTATAACGCAAGATTACGCATGGGGCAAAAATTGGGCGCCAAAATTGCTCGAGAATGGGAAGATTTAAACATCGATGTGGTAATTCCTATTCCAGAAACATCGTGTGATATCGCACTAGAAATCGCACATATTCTGGATAAACCTTACCGCCAAGGTTTTGTGAAAAATCGTTATGTTGGTCGTACGTTTATCATGCCGGGTCAACAAGAGCGTCGCAAATCAGTCCGTCGTAAGCTCAATGCGAACCGTGCAGAGTTTCGTGATAAAAACGTTTTACTCATTGATGACTCCATTGTTCGCGGCACAACATCTGAGCAAATCGTTGAACTCGCGCGGGAAGCGGGAGCAAAAAATGTTTACTTTGCTTCAGCGGCACCGGAAGTGCGTTTTCCGAACGTATATGGCATTGATATGCCAAATGCAAATGAGTTAATAGCACACGGTCGCGAAGTGGATGAAATTCGCAAACTTATCGGTGCAGATGGGCTAATTTTCCAAGATTTAACCGATTTAGTCGCTGCCGTCCGTGAAGAAAACCCTGAAATCACCGAATTTGAGTGCTCCGTATTTGATGGCATATATGTGACCAAAGATATCGACCAAAGTTATTTAGATTATTTGGAAAACCTACGTAAGGACGATGAGTTAAAGTTGAAGGATCAGAGTGAGGTTGAAGACCTAGAGATTTATAACGAAGGCTAAATTTTCGTCAATTTTCGTCATGGTTTGGGCTACAGCGTTGTTGGCTTCACAAATTCGCCCTAGTCACGTAGTTTTCTGCGCTCCTAGGGTCTCTTTGCTAGCCGCCTAGCTGTAACCCTAACTATATAGAAAATCCACAGTGATTCTGATTTTTCCCATCTTTAATCTGTAGCCTAAAATATCAAGAAAACTATGACGTCAAATGAAGGCCTAAGTTACAGTTATATCTGATTTAAAATACGTAAAAATCGAGTAAGCTAGAGGGACATTAACTGCCTATTTGGAGCGATATATGGCTGATTTCAACTCCCTTCCTGATGTGATTAAACCTTTTGTAGATAAAATCAAATCCACTAAAAAATCCCTTGTTGAAATGACGTTAACCCCAGTTGAAGACTATATTTTATGGGATAGTCGTGTCGGGGGAATGCCGTATTTGCCAATAAATGAAAAGTATCCGACGAATAGCGCAGGAACGCCGCTCAAGTTACTTGCCCAAATTAACTTTGCACAAATGCCTAAATTAGAAAATTACCCTGAAAAGGGTATTTTACAGTTTTTTATTGGTGGTGATGACTTATATGGAGCTGACTTTGAACAAAGGCAAAAACAGGAAGATTTCCGCATTATTTATTGGGAAGATATTATTGAAGATGCCAGCCAATTAACTCAAGATTTTTCTGCCGTGATTGCGGCTCATTCCGATGATTACTATACCCCTATAGATCACCAATACAGTATTGAATATACGCCTGCGGAACAGTTCATCAGCATCGATGATTTCCAATTTGGTCAGAAAATATTAGGGGTTGATAACCTCTATGATTATGAGGACCAATTTGACGGTGAAGACTTTTACGACGAATGGGTTGAGCCTTACAGTGATACTTTTGAATCAGGGGCACATTGCATAGGCGGTTATCCGTTCTTCACTCAAACCGACCCAAGAGAATACGAAAAAGATATTCAACAATATGAATTACTTCTCCAAATAAATACCGATTATGAAATAGGGATTATGTGGGGAGATATGGGAGTGGGTAATTTCTTTATTCCCCCTGATGACCTGAAGAAAAGAGATTTTAGTCGAGTCGTGTATAATTGGGATTGTGGCTGATGGCTTAAATTTTCGTTATAGATAGGATTGCAGCATTGTTGGTATCTGCAATTTTAGTGAATATTGTATATAATGCGCTGAGTTATCGTGAATAGGGCAGCGAAATGAAAAAACTGATCATTGGGTTAACAGGGGCGAGTGGGGCTATTTATGGCGTCCGTTTGCTTGAAGTGTTGAAGCCTGTCAAAGAGGTAGAAACCCATTTGGTGATGAGTGCAGCTGCCCGCCAAACATTAGCATTAGAAACTGACTACAGTGTAAAAGAGGTTCAGCAGTTAGCTGACCATAACTATGATAGTCGCGATATCGCCGCTGCAATTTCTTCAGGTTCGTTTCGCACTGCTGGAATGGTGATCATGCCCTGCACCATGAAGACACTGTCTGGCATTGTTCATAGCTACACGGATACATTAGTCACAAGAGCTGCCGATGTGGTCCTCAAAGAAGGCAAAAAGCTAGTGCTGGGTGTGCGTGAAACGCCTTTGCATGTTGGCCATTTGCGTTTAATGGTACAAGCGGCAGAGATGGGAGCCGTGATCATGCCTCCGATGCCAGCGTTTTATCACCAACCTGAAACAATCCAAGATATTGTAGACCAAACGGTGAATCGCATCCTTGATCAGTTTGATATCGAACTGGAACAAGACCTATTTCACCGCTGGCAAGGGGTGAAATAACCCTTATTCATCTGTATGTGGAATAAGCAAGTCAGTAAGTGCTTCTTTTAATTCTATATGTTCAAACTGGAATCCTGCTTCTTCCAACCTTTTGGGAATTGCCTGTTGACCACCCAATACCAACGCTGCAGATTCCCCCATGATGGCCTTAATCACAAAAGCGGGTGTTCGCACAAATGAAGGGCGATTGAGAACATCACCTAACGTGGCAGAAAATAAGTCATTATGGACTGGATAAGGTGAGGTCATATTAAAGGGCCCAGAAAGAGTAGGGCTATCCAATAGAAAACAAATTGCCCGAACCATATCGTTGATATGTATCCATGGCATGTATTGTTTTCCGTCACCTATTGGACCTCCCGCTCCCATTTTGAAAATGGGGAGAATTTTAGCCAGTAAACCGCCATTCGCCGATAGCACTAGGCCAGTGCGTAGTAAACAAACGCGAGTTTTTTCCGATTGTGCATTAACGGCTAATGCTTCCCAATGCTGTGTGAGTTGGTGAGTAAATTCATCGTGGGGTTGTTCGTCTTCAGTTACGACTGACTGGCCTTGGTTACCATAATAACCAACAGCAGAACCTGATAAAAATACCTGTGGTGGCGTTTCACTGGCGAGGATTAATTCGCTTAGCTTTTGTGTCAATTTCCAACGACTATCACACAATAACTTTTTTTGTTCTTCGGTCCAGCGCTTATCAGCGATCGGTTCGCCAGCAAGATTAATAACAGCATCAAAGTCATTCAGGTGAGTTTGCTCATTAAGAGACGTCCAGCACTCAACAGCCTTACAAAAATGGCTATAAACTTTTTGCGGAGAACGGCTTAACACAGTAACCTGATGCCCAAGAGAAATCAGTTTTTGGATAAGTGGTGTTCCGATTAGCCCGGTGCCGCCTGTTATGAGTATTTTCATCGCCATCCCCGTCATATTTCAAACCGCAGCGTTGTTGCTTGCGTTCTATCACCTTAGTCACATACTTGTGTATGCTCCTAAAGATGCCATCTCTTAGCGCCTAGCTGCAATTTGAACTATTTAGGGGATATCCCTGAGATCAGTAACAAACTACAGCATTATGATTTAACTATAGCATTTGTGAATACAATTTGTATGATTTGCTTGGAGTATCATAAAGAAACCTGGCTTCATTATCATTGCAATAAAGAAGTGCTTTTTATGATGGCAACTAATTACAAATTCAGCTAGGATCATCTCCATAGGTGCGGATCAATGCGGATTGGTATTGTCTGGCATACAATAATAATCAGTCTAATGATATAAGCATTTTTAGCTTAAAAATAAAAGGTTTACAGGATGGAACAACCAACCGAAGTCGTTGAATGGGTCGATATTGTTGATGAAGACAATACGGTGATTGCTCAGGCAACACGTAGCCAAATGCGGGCAGAAAACCTACGCCACCGTGCAACTTACATTGTTGTTCATGATGGAATGGGCAAAATATTGGTTCAACGACGCACTGATATTAAAGATTTTCACCCTGGTTTCCTCGACGCAACAGCAGGTGGAGTCGTGACAAAAGGGGAAAACATCCTTGATTCTGCAAAGCGCGAAGCTGAAGAAGAGCTGGGTATTGCAGGCGTTCCTTTTGCGGAACATGGCCATTTTTATTTTGAAGATGCGCATTGTCGTGTATGGGGTGGGTTGTTTAGCTGTGTGAGTCATGGTCCATTTGCTTTACAAGAATCTGAAGTTGTTGAAGTCAGTTGGTTGACCCCTAAAGAGATCAGCGCGCGCTGTGATGAATTTACGCCAGATTCACTCAAAGCACTTTCCTTATGGTTAACTCGCAATAATGAGTTAGAAAAAACCATCACTTGTGCTGAAAATTCATAACCGATCAGATTTAAATTATTAAAGGGCTGTTTTATTTAGCCCTTTAATTTTTTTCTCCCAAAATCAAATCTCTAGCAAAGTTAATTTCTGGCTAATATATAACGATTAGTTATAACCAACTTGCATGCTAAACGATGTATTCATTTCCACACTAGATATAATGTGACAGAACTTAACATTTATCGTTTGCGATATGATGCACTGCTTGATGTATATATAACGCTTCGAGAGAATAAAAATGACAATTGATAAACAGAATACTTTTTTGAAACAACAACACCTTGAGAACGTAACCAATAAAGCTCGCGAGATTATGGAGCGTGAAGGAATTGAAGCATTAATCGCAACCGTGGGTGATAACTTCTATCACCTAACCGGTTTTGCGAGCTTCTTTATGTATACTTTCAGGCAAACAGGCTCTGCGATTGCGGTTATTTTTCGCGATCCTTCCATAGAATCATTGGTTATTATGAATGAATTTGAAGCAGTAAACTTGTCACTTCAAATGCCTAATGCAAAGATTAAAACATTTCCAATTTGGGTGGATGTAGACGACCCTTACAACCCGGAAAATGGCAAAGTGGTAAAACCAAGGCCAATTAATAGCCCAATAGAAACAATTTTCAATTTACTCAAAGAAGCGTTGTCTGAAGCGGGGGTTTATGGAAAACCGGTTGCGATTGAATTAAACCAAATTACACATACTGGTAAGGTATGGTTGGATAGGATTATTCCTGGTTTAAATTTGGTTGATTCTTCGCCGTTATTTAATGAATTACGCATGATTAAAAGTGAGTGGGAAATTGCTCATCTCAGAAAATCCGCACAAATTACAGAAGCCGGTATCGCTGCTGCGAGTAAATTAATCAGGGTTGGCTGTACTTCAGCGGAATTAACCGCTGCTTTTAAAGCTAAAGTGATGGAATTCCCTGAAACGAACTATAGTCGCTTCAATTTAATTTCAGTGGGCAGTAATTTTTCACCCAAAATGATCCCAGATGATCAACCAGCAAAAGAAGGTGACTTAATTAAATTTGATTGTGGTGTTGATGTGGCTGGTTACGGTGCAGATATTGCAAGGACATTTGTGGTTGGTCAACCGAATGAAAAAGTCGCTGATATTTATCAAACTATCTTAAAAGGTCATCAATATATGTTAAGCCGAGTTGCACCTGGCGTTGCATTAAGTGATGTTTTTAATGAAACAATGGCTCTCATTCGTTCTTCAGGTTTGCCTCATTATAATCGTGGGCACCTAGGCCATGGTGATGGGGTGTTCGTTGGGTTAGAAGAAGCCCCTTTTGTGAGCGCTGCGACGACAGAAATATTTAGAGCTGGGATGGTGATGAGTTTAGAAACGCCGTATTACGGGATTGGTGTTGGTGGCATTATGATTGAAGATATGCTGCTTATTACTGAAGACGGAGTAGAAATGTTAAGTCATTTGCCTCGTGAATTAATTTCTTTCGGGCCAGTGGAATAAGGGGTGGTATATGAAGTGGTATCATTATTTAGTTATTTTTCCAATCCTCGCATTAACCGTAGGTATCTATTATGCCAATCAAGTAGAGCCTTTTGTTATGGGCTTGCCATTTTTAATGTTCTGGATTGTCTCATGGGTGATTGTTACAGCCTTAGTTATGTTATTAATCAATGTATTAGATAATAAAAATACGAAGGAAACATCATGAGTTCCGCATTAATTATTATTACAATTTTTTTCCTATTTAGCATTTATCTTGCTATCCGTGCTAAAAAGGGCAAAACGATGGATCACGAAGGGTGGTCTGTCGGTGGGCGCAGCTATGGTGCATTGCTGGTTTTCCTTCTAAGTGCAGGGGAAATATATACCACGTTTACTTTTCTTGGTGGAAGCGGCTGGGCTTACGGTAAAGGACCTGCAATTTTATATACCTTAGCGGTCAATGCTTTTATGGGGATCTTTTTATACTGGGTACACCCAAGAGTATGGCGCTTTGCAAAAGATAATGATGTCAGAACGATTTCTGAGTTATTTACCAAGAAATACCAAAGCCCGGGGTTAGGGTTATTAATTAGCTTGATTTCTATTGCTGCGATGGTGCCTTTATTTGTTTTGCAGCTTAAAGGATTAGGCATTATTGTTTCACAAGCGTCTTATGGCGCAATTCCTGCAGATATTGCCATATGGATTGGAATTATTGCAGTGACGTTGTTTGTGATGATCTCCGGTATTCATGGGTCAGCTTGGACATCAGCACTGAAAGATTTAATGATTTTAATTGTGGTCGTATTTATTGGTATTTATATCCCACTTCATTATTACGGTAGCTTTGGGGAGATGTTTAAAGCGATAGATACGGCGATGCCAAGCTTTTTAACATTCTCCGAAACGGGTCTAAATATCCCTTGGTATATTTCCACAATATTCTTATCTGTGGTTGCCTATTTCTGTTGGCCACATTATATGGCTGCGGTATTTACGGCTAAAGATGAAAAATCCTTAAAACGCAATAGTATTTTAATTCCTGCCTATAGCTTAATTATGTTATTTGCATTTTTTGTGGGTTATGCGTCTATATTACAAATTCCGCATCTTGAAGGTTCAGCTGTGGATTTATCGTTGTTTGAGATATCTAAAAGCACCTTCTCACCTATTGTGGTCGGTTTTATTGGTGCTGCTGGAATGTTAACGGCACTCGTCCCTGGTTCAATGTTGCTACTAACCACCTCTAATATGTTAGCGGGAGTTGTACAAAAAGCGATGGGGGTGAGTGAAGAAAAACGCCAGTCTGGTGTTTATGCACGCTTTATGGTGCCTGTCGTTGCGTTAGTCAGCTTGTATTTTATTTTCCACAGTAACGATACCTTGGTGGCTATTATGTTACTCGGGGTCAATATTGTTGCGCAGTTTTTCCCAGCTTTGTTGATGAGTTTTAAACAGAAAAATCCAATGACCCCTGCGGGCGCTATTTGTGGGATTTCCGCGGGGGTTTTATTTCTCGCGGTAACCTATATCGAGAAAATTTCTTTAGCGCAATTGTTCCCTTGGTTAGGGGAAAGTTTAAGTTTCATGAATATCGGTATTGCTGCATTTATTCTGAATATTATTGTGGCGGTAATAATTTCATTATTTAGCAAAACAAAGTAACAAGTGATATTTTAATTTTTTATTAATATTGCACCTTGTGATTATATCGCAGGGTGTATTTTTTATTTGATTAGTTTGAATTTAAATTCATTTAATAATTAACAATCAATTGATGAATATTATTATCTTATTTATCTTGTCAGCAATAAATTTAACCTTATAGTAATTTAAGCTACTTATATGAATCTTCCTTTAGGCTAATTTCTTACTGTTTTAAAAGGTGGATTTCTTAAGTTTTTACACGCTTAAATATTATTTGATATGAAGGATTCTTATTATGAAAAAAAATGAGTCAGTTGAATTATTGAAAAATCAGAAAGGAAAAGATAAATGCCCACCTAATAAATTAGCACTCTATACAAATATTGATTATAACAATTCAGAAATTGGCGATATTCTTTTAATATCTCCAGATATTCAACTTGATCAGAAGGAACTTGAATCATATGGATTTGATGTGGGGCATCATGATGGCGTTTCCTGTGTTGTTAACAATATGTCTAAAGCAGCTACGCTTGTCGCAGGTCTTAATCTTGATGGTGAAATATTACGAGTCCCTGCATTGTCTTCAATCGCGTCACTGGTTGGTTTAGGTTGGAATGATCTAACACGTTCTGTTGTTGCTGCCCCCGTTGAGTTAGTTACTTTAGAAATATCTTCTGAAAGCCCTCTCCAAAGTACATTAGGTAAAGTTAATAATATTGAAATTGATATAGTTAATAAAGGCAATGTTGCTGTTTATGGTGTCACATTAGAGATAACCACAAAAAATAGTGATGTAGCCAATGTCATTTCATACCCTGAATTAATTGATCTTCACTCAAATATGATCACCACAATCCCTGTATCTCTTGAAGGGAAGAATACGGGTGAAACACTATTAAGTGTTCGGATCCACACTCCGATTGGTGTTATTAATCAGGGAAGTAATACTTATGATGTAAAAGTCGAGGTAAAAGCTAGGGTTGAATTAAATTTAACGATAGATACACAAGTTACGTTATTAACCGGAGAGTCAAAGTCAGTCCCACTTAAGATCACGAATAACAGTGATACATTGGTTCGTAGTGCGATTATAAATGCGAATTCAGGGAATAGCTCTCTTGTTATAGTGGGTGAATTTGGCTCAACGGTTGATATAGACCGAAATAGTTCAAAGGTTGTTAATATTCCATTAAATGCAAGCTTAACGACAGTAGGTGATACGCAATTAGCCTGTAGCCTGACACTACCGAAAGGCTATGAAAATGAAGGTAATAATAATGCAATTTCTGCGATTACGGTGACAGCAGAAAGAGAATTAGAAGTTTTACAACAGTATCAAGCTAGTTGGGCTGGGGAAGGTGGTTATCTTTACAGCTACATGTTGACATTAAAATCACAAAATACACGCGTTAATAAATGGCAACTCACATTCCAATTACCAGCTGGTGCTAAAGTTTCTGAAAACTGGTATGAAAGTCAAAAAAACTGGTTGACGAAGGAAGAAGTGGGTGGAAATGTTATTTTAGGTAATACGAGTGGACATACTATCGACCCGGGTATTGAACTTCCATTGCAAATACAGGTGGTTTATCTTGAGCAGGCAAAGGTGAATGAGTACATCTATGACTTGCACCTTCGACAAATAGGATAATATTTTTAAGTGATAATTCAGTCTTTATCATCATAAAAAAAATGCCAATCAGTTTGAACTGGTTGGCATTTTTTACTTATAAAAGATAAATGAAATTTTAGTTAAGCGTTTTCGTTTTGTACTGCTTGGATAGCGGTTAACGCAACGGTATAAACGATGTCATCAACTAACGCACCACGAGACAAGTCATTGACTGGTTTACGCATACCTTGCAACATTGGACCGATGGAGACAAGGTCAGCAGAACGTTGTACGGCTTTATACGTGGTGTTACCAGTATTTAAGTCTGGGAAGATAAATACGGTCGCTTTACCTGCAACTGGCGAATTAGGCGCTTTGGATTTAGCCACATCAGCCATTACCGCGGCATCGTACTGTAATGGGCCATCAATCATCAGATCTGGGCGTTTTTCTTGCGCTAAACGGGTTGCTTCACGCACTTTCTCAACATCACTACCAGCACCTGAATCACCTGTAGAGTAAGAAATCATCGCAACGCGTGGGTCAATACCGAATGCTTTTGCAGAATCAGCAGATTGGATAGCGATTTCTGATAATTGCTCTGCAGTTGGGTCTGGATTGATAGCACAGTCACCATAAACAAATACTTGTTCAGGTAATAGCATAAAGAAGACGGAAGAAACTAATGAGCTGCCCGGCGCTGTTTTAATTAATTGCAGCGGTGGACGGATGGTATTTGCTGTCGTATGAACAGCACCAGAAACTAGGCCATCAACTTCGCCTTTTTCCAGCATTAATGTCCCTAATACGACGTTATCTTCTAACTGCTCACGAGCAACAACCTCTGTCATTCCTTTGCTCTTACGTAATTCAACAAGACGAGCAACGTATTCTTCGCGTACTTTAACTGGGTCAACAATTTCAATGCCGGTACCGAGTTCAATACCTTGTGCGGAAGCAACACGACGAATATCTTCTGGGTTACCTAACAGTACGCAAGTTGCAATGCCGCGCTCTGCACAGATAGATGCAGCTTTAACTGTGCGTGGTTCATCGCCTTCAGGAAGAACAATACGCTTGCCCGCTTTACGAGCTAACTCTGTTAACTGATAACGGAATGCAGGAGGTGATAAGCGGTTAGGGCGCTCAGAGTCTGCAACCAATGATTCAATCCAGTCGCTACTAATATGACGAGCGACATAGTTTTGAATTTTTTCAATACGCTCATGGTCATCCGCTGGAACTTCTAAGCTAAAGCTTTGTAAATTCAGCGATGTTTGCCATGTATTGCTTTTCACCATGAAAACAGGCAAGCCAGTTTCGAAGGCTTGTTCACAAAGTTGGCGAATAGGCGCATCGATGTTATAGCCACCAGTTAGTAGAACTGCACCGATTTCAACTCCGTTCATTGCCGCCAGTGATGCAGAAACTAATACATCAGGACGATCCGCTGAGGTCACTAATAATGAGCCTGGACGGAAGTGTTCAAGCATGTGCGGGATGCTACGTGCGCAGAAAGTCACAGATTTAACGCGACGAGTTTTGATTTCGCCTTCATTAACAATCTCTGCACCTAAGTGTTTTGCCATGTCAATTGCACGGGTGGCAATTAAATCGAAGTTCCATGGAATAGATGCCAGAACCGGCAGATTCAGCGCAGAAAGTTGCTTAGTATCGAGGTTAGCCACAGTCGCTTTAGTTGAATCGTCAAAAATTTCAGATAGGTCAGGGCGAGTACGACCTTGTTCATCAACAGGGGCATTCACCTTGTTGATGATCACACCAATAATATTTTTATTACGTTGGCCACCAAATTCGTTACGTACTAACTCTAAACGCTCTTGCATTTGTGGGATAGAGCTGTTGCCTGGTGCAGTGACGAAAACAATTTCTGCACCTAATGTTTTGGCAATTTCATAGTTTAATGATTGAGCAAATGAGTGTTTACGCGTTGGCACTAAACCTTCAATTAAAATTACTTCCGCATTTTTTGTGTGGTCATGATAGCGAGCTACGATTTCTTCCATTAACACATCTTTTTTAGAAGAGGTCAGTAGCGATTCAACGTATTCCATTGTCAGTGGTTCAACAATGGTGGTAATACTTGAATGAGAACGCAGGACTTCAGTGGTTTGGTCTTTATTGCCAGAGACGCGTGGCTGTGCGATAGGTTTGAAAACGCTTAATTGAACACCTTTTTGTTCCATTGAGCGAACGACACCTAGGCTAACGCTAGTTAAGCCAACGCTGGTGCCAGTAGGTATTAACATAATTGTACGGGACACGGGAACCTCTTTCTTTCGGTTACTCTAATGACAAAACGATACCGCCAGCAAGTTGCTGGCGGTAGAAGTTACTTATGCGGTTAAGCGCGCAGTATCTTGGGCGATAACCAACTCTTCATTGGTTGCGATAACCAGCGCTGGACGGCTATTATCGGTAGTGATTAAACCTTCTTTACCGAAGCGTGCCGCTAAGTTACGTTCGTGGTCATATTCGAAACCAAGGATAGCCAGTTTCTTCAAGGTGATTTCACGAACTTGTGCTGAGTTTTCACCAATACCACCGGTGAAGATGATAGCATCAAGACGGCCTTCCATCAGTGCACTATATGCACCAACGTATTTCGCTAAACGATGGCAGAAAACATCCATTGCGCGAGTTGCGTCTTCTTTAGCGCCGTAGTTATCTTCAACATAACGGCAGTCGCTTGTTACACCAGTTAAGCCTAATAACCCAGATTCTTTGGTTAGCATTTTGTTGATTTGATCAACGCTCATACCTAAAGAATCATGTAAATGGAAAATAATTGCAGGGTCGATATCACCGCTACGTGTTCCCATTACCAGGCCTTCTAATGGCGTTAAGCCCATTGAAGTATCAACACATTTACCGTTAACAATGGCAGTAACAGAACCACCGTTGCCTAAGTGGCAAGTGATAACATTGAGCTCATCAACAGGTTTGTTAAGCTTTTTCGCAGCTTCACGGGAAACATAGTAATGGCTTGTACCATGCGCACCATAGCGACGGATACTATGCTCTGAATATAATTCGTATGGCAGTGCATACAGATAAGCTTCCTGAGGCATGGTCTGATGGAATGCGGTATCAAAGACAGCGACATTTTTGTTGACCAGATGCGGGAAGGATTTTCTTGCTTCTTCAATACCGATGAGATGAGCAGGGTTATGCAATGGCGCGAATGGAATAGCCGCTTCAATGCCTTCGATCACTTCGTCTGTAATTAATACAGAGGAGGTAAACTTCTCACCACCATGAACAATACGGTGACCAATGGAGGTGATTTGCTCTGATAGCTCAGGTTTTTCAGCAAGAATAGTGTTAACAATGAAATCCAATGCTTCGCTATGCGCTGCACCAGCACCTAAAGGCGCTTCTTTCTTAGCACCATCCATTTTCCACTTAATACGGGCTTCCGGGAGGTTAAAGCACTCAGCTAATCCAGATAAAAATTCATCGCCATTAGTTGGGTCGATGATGGCGAATTTCAGTGAGGAGCTACCGCAGTTAAGAACCAGTACCAGCTTACTTGACATGGAAATACCTATCGTTAATTGTTGTTGTGAAGCCTTTTAAACAACATGAAAAGACTCAGATTAAAAATATACTGCTAGAGCCTAGCGTATTTATGACCTGAAACATCATGATTGATATCATGTTAAAGGCGAAAAAGTTAAAGATCGTGAGACCTCTAGGGGTTTGATAAAACAGGCGCTATCTTTTTTGCCAAGGTATATAAAAGTAAACCTTCGCACCTAGTGTTGAAATAACGACCAAAAACCCCAATATATATAACTGTTGTCTATCTTCAGTTTCGAAAATGGATAAAGCTACAAAGTAACAAATGCAACAGCAATTCTAAATGTGGCAGATTCTACTAAAAATATTTTATATTTTATACGTTTTTTTTAAAAATAGGGACTTTGATTGATTAAAATCATAAGTGACGTATAAAGTGGTGTTATAGCACAGGGTTACATTGCTATTAGAATAGCTGATATTTAGTAAAGTGACTTAACTTAAGGTAAATGTAATGAAATAATTTCGTTATCTTAAATGTGCTATCATTTTACTATGGCGCAATCTATAAATTATTGCCTCAGTTTTTAAGAAGTCGATAGGAAACGTTTCATGAGTACATTACAAAGTACACCGCCCGGTTTTTTTAAACGCTTTAGATTAGGTAACCGCTATCTGAAGACCTTTCCTATGGAAAAAAAACTGTCGCCAATCTTCCCCGAAATTCGCATCAACAAAGCTGTCCGCTTTGGTATTCGTTTTATGCCACCGATTGCAATTTTCACATTAGCATGGCAAATCGCGTTAGGTGGGCAATTGGGACCCGCCATTGCTACGGCACTTTTTGCCTGTAGTTTGCCAATGCAAGGTCTATGGTGGTTAGGAAAGCGTGCTTCGACGCCTCTGCCATCTAGCTTATTGAGCTGGTTTTATGAGATCCGTGATAAGTTTACAGAGGCGGGGATCGCTATGGCGCCGGTTGAGCACCAACCCGATTATATGGCGTTAGCTGACTTGCTAAAACGTGCATTTAACCAGTTAGACCGCTCTTTTATGGAAGATATCTAAGGGATGATTTCCACTAAAAGGTAGATTTAACAATAAGTAATGCAAAAAGCATGTTTAGATCAATAAAAGCGATGTTTTCACTGTCTATGATTGGTGTTGAATGCGAAGATAAGCCATACTTTTTAGTGGGAGAACCATGATGGAAATGACTAACGCACAACGCTTGATCTTATCTAATCAATATAAAATGATGACCATGCTTGACCCCGATAATGCAGAACGTTATCGCCGCCTACAAACCATTATTGAACGTGGCTTTGGTTTACAAATGCGTGAGTTAGACAGAGACTTCGGTCATTTAAGTGAAGACACCTGCCGTACTGTTATTGATATCATGGAAATGTACCATGCACTGCAAGTCTCCTACAGTAACATGGCTAACAAGGAAGACATTGATGGCCGACGCGTGCAATTTTTAGGTTTTGATGCTGCAACAGAAGCACGTTATTTGAGCTACGTTCGCTTTATGGTTAACACAGAAGGGCGTTATACCCACTTCGACAGTGGAACGCATGGCTTTAATTCGCAAACACCGATGTGGGAAAAATACAATCGTATGTTAGCGATTTGGCATGCGTGCCCGCGTCAGTATCATTTATCAGCGGTGGAGATTTCCCAGATCTTAAACGCCTAATGCTCGTCATTCTTCGCGC